>NZ_REFU01000001.1:1594532-1913439 GCF_003688915.1 Rhodococcus sp. SBT000017
GGCACCGCGGCCTCGTCCTCGATCCAGCTGTCGACCGCCGCGCGGGCGATCGGTGATCCGATGACCACGGGATCGGCGGATCGACGCGCTGCGGTCCAGCTGTCACGGGCTCCCGGCACTCGGGCCCGCCGAACGGATCGATCGATGGGGCCTGCGGCGAGCATTTGCCACATCGATCGGAGCGCGTCCGGTGCGACGGCGCGGTCGAACCGCCAAACGATCTGGTTCACCACGGGTACCCCGAGAACGCATTCCATGCGGAGGAACAGGTCGTCGTCGTACGTCAGTCTTTCCACCACGCGAGACTATCGCTGCGCGAGTGCGGACGCAGGTGGGCCGCAAATGTGTTTCCCGCCATATGTTTTCCGACCCGGACTGCGGCGGGCGGGACTGATAGGTTGAGGACGTTTTCCACGCCGACGCGACTGCGAGTGACCCTATGAAGTTCGTGATGCCATTCAACGGCAGTCGCGGTGACGTGACGCCCGGTCTTGCACTCGGCGTAGAGCTCGCGGATCGCGGACACGACGTGGTGTTCGGCGCACCACCCAATCTGATGGAGTTCGCTCGCGCGAAAACGGCTGAGTCCGAACGCGTCAGCGTGGTCTCGTTCGGGCCCGACACCCAGCGGCTGTTGGAGTCGGAGTTGATCAGGGTGCGCATCAAGTCGCGTAACCCGCGAACCAGGATGGCGGCACTCGCGGAACTGGCCAATCACGGCTGGGATCGGATGACCACGGAACTCGAACGGATGGCCCAGGGTTGCGACGCGATCGTCACCGGTTCACTGGGGCAGGAGATGGCGTTCAACATGGCGGAATCGGCGGGCAATGCCTTTGTGGCACTGCACTATTGCCCGCTTCGACGCAACGGCGTGGTGCCCGTGACCCCGGGCGTCGCGTTGCCCGGATACGTCAACCGATCGATGTGGGCGCTGGCGGAGTCGATGCGCTGGAAGTCCATGAAGGCTCGCGAGAACGCGCAGCGAGTGTCTCTTGGCCTGGCACCGACGAGGAATTCACTGCCCGTTCGATCCGAACGCTACGGCGGAGTGGAAATTCAGGCCTACGAGTCGGCACTGTTCCCCGGGCTCGCCGAACAGTGGGGCCCGCAACGGCCGTTCGTCGGATTCCTGGGGCTCAGCAGCGTTCGCGTCGACGCCGATCCCGCGCTCGAACGATGGCTGCAGGCGGGCTCCGCGCCGGTGTACTTCGGATTCGGCAGCATGCCCGTGCCCGATCCCACGGCGCTGCTGCGCATGATCGAGAACGTGACCGGACGACTGGGCGTTCGCGCTCTCGTCTGTGCCGGCTGGAGCGACCTTGCCGGTGCCGATCCTGCTGCCGCCCAGTCGAACTCGAACATCATGATCGTCGAGTCCGTCGATCATGCGAGCATTCTGCCGCGCTGCCTGGCTGCGGTCCACCACGGCGGCGCGGGTACCACGGCCGCGACGGCGCGGGCCGGAGTGCCGACGCTCGTCTGCTGGTTCAGCGCCGATCAGCCGTTCTGGGGAGCCGCGCTGCGCCGGATCGGAGCTGGGACCAGCACGAAATTCTCGGCGTTGACCGAATCCGTTCTACAGCAGGGCATTTCCGATATCACCACCGACCGAGCCAGGCAAGCGGCACGCCGACTCGCCGACACCGTCGCCCCGACCACAACAGCGGTGGCCGCAGCTGCCGACATCACCGAGGCGGCAGCGCGGAACCGCTGACGCACTCACCAGAAGCGCGCAGTCAATTCCCAGCGACCGAGCGCCTCCGCCAGGTGGTCACGCAGCGCCTGGTCGTCGGCGAATCGATCGGGATCCATGGCGTGGACGGTCACGGTGACGCTCGCGCCCGTCTCGCACACCCACGCCGTGAGGCCACCGTCCAACGACCGCGCGAACGCGGCGTCGGCACCCGCGAAGGTCGCTCTGCCCGATACTGCGCGAGCTCGAATACCGGCCACCGTGGTGAAGACCTCGGGCAGAACACCCAGGTTCGACGCCAGACCTTCCGCACCGTCACGCGGTTGCGGAACACGCGCGACCACGGCGTCGGGCAGCATCTGCACGAGGGCCTGCGAGATGCCTGCCGGTGGCAGACCGGCAGCCTGCCTCGACGCGAAGGCAGTGAACGCCGCCTTGCTGGTTGTCCGAATCGTCGACAGATCGCGGTCGGCCGCGTCGGTGACGGGGACCTCGATCTTGACGATCTTGGTGGCATTGGAGCGGGTGTCGTCGGCGGTGCGATCGCTGACCGGCAGTGACCACTGCACCGAGTCTCCGATCGAGGCTCGCCCGGCCTGCCCGGAGGCTGCCGTGAGGACCGCGATGAACAGGGAGTTCGACGTGCCACCCCATCGCCGGGCGGTTGCTTTCCAGGCATCTGCGTCCACCTCTGCCACCGCGTGGGGCGATACCCAGTTCGCGTCCACCGCCTCGGCCTTCGGCTGCGAGCGAGTCGGCTGCGAGCGCGGGACAGCAGCGTCCGAACCGGACCGGGTGGGAATCGGGAGTGCGGACGCAGCGGCGTTCACCAGCCAGCCGGCGACCGACCGCACCTGCTCCACGGCGTCTCGTAGGTCCGAGCCGATGGCTGCTGTGCCGTCCGCCGTCGCAACCGACCGAGGTTGCTCGGACGGGGAATTGGCAGCACCGAACGCGGCGATCAGGGCGCCGCCATCGGCGACCATGTGCGAAGCGACCAACGACAGCACCGTCCCTCCGTTCGCCAACGGTGCCGCTGCCAGTCGCCAACCGAGCCCGGTCTCGGGATCGATGTCGCGATCGAGGCGACCGTCGGCCCAGGCCAGTACATCGGTCGATTCGATGAAGTGTGGGTGAAAATCCAGTGAATGGGAGACGTTCGAGGCGACCCATCGATCGCGGGCACCAGGCACCGTCGACGCGACCACTCGGCGCGCGAGCAGACCGTCGGACAGGTTGTCCCGTAGTTTTTCCAGGTCGATTCGCTGGACGGATTCGTCGAACCACCACAGGAACTGGTTGTAGACGGGATATCCGATGCCGTGATGCATTCGCAAGAATAGGTGATCGGCAAATCCAATTCGAGTCACGCGCCGAACCTACTACATGCGAGAAACAGGGGCAGCGGTGTCAATTCGCCACCACCAATGCATTCACATTCGGCAATAGATGCACAAAAGGGGAACCTGATTGTGTCCCGCACCATGTTCGGGCCATTCAGTGACGTAGGTCGTGCGCCGACCAATGAGGCAGTCCGCATCACGCTCCGACTGTGAACTGTCATCACTACGACCAGCAAAATCAGTGATCCGATCGTAGGATACGACAATCGGACACACCGACGACTCCTGATCGGAGACCGGCGGGTCAAGACGCTCGACAGTGAGAAGTATTACTTTTTTGCGTCGCGAAATAATTTCGCTTTCGCCCTATCGTGAGTGCTGATCTCACTTCGGGTCGACGGCAATGACGTTGTTCTTTCAATGCGGAAAGCAGCAATCAAACAGCAATCCAACAGCAATCGGATAAACGACTGATCGGCTGAACCAGCACCGCTGACAGGTTTACACGATCGACTCGACCGTAATCGAACGTGCAATACCGAACCAACGCCGCACACCGCCGACCGAGCCCGGAACGGAAGAGGACTCCCATGGAATACACCGAACTCGCCGACTACCCCCTCCCCGCCGGTCGCCTGACCGAGTGGGTCCCCCGCGTCGAGAACGACCGTTGGGCACAGGACCCCCGCGGGCTGTCGTTCACGCACCAGGACCATTGCGAGCGAAGCGCACCGGGCTCGTGGATCGGCACGGTGTTCGAGATTCATCGCCGCTACGACGTCGAGGCAGTGCGTGCAACCATCGCCGCGTACATGGGTCGTCACGAGGCGTTTCGGACCAAGGTTCGGCGGGACGAGGAATCCGGTTCCTGGCTGCGTTACACCGCACCGACGGATGCAGTGCAGGTGACCGATCGGGCACACACCGAACCTCGGACCGAGACTCAGGTCTTCAGCCATCTGCACTCCTGGTTCGGCGAAACCGTGTCTCCGACGGCATGGCCGCACTTCGTCCTCGCCACCATCGAACCGGACGATGCCTCACGTGCTCTGTCGAACGGACCCGGAGAGTCGTTCCTGCTCGCGTTCGCCGCCGACCATTCGGTGATGGACGCCTACAGCCAGATCTACGCCATCAACGAGATCGACCGGCTCTACGCACACGCCCTCGAGGGCATCGACCCGGAGTTGCCCGAAGTGGGCAGCTACGTCGACTTCAGCCAGTCCGAGAGGGCTCTCGGCGAGACGCTCACCGGTGACCACAGCGCCGTGCGCACCTGGCAGGACTTCCTTTCCGTGGAGGACGGACGCTTTCCCGCGTTTCCGCTTCCGGTGTCGGTCGACCGTTCGCTCACCGGCACCGGCCCGGCCGCGCAGAGCAGCATCTCGTCCTGGCTGCTGACCGCCGATCAATCGGATGCCTTCAACGCCGCATGCCGCGCCGCCGGGTACAACATGCAGGCCGGAATCCTCGCCGCTCTGGCGCTGACGAACGTGCGCCTGTCCGGCCGCACGACGTTGCGCACCGTGATGCCGATGCACACCAGAGACGAACAGAAGTGGGCCGCGGCGGTCGGCTGGTACGTCGGAATTCTGCCGATGGAGATCGAGCTCGAGAACGCTCGCACGTTCGGGGAGGCGCTCGAGGCGGCGGCAACTGCAGGCGCGGCCAACAAGGGGTTGGCGCGGATGCCGTACTCGAAGATCGCCCAGATCCTCGAATCGACGGAAATTCCTCGATTCGTGGTGTCCTACATCGACCTTCGGTTCCTCCCGGACGCCGAGCAGTGGCAGGGCCGAAAGGGTCGGGCTCTGCGGAGCAACTGCCACGCCGACGACGAGGTCTACTTCTGGGTCAACCGGACGCTCCAAGGGCTCAACATCTCCGCTCGATTCCCCAGCTCGGACGTCGCGTCCACCAACGTCCACCGCTTCATCACCGAATTCGTCGCGGTGTTGACGGCAGTGATCGACTCCGACGGTGGTACCGATACGGTGCTCACGTCGGCCTCTCGGTCGGTGACCGTCGCCGCAGAGTGAGCCATCGAATCAGCCCGCGGCCCTTTTCGAGGAGGATGAAGCGACGATGATCATCACCGCTATGGGTCGGTGGAATCCGGCTCCCGGCCGGCTGCTCGAATGGCACCCCACTTCGGCTGCCCGGGCGAGTGCCGAAGCGGCTCCTGTCGATTCGGCTCCGGCCTCGTTTCTCCAGGAGGACCACCTGAAGGCCGCGTGGGCGGCCCGCGAACGCGGCGATGTTCACACCGCGTACACCGGGGTGGCAACCGAGATCGACGGTGACGTGGACACCGACGCGATGAGCCGCGCGCTGGCCGCCTACGTGCTGCGGCACGAGGGTCTTCGATGCTGGTTCGAGGTCGAGGGAAACGACGTCGTTCGGCATCTCGCTCCACCCGAGGTCGCGGCGTTCGAAGTATCCGACGCCGGAGAAGCGACGGACGACGACGAATTCCAACGGTACGTACGTGGGCGCTTCTCGTCCGAGGCGACCGCGGACGCCTGGCCCGGATTCGTCGTCGGCGTCGTGGCCAGGCCCGGCAGCTTCACCTTGTACTACGGCGCAGATCACGCATTCACCGACGGCGGCTCGCAGGCGTTGGTCATCAGCGAGTTGACCGATCTGTATGCGCTGGAGACCGGTGCGGACGTACCGATCCCCGCGGAGGCAGGTAGCCATCTGGCCTACGCCACCGACGAGCGGGCTCGGGCCGCGACGTTCGGGGCCGATTCTCCCGAAATCGCCGCTTGGCGAGACATTTTCACCCGACACGACGGGCGAATGCCTCGGTTCCCGCTCGACCTCGGACTCGCGCCGGGCGAGAAAGCTCCGGTTCGCATCGTCGAACGCGACCTGTTGAGCAAAGAACTGACCGCTGCATTCGACGCCGCATGCAAGGCCGCCGGGGCCCGGATGAGCAGCGGCATATTCGCCGCCGTCGGGATCACCGACTTCGAATTGGCGGGAAACACCGACTACTTCGGGATCACCGTGCTCAGTACCCGGCACCACGGTGACTACGGACAATCCCAGGGGTGGTTCGTCAATTTTGCTCCGGTCGCGTTCGAGGTGGCAGGAAACGACACCTTCTCCGACGTCGCGGTTCTGGCCCACCGCGGCTTCGAGCAGGCCAAGCAGATCGCGGAGGCCCCGGTGCACGCCGCACTGGGCGCTCTGGCCGCCGACGGCACTCTCGGTAGCGAGTTGGCAGTGAGTCCGAACATGCTCTCGTACATCGACTTTCGCTGGTTCCCCGGCGTCGGGCGAGACGCAGACACGCGCGCCGAGCATTTCACCGGTGAGGGCTCGACGTCGAACGCATCGATGTGGATCAACCGAGACGGTGAGCACTTGTACCTGGTGGCCCAGACTCCCGATACCGAGGTTGCCGCCGCAGCGGTGAAGCGGTACCACGATCATCTGGCCCACGTACTGGAAACCATTGCACGCGAAGGTGACTACAGCCTGACGCTCGACGATCTCGTTCAGGAGCCGGCCGGTGCGGGTCACCTCGATCACTGAGTACACACCACGCGCGGGCACGGTCGTCGAGTTCACCGCCGTCGTCACCGGGGAGCCGCAGCCGTCACCGATTCCACCGTCGTTCAACCAACGGTTTCACCTCGGTGATCTGGACGAGGCCGAGCGCGTCTGGATAGCCGGAGCCTTCGAAGTGCAGGGCAGCCTCGATACTCGGGCACTCGGGTGGGCCTTCGAGCACCTGATCGACCGCCACGACACCCTGCGCAGTTCCTTCGTTCGCATGGCGGCCGGAATCGAGCGGGTGGTCTACGAACCGGGTTCGGTGCAGATGAGGCAATCCACTCGAACCACCTTCTCGTCGGCGTCGATGCTCCGGAATCATCTCCGACGCACGCTCGAACTGCACTGCGATGCACGACGATTCCCGTCGTACACCTGTTTCGGAATCGACCGGCCGGATACCTCGACGATCCTGTGCGCATTCGACCACTCCAACGTCGACGCCATGTCGATCGCCGTCGTGGTCGACGAGATCCACACCCTGTACGACGCCTACCGCCGCTGCCCGTCGAACCCGGAAGCAGACCTGCCTCCGGTCGGCGGGTTCGTCGAGTACTGCCGCGTCGAAGCAACCCAGCCACTCGTCGACCCAACGGACGAGCGCATGGTGCGGTGGTCGACCTTCCTCACCGAGTGCGGGGGCACCACGCCACGTTTCCCGCTCGACCTCGGCGTCGCCGAGGGTGAAACCGCGCCTCAGGCAACGACTGTCACTTCCCTACTCGACGCGCAGCACACCCTCGGCTTCGAGCAGCTCTGTGCCCGGTCCGGAGCCGGAATGTTCGCCGGCGTCGTAGCTGCGATCGGGCAGGCGTGCGTCGGCATCGGCGGACCGAGCCGCGTGCCGTTCCTGTTCCCGTTGCACACCCGCCATCAGCAGCAATTCTCGCGAGCACTGGGCTGGTTCACCACCAACGCTCCCATGACCTTGGAGGTCGAACGCGACCTCGCCGACACGATCACCGCGGCCCACACAGCGTTTCGCGCGGCACTACCGCTGAGCACCGTTCCGATCCCCCAGGTACTGAACAACCTCGGTGAGGCCTTCACCCTGTCGCGTCGAGATGTGTTCATGGTGTCCTACATCGACTACACCAGAATCGAAGGACACGAACGCTTCGATCGAACCGATGCGCACCACATCAGCAATGCCACGGTGTCCGACGACGCACAGTTCTGGGTCTCCCGCACCACATCGGGCCTGGCCCTGCGGTCACGATTTCCCGACACTGCAACGGCACGCTCGGTGATGAACGCGTTCACCGCCGAACTCGACGCACTCATGCGGGCCTCCGCAGCGAAACCCGAGAGCGCTGCCCTGACGCCCTGACGAACCGATTCCGCATAGGATCGACAGTGCAGACCGTTCACCCCCGGGCGGGCCGCCAGCCGAATATCTTCCGTAGGAGCCGATACGTGCCTGTACCAACCGATTCCACCGCAACGTTCGCCGACTATGCGCATCCGGATCGTCTCGTATCGACCGAATGGCTGTCCGCTCATCTCGGCACCCCCGGCCTTCGCGTCGTCGAATCCGACGAGGACGTGTTGCTCTACGACGTCGGCCACATTCCCGGCGCGGTCAAGATCGATTGGCATCTCGACCTCAACGATCCGGTCACCCGTGACTACATCGACGGCGAGCAGTTCTCGAAACTGATGAGCCGCAAAGGTATTTCCCGGGAAGACACCATCGTCGTGTACGGCGACAAGAGCAACTGGTGGGCAGCGTATGCACTGTGGGTGTTCACTCTGTTCGGACATCAGGACGTCCGTCTGCTCGACGGCGGCCGCGACGCATGGTTGTCGGAGAACCGCGACACCACCCTCGACGTGCCCGAGTTCCCCGCAACCGACTACCCGGTGATCGAACGTCACGACGCGCCCATCCGCGCGTTCGCCTCCGACGTCCTCGGCTCGCTCGGAACGGTGCCGTTGATCGACGTCCGCTCCCCCGCCGAGTACACCGGCGAGCGCACCCACATGCCCGACTACCCCGAAGAAGGTGCTCTGCGCGGAGGTCATATCCCCACCGCCGTGAGCATTCCCTGGGCCAAGGCAGCCGCACCGGACGGACGCTTCCGTTCTCGTACGGAACTGGACGAGATCTACTCCGGTACCTCCGCGACCGACGACGTGATCGCGTACTGCCGTATCGGTGAGCGTTCGAGCCACACCTGGTTCGTGTTGACCCATCTGCTGGGGTACCAGTCGGTTCGCAACTACGACGGCTCGTGGACCGAATGGGGCAACGCCGTTCGCGTTCCGATCGCCAAGGGCGAGGAGCCCGGATCGGCTCCGGCCGCTCGATGAGTGCCCTGCCGGAGTCGCTGGCCGAGATCGTCGACGACTTCGCCGCGGTGGAGGGGCAGGACAAGCTGCAGCTACTGCTGGAGTTCAGTCGCGAACTGCCCCCGCTGCCGGAGCACCTTGCTCAGGATGCGATGGAACCGGTGCCGGAGTGCCAGTCTCCACTGTTCCTGTCGGTGGATGCAGGCGATCCGGCGCGGATCCGGCTGTTTTTCAGCGCCCCGCCGGAAGCTCCGACCACGCGGGGGTTCGCCTCGATCCTGGCGCAGGGACTCGACGGTCTCAGCGCACAGGAGATCCTCGACGTACCGGACGACTTCTACTCGGCTCTGGGCCTGAGCGACGCGGTCAGTCCGCTGCGACTGCGCGGTATGTCGGCGATGTTGGCGCGGATCAAGCGTCACCTGCGTTGACGGGCGACGGCGCAGGTAGTGCGCCGTCGTCTTGATCGATACAACGGGTCGTCGTTAGACTCCGCGACAGGGCCACTGAGGCCCAGTCCCCCCGATGCGTACGACGAAGGTTGGTTGCTGCCGATATGGAGTTCACGGAGTTGGCGGACTACGCGGTTCCCGCGGGCACGCTCACCGAGTGGATACCCAGCGTCGGCCCGCAGGCCCGCACTCCGGAAGCCGCAGGGTGGCATCCCGACGCCAGGCCGACGTCCTATGTTCACGAGGCGCACCTTCGCACGAGCCTGAGCAGTCCTCGTCGCGGTCGTGAATCGTGGCTCGGCGCGGCCTTCGAAATCGCGGGCCCGTTGGACAAGCGCGCGTTTCGCCAGGCAGTTCTGAACTGGATCGACCGGCACGAGGCGATGCGTTCGAGCGCGTCGATCGACGAGGTGACGGGCGAGATGACGCGGGTGACCGCGGCGCAGGGTGCCATCGACATCTGGCAGGTCGAGCAGGAACGGTGCGCGCAATCGAGCGAGGTGTTCGAGCACCTGCAGTATCTGTTCGACGAGTTCACCTCACCGTTGATCTGGCCCGCGTACGCCTTCGTGACTCTCGAACCAATTGACGAGACGCGTCCGATCACCGTGTTCTTCGCTGCGGATCACTCGATCATCGACGGTCTGTCCACGGTGTTGGTCGCGCACGAGATCGCTGCTCTGTACGGCGAGGAACTCGGTGGCGCGCCTGCTGCGCTGTTCGAGGCCGGCAGCTACCTCGACTTCGGTTCCTCCGAACGTGAGAGGAATGCAGAGCTCGAGCACTCGCACGACGCCGTGAGAATCTGGCGGGATTTTCTGGTCGACGGCAATGGTGAGCTACCGGCCTTTCCACTCGACATCGGCGATCCGAGCCCCGACGATCTGCCGCAGGGTGGTTTGTCCGCGTGGGTGCTCGACCCCGATCAGGCCGACTCGTTCTCGGTCGCCTGCCGCAAGACCGGACACAGCCTGTTCGCGGGATTGCTGGCAGTGCTCGCCATCACCGGCTCCGAATTGGGCGGTGGCACTCGTTTCCGCACGGTGACTCCGGTTCACACCCGAGACGAGCCGCAGTGGGCCTCCGCGCTGGGCTGGTTCGTCGGACTGTGCCCCATCTCCTTCGACTTCGCCGGTGCGGACTCGTTCGGCTCTGTGGTCGCGGCGGCCTCGGCCGAGGTGAAGAAGACGAAACCGATCGCCCGCGTTCCTCTCGATCGCGTGTTCACCACTCTGGGCTACTCCGCCCGCCCGCGTTTCGTCGTCTCGTTCATGGATGTGCGGTTCGCGCCTGCCGCCGAGCACTGGCCGGACTGGAATGCCCGCGCGCTACGCAGTAAGCAGTATCAGCACGATGTGTACATCTGGATCAACCGCACGCCGCAGGGAATCAACATCGCGGCTCGCTATCCCAACACCGAGCAGGCGACCGCTCGGGTTCACGAGTACGTCGGTGCCTTCCGAAAGCTGTTGACCGATGTGGCGGACACCGGTACCGCCCGATTCCCTCATGCGGGCGACGATCGGTCCGATATCGGACATACCGACACCGGTCAGATCGCTACCAATCAGTAGCTCACTGCGGGTCGCGGCCGATCCGCTGCAGCTGTGCGGACCGATTGCAGCGACGACAGTGCCGGTGCTTAGACTCCGACGTGACGTTCGCAACGAAGCACGCGAGAAATACATCTGTAGGAGGCTCAGTGCCCAGCCATGCCAGTGCTCAGATCACCAAGGTTCTTGTCGCCAATCGTGGTGAGATCGCGGTGCGGGTGATCCGGGCGGCCGCCGATGCCGGGTTGGCCAGTGTCGCTGTGTACGCCGAGCCCGATGCCGACGCCCCGTTCGTCCGCCTCGCCGACGAAGCCTTCGCGCTCGGTGGACAGTCCTCGGCGGAGTCGTATCTGGTGATCGACAAGATCCTCGACGCCGCCGCCAAGTCCGGTGCCGACGCCATCCACCCCGGCTACGGCTTCCTCTCCGAGAACGCCGACTTCGCCCAAGCCGTCATCGACGCCGGACTGATCTGGATCGGACCCTCCCCACAATCGATCCGCGACCTCGGCGACAAGGTCACCGCCCGCCACATCGCCGCCCGCGCCAAAGCACCCTCGGTCCCCGGCACCTCCGAACCGGTCAAGGACGCCGACGAGATCCTGGCGTTCGTCGACGAACACGGCCTCCCGATCGCGATCAAAGCCGCATTCGGTGGCGGCGGACGCGGCATGAAAGTCGCCCGCACCCGCGAGGAAATCCCCGAACTGTTCGACTCCGCCACCCGCGAAGCCGTCGCCGCGTTCGGGCGTGGGGAATGCTTCGTCGAACGCTACCTCGACAAGCCCCGCCACGTCGAAGCACAGGTCATCGCCGACCAACACGGCAACGTCATCGTCGCCGGCACCCGCGACTGCTCCCTGCAACGCCGCTTCCAGAAACTCGTCGAAGAAGCCCCCGCCCCGTTCCTCACCGACGCCCAACGCAAAGAAATCCACTCGAGCGCCAAAGCCATCTGCCTCGAA
Organism: Rhodococcus sp. SBT000017; assembly: GCF_003688915.1. NCBI lineage: Bacteria > Bacillati > Actinomycetota > Actinomycetes > Mycobacteriales > Nocardiaceae > Rhodococcus > Rhodococcus sp. SBT000017. The sequence continues at coordinate 1,606,398 of NZ_REFU01000001.1, forward strand.
GCCGGCTACTACGGCGCCGGCACCGTCGAATACCTCGTCGGCCAAGACGGCCTCGTCTCGTTCCTCGAAGTCAACACCCGACTGCAGGTCGAACACCCCGTCACCGAGGAAACCTCCGGCATCGACCTGGTCCTGCAACAATTCCGCATCGCCAACGGCGAAGAACTGTCCATCACCGAAGACCCCGAACCACGCGGCCACTCCTTCGAGTTCCGGATCAACGGCGAAGACGCCGGACGCGGATTCCTGCCCGCCCCCGGACCGGTCACCACCTTCACCGCCCCCTCCGGACCGGGTGTGCGGGTCGATTCCGGAGTCGAATCCGGCTCGGTGATCGGGGGCCAGTTCGACTCGATGCTCGCCAAACTCATCGTCACCGGAGCCACCCGCGACGAGGCCCTCGCGCGTTCGCGTCGTGCGCTCGCGGAGTTCACCGTCGAAGGGTTGGCGACGGTGATTCCGTTCCACGCCGCGGTGGTCTCCGATCCCGCGTTCATCGGCGACGGCGAATCCTTCGACGTCCACACCCGGTGGATCGAAACCGAATGGGACAACCAGGTCCCCCCGTTCACCGCCGGACAACCCATCGACGACGACGAGGTCCTGCCGCGGCAGTCCGTCGTCGTCGAGGTCGGCGGCCGACGCGTCGAGGTGTCCCTACCCGGGGAACTGTCCCTCGGCGGCAACGGCGGCGGCGGTCCTGCGGGTGCAGTGCGCCGCAAACCCAAAGCCCGCACCCGCGGCGGTGCCGGAGCAGGAGCCGCCTCCGGCGACTCGGTCACCGCACCCATGCAGGGCACCGTGGTCAAAGTCGCCGTCACCGAAGGCCAAACCGTCGAATCCGGTGACCTCATCGCCGTCCTCGAAGCAATGAAAATGGAAAACCCCGTCAACGCCCACAAAGCAGGCACCATCACCGGCCTGACCGTCACCGCAGGCGACGCCATCACCCAAGGCACCGTCCTCGCAGAGATCAAATGACGTAGCGATGTCCGAGCTTCCGGAAATTCGGATCGGTACGGCTGACCGGGAGAAGGCCCTCGAAGCGCTGAGTCTGCACTTCAGCGAGGGTCGGCTCACCGTGCCCGAGTTCGACGAGCGCAGCGCCGTCGTTGCTTCGGCGACGACGCGTGGGGAGATCGACAAGGTCTTCGTCGATCTCCCCACTGCTTCGACGTCGCACACGCCCGCCCAACTCGGGAAGTCTCCGGCACCGGCCGAGAGCGGAGCCGGAATCGATTGGCGCGCAGTAGTGATGCCCCTGGTCGTCTTCGGTTCACTGGCATTGTTCTTCCTCACCGACTTCGATCAGAAGTGGCTCTTCTTCCTTCTCATCCCACTGGCGGGTGCGCTGCTGTCGGCCGGTGGACATTCCAAGGACGAGAAAAAGAAGAAAAAGAAGAGAGATCGTTGAAGGCGCTTCTGTTCGATGTGTTCGGCACAGTGGTCGATTGGCGCACCAGCGTGGCCCGCGAGGTCGAATCCGTGTGTGGTCCCGACGTCGCCAGTCATGCATTCGCCGACCGCTGGCGCAGCCTGTATCAACCGGCGATGGAACAGGTTCGGTCGGGCAGTCGACCGTTCACCCGGCTCGATGTACTCCATCTCGAGTCGCTTCGAGTCGTCCTGTCGGAGTTCGATATTCAGCTCGACGACAGCGATATCGCATCCTTGAATCACGCGTGGCATCGGTTGGATCCGTGGCCGGACTCGGTGCCCGGGCTCACGCGACTTCGTACCCAGTTCATCATCGCCCCGCTCTCGAACGGCAACATCTCGCTGCTGCTCGATATGGCCAAGAATGCCGGACTGCCGTGGGACGCTATCCTCGGCGCAGAACCGGTACAGACATACAAGCCCATGCCCGACGCATATCTCCGCACCGCGGACATTCTGGGTCTCGAGCCGAGCGAGTGCATGATGGTCGCCGCACACAACAGTGATCTCGCTGCGGCCGCGGACTGTGGCTTCGCAACGGCATTCGTCGCCCGTCCGCTCGAACACGGCCCGAGTCAAACCACCGACCGCACCGCGGAATCCGACTGGACTCACAGCGTCGACTCGATCGATTCTCTCGCATCGCAATTGGGCTGCTGACAACACCAGTCACGTCGGCGGAATCAGCTGGTGCGCAATCCACGCGTCCACGTCCCGGTGCGACCGGAATCGAACGATCGGCAGCTCCGGACGGCGCACACTCAACCGTTGCACCCGCTCGGTAGTCAACCGGTAGGTGCTCCAGGCCCACCGGACGATGTACTCGCGATCGAAGAAGATCCGGTGCAGCGGTGGCTCGATGTTGCCGTTCCACAGCTCGTGCCTACCGAGCATGCGGCGTAGCGTCCGAGTTATCACCTGCCGCATGACCGTTCGACGTGGCAGGTCGAGCCACAAGAGCAGATCCGCATCTGCGAGGCGATCGCGCACAACACCGTACTGCCACTCGGTGACCCACGACGGGCGTACAAGAAACTCGTCGACATCGCTCTCGAAGGTCGGACGCGGCGTCCAGTTCGGGCCGTGGAACAAGCTGTCGATCTCGACGTGTTCGATGTCGAGCAAGGACCCGATGCGAGCGGCCAGCGTGGTCTTGCCGGAACCGGATGTCCCCGCGACGACTATTCGCGCGGGGCGATGCGGCAGGGCGGCGTCCGGTCCGACAATCACGAAGGAGACGGTAGCGAATCGTGGAAACCGATAGGCCGTCGACTACGTCGGACGATTGCAACGATCCCGACCATCAAGGGCATCTGCAGAAAAACGATGGCGTTCAGAGCGTCGTTCGGAAGAGGCAAGTAGTCGAAGAACTGGGCCGTTCCGGTCACGATGAGCACCAGGTAGGACAATTGCATCGACAGCATGTGCCGCCGAAGCCACCCCGACCGTGAGCGTCCGACCGCCGGTTGCAGCCAGCCGAACAGCACCAGCGCGGCTGTCAGGATCGACACATCGTGGAACACGCTCCATCCGTCACGGATCTCGGTGACGAAGAACGACGACACGATCATCACCAGAATCGCCACGACATATGTGCGTCCGCATGCCCGATGAAAAGCAGTGCCCTTGCGGGCGAACAGAACCACTGCTCCGACCAGAACGGACAGCACTGCGGCCGAGATGTGCAGCACTGTGATCGGCATCCGCCACCACCTTCCGCGGCCTCGACGCTACCGAATCGCGAGCACCGATGCTGCGCCAGCGTGCTGTACCGGACTGATGTCGCCCTCTACGGTTGGGCACACAGCGCTACGATCGCCTCCGCCATGTGGTTCACGAACTCTCGACGCGCCGACTCGGGCAGCCGGTCGAGTGAGAGGTACGGGTTGAGGTCTTCGAGCTCGACCAGAAGAAGCGCGCCTTCGACGGTGCGGCACGCGTCCACCCGCGTGATTCCGTGGTCGATGTCGTTCCAGTCGACGAATCGTTGCGCGAACTCCTCGTCCTGCGCAGTAGTCGAGTACGGCTCCAGGTCCCAGCGTCGGCCGGGGTCCGGAGCGTACAAGGAGTATTGAAATGTGCGGCCGATGAAGTAGAACGACACTTCGTACACGAAATCGATTCGCGGCTGAATCAGATGGCCCGCCTCGACTTCCGACAGTTCGGCGCGCCCGATGTGACGCATACCGATCGAGTCGGCACCCCATTTCGGTTTCACCACATAGGCATCGACCTCGGGTAGGCGCGAGACGTCCCGTGGGTCGTCGACGGTAGGAATAACAGGAAAGCCAGCTGCACAAAGGTCGACCAGGTACTGCTTGCCTCTCTGGTCGCCTTTGCCGGTGAGCTGGGTGAAGACCCTCGTACCGTTCTCGCGCGCATGGCGAGTGAACGCGTCGAAAGCATCCTGGTACCCCAGCACAGGCCCGGAGTTCCGGATAACGACAACATCGAACCCGTCCATCAGCGCAAGCGCGTCGAGCGGGTGACACAGCGCAATGTCGACCCACTTGCGGAGCTGCGACGACAGGAAGATGTCCTCGTCGCAGTAGCGTCGGCCCCTTGACAGATAAGCCAGGTCGGTGACGAAGAGAACGCGTGGACGGGGTGCATGCATCGGGCAACTCCTACCGGTCTCGAGACGTCACGATGTCCGTTTGCGGGCCAACAGAAATGCCTGCGATGTCGACTCGTAATCCATCGGAGCGCGATGCACGCGCACGTCCACCTCGAAATCGGCCTCGACGAGCATGGCCACGACTGTGTCGGGGTCGAGTCGGTATGCGTCGTACGAGACCGAGTGTCCATACGCCTGCTCCAGTCGCACTCGCTCGTTGCCTGCTTGAAATGCCAACAACAGCAGACCTTCCGGCACCAGCACCCGGTGCAATTCGGCGAATATCCCCGACAATTGCTGTGGCGGCGTGTGGATGATCGAGTACCAGGCAACGATCCCTACCAGGGAGCTGTCCCCCGCGTCCAATACCTCCATCGATCCGACACCGAATCGCAGGTGCGGGTATTCGCGCCGCGCGACCTCGATCATGTTGGGCGACAGGTCCATTCCCACAACCCCGAGGCCGAGGCGGTGCAAATGTTCGGTGATGCGGCCGGTTCCGCATCCCACTTCGAGAACGTCGCCGCTCGACACTCGGTCCGCAAATGTCGCCAACAGTCCGTGCTCGAGATGTCGCCCGTCGAGTTCGTCGCGAACCAGGTCGGCGTAGCTCTCGGCAACGGTGTCGTAGGCGGCCCTCGTCATCGAAACATGCTGCTGCTCGGTCACGGTGGCTACGGTACCGGCTCACCCGGCGTCGACAGGTAGGAGTGCGTCAGCATCTCGAACAAGTGCCCGGTCGGGTCGCGGAAGTACACTCCGCGGCCACCGTGGTCGGTGTTGACAGTGCCGGGTTCGGTCATTCGAGGATCGGCCCAGTGCTCGACGCCCTGGTCGACCAGCCTGGTGTAGGCCGCGTCGAACAGATCGTCGCCCACCCGAAAGGCATAGTGCTGAACCTGAATATCGTCGAAGGGAGGCTCGGCGAATTGAACGAGCGTGCCGTCGGTGAGTTGGACGTTGACGAACGGCCCCCACGACGGTGCCTCCGGCAGGGCGAACAGCTCGCGAAAGAACGCCGCAGAATCGGAACTGTTCTTCGCAACGATGATGGTGTGATCGAACGAAATGGTCATGCGCTGCCTCCTGGGCAGTACGACGCCTCCATGCCTGACGCAGTCCGTCATCGGCACGCGACGCTGCCGACGATGCTCTCACGGACCCCGAATCCGAGTCAACCGGTGAATTCACGGGCCGGCACCGGTCTTCTTCGGTGACAGTATTGCCGAGGAGAGGAACCCAGCATGGTCGGTCGACTTCTGTTCGTTCACGGTGCCGGCGGATTTTTCGACGACGCGGAGCTGGCGCGCTGGTTGGCCGAAGCTCTGCGCCTCGACCTTCGGATGCCGGAGTTGTCCGACACCGCAATGGGTTTCGAGGACTGGGCCGAACCGGTTCGCCGGCACCTCGACCGGCTCGGACCGGAGGATTCGGTGATTGCGCACTCCTTCGGCGCATCGATCCTCGTCAGGGTCTTGGCAGAACATCGACGGGAACGGCCGCGGCGGGCAACTCTGTTGGCGATGCCGGACTGGACTCCGCGTGGGTGGGACGTCGCCGACTACGCGTTCACCGACCCAGAGCCCGAGACCGACCTGACGCTCGTCCACTGCCGGGACGACGACGTGGTTCCCATTTCTCACCTGGCGCTGAACTCGACGGCTCTACCGTCGGCGACGGTGGTCGAGTTCCCGACCGGTGGTCATCAGTTCGACGGCATGATCGACGCCGTTGCCGCCGAAATCCGCGGATGGACGCGTCCCCGCGGGGACGCTTCTACTGACCCCGATCCTCGTAGTCGATGACGAGGCCGACTCGGTTCGCCAGGAGTTCGACCGATTCGATCCTGCTGACCCCGTCGACCGCCTGGATGAAATCGAACGCATCGCCTCCTGCTCCGCACCCGAAGCAGTGAAAACGTTGCCGGGTCGGTCGAACATGCATACTGGGCGTCCGCTCACCGTGCACCGGACACAGAGCCTTCATCGAGTCCAGTCCCGAGCGGACAAGGTGCGTCCGCTCGCTGATCAAGTCTTCGAGCACGACAGCGGCGCGGATGGCATCCACTGTTCGATCGGGAATGCGCCGCTCCATGGCGTGCACGCTACCGCCGCCGGGGCCGCTCACCGATAGTCGTGGTCGATTCCCGTTGCCCATCGAGAACATTCGACGGCAATCACGTCGTCTCTTCCCCGCAGGAAGTCCCGGGCACCGGAGTCTCCCGACGCCGATGCCACGGCTGCGTCGACGTGTCGACGCGCCAGAACGACCGGATGGCCGGGACGGCCGTCGAACACAGCCCTGGCGAGACCGGTCTCCCGCGCTGCGGAGAGCACTGCCTGCACCACCTCGGGTCCGACGTCCGGGGTATCGACCACGTGCACTACAGCGTATTCCGAGTCCGACGCCGCCGACAGCCCGGTGATGAAGGAGGCGCTCATGCCCTGGTGCCAGTCGGGGGTGTGCACGGCGATCGCGCCGTCGGGCATGGGCGCATCCGCCGCGCCCAGCACCACGACGACTCGATCGCAGCCGCCGTTGCGCAACGCCTGCACCGCCGTCTTCAGCCACAGCCCGTCGTGGGCGAGCACTTTGGGCGATCCGTATCGCGTTCCGGCACCGGCAGCCAGTACCACTCCGACGGCGAGGTCCGACACGATCGCTCCTTTCACTCTCGGTTGGAGTCTTGGATGTTCGCACAACATCCATCTCGAGTACGTCGACAAGTTTGTGCGCGCTCGACTAGCGAGGATAGGCGCGATGACTGATTCTTAGTGCACTTCTCCTGCAGCGTCGCAGGAATCCTGCCCTGTTGCTTCCGCGAGGTGCCCAGCCATGTCCGTCAAGCCCACCACACGCAAACGCGTCCATCCTGTCGACGAAGTTCTCCCCGTTCCGAAACTTGCCGCCTACGGGTTCCAACATGTCGTCGCGTTCTACGCAGGCGCTGTCCTGGTGCCGATCATCATCGGCAGCGCGATCGGACTGACCAACGAACAGTTGATTCACCTGATCAATGCGGATCTGTTCACCTGCGGCATCGCATCGATCATTCAATCGGTCGGATTCTGGAAGGTCGGTGTCCGCCTGCCGCTCCTGCAGGGTGTGACGTTCGCCGGTGTCTCTCCGGTGATCGCGATCGCGATGGCGAACGGCGGCGGCACCGAGGGGTTGCTGTACGTCTACGGTGCCGTCATCGTCGCCGGTCTCGTCACGTTCTTCATGGCTCCGTACTTCAGTAGGCTGCTGCGCTTCTTCCCTCCGGTGGTGACCGGCACCGTCATCACGATCATCGGTGTGGCGCTGCTCCCGGTGGCCGTCAACGATGCGGTGACCAATCCTGCTACTCACGAACAGGATCCGACCAACGGACGGTGGATGGCCTACGCGATCGGCACGCTGCTGATCATCGTGCTGATCCAACGATTCTTCAAGGGCTTCATGGCCACCATCGCCGTGCTTCTGGGCCTGGTGATCGGCAGCGCCGTCGCGTTCGCTCTGGGAGACATGAACTTCGACGGCACCTCGGAGGCGTCGTGGGTCGGTTTCACGCAGCCATTCCTGTTCGGTGTGCCCAAATTCAGTGTCGTCGCGATCATTTCGATGATCGTCGTCATGCTCATCATCGCGGTCGAAACCACCGGCAGTGTGTATGCGACAGGTGAGATCGTCGGCAAGCGCATCAAGAAGGACGACATCGCAGCGACTCTGCGCGCGGACGGAGTGGCCACCGTCATCGGCGGTACGTTCAACTCGTTCCCGTACACGGCCTTCTCCGAGAACGTCGGCCTGGTGCGCCTGACCGGTGTGCGCAGTCGCTGGGTGGTTGCCACGGCAGGCGGCATCATGATTCTGCTCGGCCTGCTACCCAAGACGGCAGCCGTCGTCGCATCGATCCCACCCCCGGTGCTCGGCGGAGCCGCGCTCGCCCTCTTCGCCACCGTCGCCGTGGTCGGAATCCAGACTCTGTCGAAGGTGGATTTCACCGATCACCGCAACCTGATCATCGTCGCCACGAGCCTCGGGCTCGCGATGCTCGTGACCATTCAACCGACGGTCTCCGAGGGTGTGCCCGCGTGGCTGGAGATGTTGTTCGGCAGTGGCATCGTTCTCGGCGCGGTCTCGGCAATCGTGCTCAACGTCTTGTTCTTCCACATCGGTGGTCGCGGGCAGGCCGTCGCCGGTGGTCCGGGCAAGGGCATCACCCTCGACAAGGTCAACGAGATGTCCGCCGAGGACTTCGCTGCCACGTTCGGCGGCTTGGTGCAGGGCACTCCGTGGGTGGTCGAACGCGCCTACCAACAGCGGCCTTTCGCCGATGCGCACGGTCTGCGCGAGGCCTTCCAGGAGGCACTGTTGGCCGGCACCACCGAGGAACAGATCGAGCTGATCAACAGCTACCCCGATCTCGGCAGCGAGGACGCCACCGGCACCCTCAACGCAGCGGATCACGTCGGTTTGTCCAACCTGGAAGAGGACGAGCACGACAACATCGTCCAACTCGCCACCGAATACCGCGAACACTTCGGCTTCCCGTTGGTGATCTGCGCAAGGGAGACGGAGCGCTACGATCGAGTCCTCGCGAACGGGTGGTCGCGCGTCGAGAACGCACCGTCGGCGGAGCGGTCGTTCGCGATGATCGAGATCGCCAAGATCGCGAACTACCGGTTCGACGATCTCGTGGCCGATGCCAACCCGATCGCGGCCGCGCGGTTCGGTCGCATCAACGACTTCAGATAGCGAGCGAGATGTGCTGCACGAATGGATAGGGCTCGACGGGTTCAATCGGCTCAGTGATCGGCAGGCGATGCATGCCCTCTACGAGTGCTGCGCATCGTCGATCTGGGCCCGTCGAGTCGCCCAGGGTCGCCCCTTCGACAGTCGAGACATGCTGTTGGACAGAGCCGATCGAGTGCTCGCCGAGCTGCCCGAGGCGGAGATCGATCATGCGCTCGACGGTCATCCCCGGATCGGCGGCAAGGCCGACAACCCGTCGTCGAAACGCGAGCAGTCCGCGGTGGCGACCGCGGGCACCGAGGTGCTCGAGAAGCTGGCGGCGGGAAATCGCACCTACGAGGAGAAGTTCGGGCACGTCTACCTGGTGTGCGCCACCGGCAGATCCGCGGAGGAACTGCTCGCTATCCTCGAGGAGAGGCTCGACAACGATGCCGAAACCGAAAGACGGGTGCTCCGCGTGGAACTGGCCAAGATCAACCGAATTCGCCTCGGCCGCATGCTGGGTCCCGAGCAGTGACGGGATTGTCGACGCACGTCCTCGACGCCACCTCGGGGACACCGGCGGTGGGGATGCGGGTGCGGTTGTTCCATCCCGAGAAGGGCGAGATCTCCAAGGCCACCACCGATGGAGACGGCCGAATCGGGGAGGTCGTGCCCGGTCCGATCGATCCGGGTGTGTATCGACTCTCGTTCGACACCGGCGATTACTTCGAGGCGACGAAAACACCGGCCTTCTACCCGGAGGTGTCCATTTCGTTCACCGTCACCGATCCCGATGCGCACTATCACGTCCCATTGCTGTTGTCCCCCTTCGCTTATTCGACCTATCGCGGGAGCTGACATGACCGACCTGACCGGCAAGATCGTCCTCGGATCCAATCAGTACGGCAAGGCGGAGAACCGCGTGGTGCGGATCTATCGGGACTCGCCTCGCCACGAGATTCACGACATCAACGTGTCGAGCGCTCTGCGCGGCGACTTCTCTCCCGCGCACCTGGTGGGCGATCAGTCCAACGTGCTGCCCACCGACACTCAGAAGCAGACCGCCTACGCGTACGCCAAGACCAAGGGCCTCCTGCATCTGGAGAGCTACGGCCTCGATCTGGCTCGCCACTACGTCGACGATGTCGAGCCCGTGGACGGAGCCCGCATCGAACTCGAGGAATACGCGTGGGCTCGCGCGGTGATCGACGGCGTCGAGCACGATCACACGTGGACCCGCAAGGGTGACGAGATCCGTACGTCGGCGGTGACCGTCGAGGGCAAGGGTAAGGCGCAGCGGACGTGGGTGATCAGCGGCTTCAAGGAGATGGTGATTCTCAAGTCCACGGGTTCGGAATTCCACGGATTCCTCGAGGACGACCTGACGGTTCTCGAGCCCACGACCGACCGGGTGATGGCGACATCGCTGACGGCGCAGTGGCGATACACCACCACCGATGTCGAGTGGGACGCCGTCTACACGGGCGTGAAGGCGGCGATGATCGAACGGTTCGCCAATCTGCAATCGCTGGCTCTGCAGCAGACTCTGTACGCCATGGGCGAGGCGGTGCTGGAGAAGTATCCGTTCATCGCCGAGATCACGATGTCGGCTCCGAACAAGCATCACTTCGTCTACGACCTGGGCAAGTTCGGCATCGAGAACAACCTCGAGGTGTTCAACGCGGACGATCGGCCGTACGGTCTGATTCAGGCAACCGTCGAGCGCGAGGATGCCCCGGACGCCGGAAGTGCCTGGCGGACATACTCTGTCGTCGGATAGAGCGCTCCGCGCAGGTGAGCAGAACTTCGACCCCTGCTACGAATTTCCGCTCACGTGTGCAGCGCCGCAGTCCACTCCACCAACGGTGCCAGGGCCCGCCAGGCGTCGCGCACCTTCGTCGCAGCCTTGGGTGTCTCCAGCCAGGCGGGTGAGCCGAAATGCTTACCTGCGGTGAGTGACTTGTGGCGCAGGAGGTCGATACGCGGGTGATCGAGCTCGTATCCCCGCGGCTTGGTCTTGAGCTTGTCGCCGCCGATCTCGTAGCCGGCCTTCGTCAGTGTCGCCAGTATCCGCTCCAATTCGGCTCCGCGGACGTCGTCGTCGACGGTGCGGCGGTAGCGGGCAACGCCCTCGGCCGAGGAGTTGTAGAAGCCGCCTGCGACGAACAACCCGGCGGGGTCGATCTGGACATAGAAGCCCAGACTGTCGCCGCGAGCAACGAATCCGCCCTGGTGGGTCTTGTACGGGGTCTTGTCCTTGGAGAAGCGAACGTCACGGTAGGGGCGGAAGACCTTGGCAGTACCGAACTCCGGTTCGAGTGACGCGAGCAACGCCGTCATCGGCCCCTTGACCGCAGTGTCGTAGACCTCCTTGTGCTCGTTCCACCAGAGCTTGCTGTTGTCGGCTTCGAGGTCCTCGTAGAAGTCCAGGGCGGCGAAGGGTATTCCGGTGAAGCCAGTCATCGTTCGATCCTATGCGGCCCCCGTGGCCGACGAACGAGGGATGGATTGAAGCGCGAGGTAGACATCGAGCCGGTCCGAGGTGGAACTCAGATCGCGGCCCAGCAACTCCTCGACTCGCTTGATTCGGTAGCGGACGGTGTTGAGGTGGACGTGCAACGACTCGGCCGTTCGGTTCCACGATCCACCGGTGGCCAGGAACTCACGGAGGGTATCGGTCAGTCCTGCATGGGTACGCCGGTCGTAGTCGAGCAGAGGAGCCAGAACGTGTTCGACGAACGACCGACGCACGTCGTCGGGCAGAGCCGAGAGCATCGAGACCGCCGAAGTCAGTTGCGCACCCGCGGTGACGGTCACCGGGCTGGTCCCTTGCCTGCTGACTTCGAGTGCGTGACGGGCCGATCGCAGCGCGCCGTCGACGGTGATCCCGGTTGCTTCGGAACTGACGCCCACGAGCAGACGGCTGTGTCCGATGCCGGAACCCAAGCGAGTCAATCGGGTTCGCAGTGTGTGCGTGAAGTTCGGATCGTCGGTGTTCACGACAGCGACGATGTCGCCGTGCGTGCTGCACCCGACGCAGCCGCCACCGAAGGAGGTCAGCGTGTCGCTGAGAACCGTACGCAGCATCTCGCGCAGGTCGATCCGTCCGCTGTGGACGACCCTGACGACGACCAGCGAGCGGTCCGGGTCGACGCCTGCCTGACGCAGCCGCGTCAGGGCTTCCGGTCTGGTGCTGTCGGCTTCGATCAACGCCACTGCCTGGTCCGCGATTTCGCGTCGGACCAGCCGTCCCTCCTCGCGCCGGGCACGATCGAGCGCGGCGATGGCCGCGAGCTGGCCGAACGCATCGGAGATGGCGGGTGGGAACGTCGCCATGTCTCCTGCAACCGCCAAGAACCATCGCGTGGTCCGTTGCACCAGCGACGGGCCGATGCCGAAGATGCTGTACACGCCGCCGTCACTGAGAGTGGTTGTCGTGGGCAGTCTTTCGGAGGAGAGCGCAGCGTGCGTCAGCGTGTCCACGTCGGCATCGGAGAACGCCGAGACCTCGGCCACCAGCCGACGTCCGGTCGCCGTGAAGATCAGACACGCCATCCCGGTTTCCCTGGAGGTGTGCAGCGCCAACTCGTCGAGCGCTCTGCCGTCCGCGATCGCGGTGAGCAGCTGGCGTTGCCGGACGAGCGAGGTGTTCAACGAGGCTATGCGGTCTCCCGTGACACGGCCGACGAGAAACTCGGTCACCTCGCCGAACGAGACCGTCTCGGGTACCGCAAGCAGCGGTAGTCCGTGCCGCTCGCAGGCGTCGATCAGATCGGGCGGGACATGGCCGAGCAGCCCTTCACCGGCGGCCAGTGCCGAGGCCCCTGATTCGGCGACGGCCCGGACGAACATCTCACTGTCTGCGGGCGTTCGATGCCACACGAGACCGGTGATGACGAGCTCGCCACCCGCGATGTAGCGCGACGGGTCCGGCAGATCGGTCGTGTACGTCCATCGCAGCGTGCGCCCCAGAGCGTCGGTGTCGGAGGTGAGCAATCGAACGCCGAGCTGCGTGGCGTCGAGCAAGTCCTTGACCTGCACTGCGGTTCCTCCCCCGGCCTTCGCTGAGCGTGCTCGAAACGGCTGAGCTCGTAGGAAGAAACAGTATGCGTGGGTTGTTTCCACCGAGTTTCGGGCGTATCGCCGAACGACCGAAGATCGGTAACAGATACTCATTACAGTTCGAGATGACACATCGGCTGGTGGATCTGCCGGCGTGGCGGATCATCCGGCGAGGACGAGGTGAACGAGGGCCATGGATCTCGGTACTGTCGACGACATTCTGCTTCCCGGCTCCCGCGCGGACCTTCCGCCCGGACGCGCGGACACCGCTGTGCTCGCAGGAGGTACCTGGCTGTTCTCGGAGAAGCAGGACCACCTGGCCACTCTCGTCGATGTCACTGCCTTGGGCTGGGAGCCGTTGACCGTCACCGAGACCGGGCTCTCGATCGCCGCGACGTGCACCATCGAGACTCTGGCGCGCTACGCCTCTCCGTGGCCGGCCACCGCATTGTTTCCCCGCTGCGCAGCAGCGCTGTTGGCCTCGTTCAAGATCTGGAAGACCGCCACCGTCGGCGGCAACATCGCACTGGCCCTGCCTGCCGGAGCGATGATCTCGTTGACCGCAGCGCTCGACGGCGTCGGGCAGGTGTGGTCCAGTGATGGGCCGGATCACGACTACGGCATCGCGATTGCAGATCTGGTCACGGGCCCGCATACCAATGCCCTTCGACCGGGGGACGTGCTGCGCAGCATCGAGATTCCGCTGCGCGCACTCCGGTCGCGAACGGCGATGCGCAAGCTCGCACTGTCACCGCTCGGGCGGTCGGCCGCCGTGGTGATCGGGCGGGTAGACGACGGTGGCGAATTCGTTCTGACCGTCAGCGCGTCGACCGTCCGTCCGTTCGTTCTGCGCTTTCCGAGCCTGCCGACGGCGGGCGAACTCGACGACGCTCTCGCCGCCACCATCGGGCCCCAGCACTGGTACGACGACCCCCATGGGGCTCCGGACTGGCGGCGTCACATCAGTTGCACTGCAGCGCAGCAGATTCGCGAGGAGTTGTCATGATTGTGGACATCAACGGTGTGCCGACCGATGTCACTCCACGGCCCGGCCAGTGTCTGCGCACCATGCTCCGTGAACACGACCACTTCGAGGTGAAGAAGGGGTGCGACGCGGGCGACTGCGGCGCATGTTCGGTTCTCGTCGACGGCGAACCGGTGCATTCGTGCATCTTCCCCGCGTTTCGGGCGGCCGACCGGTCCGTCACCACCGTCGCGGGTCTCGGTACACCGGACGATCTGCATCCGATGCAGAGCCGGTTCGTCGAAGCCGCCGGATTCCAGTGTGGATTCTGCACTGCGGGAATGGTCGTCACCGCCTCGACGCTGAGCGAGGAAGACCTGGACGAGCTTCCCGAACGGCTGAAGGGAAACCTGTGTCGCTGCACCGGGTATCGCGCCGTGTCCGACGCCGTCTGCGGGGTGGTCAACACCGAGAAGTCGGTCGACGGTCCGGCGTGTGGACGGTCCCTCGCAGCACCCGCCAGTACGCGTATCGTCACCGGAACCGAGCCCTACACACTCGACCACACCCCTCCCGGGTTGCTGCACGCCAGTGTTCTCGGAAGTCCGCACGCACATGCCCGGATCGTCTCGATCGACACCACCGCGGCGGAGCAGGTACCGGGCGTGCATCTGATTCTGACTGCGAAAGACAGTCCGGTGACCGCCTTTTCGACGGCCCGCCACGACCGCCGCGTCGACGATCCGGACGACACCCATGTTCTCGATACCGTTGTGCGCTTCATCGGCCAGCGGGTGGCGATCGTGGTCGCAGAATCGGTCGCGGCTGCCGAGGAGGGGTGCCGCGCTCTTGTCGTCGAGTACGACGTGCTGCCCGCAGTGTTCGATCCGGAGTCCTCGCTCGCCCCCGATGCGCCGAAGATCCACGGCGACAAGGACGCGACGGCTCGGATCGCGGATCCGTCGCGCAATCTGGTGGCCGAGCTACACGGACAGACCGGGGACGTCGACGCTGCTGTTCGCGGCGCAGCGGCGGTGGTCTCCGGCCGCTGGACCACTCAGCGGATTCAGCACGTACATCTGGAGACACACGGCACCATCGGCTGGTTGGACGAGACCGGAAAACTGAACCTGCGCACCAGCACTCAGGTTCCGTTTCTGGTGCGAGACGAGATCTGCGAGATCTTCGGCCTGGCGCGCGATCGCGTCCGCGTGTTCACCGCGCGCGTCGGCGGCGGATTCGGCGGCAAGCAGGAGCTGCTCACCGAAGACGTGGTGGCGCTGGCGGTACTGCGTACCGGTCGACCGGTGCAGTTCGAGTTCACCCGCACCGACGAGTTCACCGTCGCACCGTGTCGTCATCCGTTCCGCGTCGACGTCACCGCCGCCGCGAGCGCCGACGGCACGCTGACCGCCCTGTCGATCGACGTTCTCACAGACGCCGGTGCCTACGGGAACCACAGTGCCGGTGTGATGTTCCACGGTTGCGGCGAGTCGGTGGCGATCTACCGGTGCGCCAACAAACGAGTCGACGCGAAAACCGTGTACACCAACAACATCCCGTCCGGAGCCTTCCGCGGCTACGGGTTGGGACAGGTGATGTTCGCGATCGAATCGGCAATGGACGATCTGGCGCGGGAGATCGACGTCGACCCGTTCGAGTTCCGCAGACGCAACGTGATCGTCCCCGGCGACGACATCGTCGCCGCCCACCACGAGGGAGACGACCTGCAGTTCGGCAGCTACGGCCTCGACCAGTGCATCGACCTCGCCGAAGCCGCTCTACGACGGGGCAACGGCGAGCACGCACCGGCGGGCTGGAAGGTCGGCGAAGGAATGGCGGTGGCCATGATCGCGACCATTCCGCCGCGTGGCCACCGCGCGGAGACCTCGGTGGCATTGCTGCCCGAAGGTCAGTACGAGATACGCGTCGGGACTGCGGAATTCGGCAACGGAACAACCACCGTCCACACTCAGATCGCGGCGAGTGAATTGGGCACGTCCGTCGACCGCATCGGAGTCGATCAATCCGACACCGACTCGGTCACGTACGACACGGGCGCATTCGGTTCGGCAGGCACCGTGGTGGCAGGCAAGGCCCTGTACGCGGCGGTTCGCGCGATGTCGGCTCGGATTCTGGATCTGGCCGCCACCGCGACCGGACACCGGAATTCGGACTGCACACTCGGACCGGAGGGCGTGCGGTGCGGAGATCGCTTCGTCACCCTCGACGACATTCTGGCGATGGCGGGAGGCACCCTCGTCACTGCGGGCAACAGCGGCGGGCTGCCGCGTTCGGTCGCGTTCAACGTGCACGCGTTCCGGGTGGCGGTGCACGAGGACACCGGCACCGTGAAAATACTGCAGTCGGTGCAGAGCGCGGACGCAGGAACCGTGATGAACCCGCAGCAGTGCCGTGGGCAGGTCGAGGGCGGCGTCGCACAGGCGATCGGTAGCGCACTGTACGAGGAGATCCGCACCGACGGTGCCGGTCTGGTCACCACGGATTCGATTCGTAGCTACCACGTTCCGCAGTTCGCGGACATTCCTCCCACGGAAGTCCTGTTCGCCGACACCTACGATCGTCTGGGCCCGTTCGGCGCGAAGTCGATGAGCGAGTCTCCGTACAATCCCGTGGCACCGGCCTTGGCCAACGCCATTCGTGACGCCGTCGGTGCCCGGCTCTACGACCTACCCATGTCGTCGGACCGAGTGTGGCGGGCGGTCAGCGGTCGTAGAACGTCTGCAGGATGATCGTGCTGCGCGTCTGCACGTTGGCGGTTGCGCGGATCTCCTGCAGCAAGCGCTCGAGCGCTCTCGGCGACTCGACTCGCACCAGTAGAACGTAGCTTTCCTCACCGGCAACCGAGTGGCACGACTCGATGGCCGACAGATGCTTCAACCTGGCGGGGGCGTCGTCCGGTTGGGCCGGATCGATCGGAGTGATGGCGACGAACGCCGACAGCGGCCGGCCGAGGGCCTCCGGGTCGACCTGCGCCGTGTACCCACGGATGACGCGTCGGGATTCGAGCCGCCGAACTCTGGATTGAACGGCCGAGACGGACAGGGAAGCCTTCTCCGCCAACGTCGCCAAAGTAGCGCGTCCGTCGGAGACAAGCTCGTCGATGATCAAGCGATCGACGCGATCGAGATTTTCACTCACCTGCGCAATGTAGCCCAGATCGGAGACAAATCAGCACAGACGTCCGTTTCGGCTGGTCGAATCGGTGCTTGTGCCTCTTTCTGGTCGAACACCGCAGATCACACGAAGAGCGGCGGTAGCGCGAGAACCATGACCGCCGACCAACTGACATGAGTCAGGATCGGTGCCAGTATTCCGCCGGATGCGCGCCGCTGCAGGCCCATCACGTAGCCCAGAAGCACTGCTGCGAAGCCGAGCATCGGGTTGCCCGAGGCGAGGGTGGCTATCGCGTAGACGACCGTCGAGATGATCACCGGATGCTTGACGCCGATGGCCGAGTACAGCGCTCCTCGGAAGAAGATCTCCTCGGCCACGCCGTTGAGCAACGCGATGAACACGATCAACACCAACGAACCCACCCGGGCGTGCGCGAGTACGTTCTCGGTGAAGTCGGCCAGCGGCGGAATCTGCCGCACCACGAGACCGCCGAGCATGAACACCCCGCCGACGGCGAGACCGATCAGGATGGGCGTGACGATCGGCCGCCTGATCGATCCCCCGACCTGAATGCGTCCGAGATGCAGTGGGCCCGACAGGAATCCGCCCACCGTCCACACCGCGGCCAACACCAGGGTCAGTGCGTAGAACGCGGGATCGCCCGGCTCGACCTTGAGCGAGAAGTAGAGCACCGTGGCACCGATCACCAGTGTGATCAGCACGATGATCCGCCGCTTGCGGAACGCCGCGTCGGACTCCTTGTGATCGCGCTCGACCGGGTCGACCAGAGCGGACTTCATCACGTTGAGCGCGGTCGTGGACCACGTTCCCATCACGCCTCCTCGGTATCGGTCAGTCGGCGCACGACCGACCTCGCGCGTCGATTCACGTCGGCCATCACGTCGAGATTGGTGCGCACTGCCGCAGCAACGGGCTTCGAGTACAGCAGTCGACGCCCACCGAGGGCTTCGATCAACCCCCAGGTGCGGTCGGAGGACGCCGCGACACCGCGACGTCTGATCCCCAGAGCGTCACCGCCGCTCCACGCCGCGTCGGTGCGCGCCAGCCGAAGCGGATCCTTCAGCGCACAGACACCGGGTGGGTCACCGACCATTCCCCGCACACTACGGGCCATGGCGTCGGCAATCGTGGTGAGACCTCGAGGAGAGTCCGGAACGAGCTCACGAATCCGACTCTCCGACGTCGTCATCGTGTTGTGCAGCGATCCCACCAGATCCTCGGCGAGCCCTGCAGGAACCGGAATGATCATTCCGATGACCTTGCCTGCGAGCGAGGTCGGCACCAGCGGCACAGGAACGCCGATGCGCTGGAGACCGGCAGCTTCGACGTACGCGAACACCAGATCTCGATACGGCACCACATCCGGCCCACCGATGTCGTAGGAACCCGCGGGAACCGATTCGGCGTCGGCGGATGCCAGCAGGTAATGCAGCACGTCGTCGACGGCGATGGGCTGCACGGGCTCGGCGAGCCAACTCGGCAGCGGCAGCACCGGCAAGCGATCGGCGAGGTACCGCAACATCTCGTACGACGTCGAGCCTGCACCCAGGACGATGGCCGCTCGCAGCCAGACCAGCTCGACGCCGTCCACCGTCAGAGCCTCGCCGACGTCCGCCCGGCTCGCGAGGTGCTCCGAGAGTCGGTCGTCGTCGGGTACGAAACCGCCGAGGTAGACGATTCGGCGTACTCCCGCCCGCGCGGCCGCCGCAGCGAACTGCTCGGCGGATCGTCGGTCCTGCGCTCGGTAGTCGGATTCGCCGATGGCGTGCACGAGGTAATAGGCCACATCGATGTCGCCGGTCTCCGCGAACGCGGCAGCACAGGACTGTTCGTCGGTGACGTCGAGCGAGACTGCGGTGACGGAGTCGAAGAAGTCGAAGGTCCGCAGATTGTCCGGCGTTCGGGAGCCGACGACGACCTCGGCCTTGTCGGCCAGCAGAGCTGCCACCAACCGCGACCCGATGTACCCGCTGGCACCGGTGACGAGAGCTCTCATGCTTCGAGGCTAACGGCAGTCGGGGCGTTGTGTCGGTGTGGCATTGTCGCTCCTATGGCTCTGGTCTTGGCAGGTGTGGTTCTCCCCGATCCCCTCGGTACCGAAACGGTGCTCCGGCGCGGAGTAGCGGTTGCGCGGGCCGGTGCGGGCTGGATGCTCACCACGACCGCTTTCGCGCTTACCCTGCCCGGCCGAATCGAAGCACTGCTGACACGCATTGAGATGTTGATGACACGCATCGATCACGTGATCGACTCCGCCGACGCCGTGGTTGCCAGCGTGCAGCGGACAACCGGGGCCGCGGACGAGGTGGTCGCGTCGGCGTCGGTCGCCTCGCACACCGCGCTGGAGCTGATCGAGTTGTTCGATCCCATCGCCAAGAAATCCGAACCCATGGCCCGCAAGTTCGTCGACAGCCTGTCCGAGGAGGAGGTCGACGCCGCGATCGCGATGGTCGATCAGCTACCCGGACTCCTCGATCACATGGAAGCGCTGCTTCCTATCCTCGCCACCCTCGACACGGTGTCCCCCGAGATTCATGAGCTCCTCGGAGTCACCAAGGACGTTCGACGCGCGGTCATCGGCATTCCGGGATTCAAGTTCTTCCGTAACCGAGGCGAGGACAAGCTCGCCGACGAAGAACGCGACGCAGAGAACTAGCGCGCTCGGCCTCGGCGCTTCCGGACGATCTTGCCGCGCAGTCGCGTCCACCACGTCGGCGCATCGGAACCCCTCGCATTCGTGGGTGTCGTGGCCGACTGCGAACGATGCTCACGCTCGAGACGGTCCACCTCGGCTCGGTTGGTTCGCCAGCTCTCCATCCAGGTCTCGACGTCCACCGGGGCGAGCGGCACGACCGGCGGCGTCGGGAACCGAATCCAGTCGACGATGCGAACATTCAACTCGTCCAGCACATCTCGCGCCGAATCCTCGCGCCGAATGCCGATCAGTGTCGCCGGCAGCCGCTCGATCTCCTTGCGCAGCTGCAGTGCAGTGGGCAGCAACGCATCGGCGGGCAGGTTCTCCCGTTTCAGGTAGCCGCGAACCCACCACAGCTCGTCGCCGGGGTCGCCGACCGGAATCGGCTTACCGGTGCCCTCGAGGCCCTCGAACGCACCGTTGTCCTGCGCCTGGCGAATCTGCTTGTCCACCCAGGACTCGAACGTGACTCCTGGCTTCTTCCGTTCGGTCACCCCATCGACTGTAGATACGATGCCAGGCTCTACGCCACGTCTGCCGCACCGGAGCGTTCACTATCGGACACCGAGCGCGGGATTCTGCCGGTTCTGCTCGATCGTGAACCGTCAGGTGCGGTCGCCGGACACGACGAAGCCCCGACCCAGTGCGCGGGCCGGGGCTGTCGTCATACAGCGGTGCAGGTCAACCGTATTCGGCGACCAAACGGTCGAATTCTTCGCGGTCGATCACCTGAGGCTCGTTGATGGCGAGCGCTTGTGCGTACTTGCTCGCCAAGTGGTAGTCGCGACCGAGCGGCCCGTGCTCGGCGTCGTCCTCGTCGGACTGGATGCTCGCACCCGGAGGCACCTCGTTCTGCAGGCCGTTGGTCTTGCTGCCGAGCAGAGCGTCGAGTTTCGCGGAAATCTTCTGCATGATCTCTTGGTCGTCGGTCATGGGAGCGGTGTACCCGAATCGCTCGAATCGACACCGCCGCGCAATCGCGGAACTGCGTGAGGATCATCTGTCGGTGCTCGGGGGCATGATGATGGGATGGCCAGGCAGAGTACGGGCACCGACGAAGCGGGCGAGCTGTCGGTGATGCAGAAGTTGTCGCGGCCCACCCGTGAATGGTTCACCGGCGCCTTTCCTGCTCCCACGTCCGCGCAGTTGGGCGCGTGGTCGTCGATCTCGAGTGGTTCGCACACCCTCGTGGTTGCTCCGACGGGTTCGGGCAAGACGCTCTCGGCCTTCCTGTGGGCCCTGGACGAGCTGGCGCAACTGGGTGCGGACAGCACCCGCAAAACCAAAGTCCTCTACATCTCGCCGCTCAAGGCCCTTGCCGTCGACGTCGAGCGCAACCTGCGGGCTCCACTGGTCGGTATCACCCAGACCGCCAAGCGCCTCGGGCTGAACCCACCGGAGATCTCGGTCGGCGTGCGATCCGGCGACACCAGCGCCGCCGACCGCAGGAACATGATCAAGACTCCGCCGGACATTCTGATCACCACCCCGGAATCGCTGTTCCTGATGCTCACCTCGGCCGCGCGAGACATCCTCGCCGAGGTCGACACTGTGATCGTCGACGAGGTACACGCCGTCGCAGGCACCAAACGGGGCGCGCACCTCGCGGTGTCCCTCGAGCGGCTCGACGCGATGTTGGACAAGCCCGCACAGCGCATCGGCCTGTCTGCGACTGTGCGCCCCCACGAAGAAGTGGGCCGCTTCCTGGCCGGTGCGGCCCCCATCGAGATCGTCGCTCCACCCGCTCCGAAGACGTTCGATCTGACGGTTCAGGTGCCCGTGGAGGACATGACCGAACTGGGCGTCACCGATCCGAATGCGGACACCTCAACCGCTCCCCCGGCGCAGGGATCGATCTGGCCGCACGTCGAGGAGAAGATGGTCGATCTCATCCTCGAGCACAAATCGTGCATCGTCTTCGCCAATTCCCGACGTCTCGCAGAACGGCTCACCGCGCGGCTCAACGAGGTGTATGCCGAACGGATCGGCGACGGCGTGGAGACACAGCACAAACCGCCCTCGCAGGTCGGCACTCCCAACGACGTGAACCACGGTGCCGATCCGTTGTTGGCCCGAGCCCACCACGGCAGTGTCAGCAAGGATCAGCGCGCGCTGATCGAGGACGATCTCAAGACCGGCAGGCTGCGCTGCGTCGTCGCCACCAGCAGCCTCGAACTCGGAATCGACATGGGCGCAGTCGATCTGGTCGTTCAGGTCGAAGCACCACCATCGGTGGCGAGTGGGTTGCAACGCGTCGGACGCGCGGGCCACCAGGTCGGCGAGATCTCCAAGGGTGTGTTGTTCCCCAAGCACCGCACCGATCTGATTCACTGCGCCGTCACCGTCGAACGGATGACGACGGGGAAGATCGAGGCGTTGTTCGTTCCCGCCAACCCTCTCGACGTGCTGGCGCAGCAGACCGTGGCGGCCTGCGCTCTCGAGCCGATCGACGCCGAGGACTGGTTCGATTCTCTACGTCGCACAGGCAGTTTCGCCACCCTGCCCCGGTCGGCCTACGAGTCGACTCTCGACCTGCTCTCGGGCCGCTATCCCTCGGACGAGTTCGCCGAACTGCGGCCGAGGCTCGTGTGGGACCGCGACGCCAACACTCTCACCGGCCGTCCCGGGTCGCAGCGACTGGCCGTCACCTCCGGCGGCACCATCCCCGACCGTGGACTGTTCACCGTCTACATGGTGGGTGAAAAGCAGTCCAGGGTCGGTGAACTGGACGAGGAGATGGTCTACGAATCGCGAGTGGGTGACGTGTTCGCACTCGGTGCCACCAGCTGGCGTATCGAGGAGATCACCCACGATCGGGTGCTCGTCAGCCCGGCGTACGGTCAACCCGGCCGGCTCCCCTTCTGGCACGGCGACGGTCTCGGCCGACCGGCAGAACTGGGCCAGGCGCTCGGCGAGTTCCTTCGTAGCACGACCGATCGCAGCAACTTGGCCGAGCGACTGAGCTCCGACGGTCTCGACGCCAACGCCGTCAACAACCTCATCGCCTTGCTCGACGAACAACTCGAGGCCACCGGCCAGCTCCCCACCGACAAGACGATGATCGTCGAGCGGTTCCGTGACGAACTGGGCGACTGGCGGCTCGTGCTGCATTCCACCTACGGTCAGCAGGTACACGCGCCGTGGGCACTCGCAGTCGGCGCAAGGCTGATCGAGCGCTACGGCATCGACGCCGCGCCCACTGCTTCCGACGACGGCATCATCGTTCGGCTCCCCGACACCGACGACCAGCCGCCCGGCGCAGAGCTGTTCGTGTTCGAGCGCGACGAGATTGCCGACATCGTCACAGAGCAGGTCGGCGGATCGGCATTGTTCGCGTCGAGGTTTCGCGAATGTGCCGCTCGCGCACTGCTTCTCCCCCGGCGCAACCCGGGCAAACGCGCGCCGCTGTGGCAGCAACGCCAGCGTTCGGCTCAGCTGCTCGACGTGGCACGCAAGTACCCCACGTTCCCGATCCTGCTCGAGACGGTCCGCGAGTGCCTCCAGGACGTCTACGACCTCCCCGCCCTCGAGGACATCCTGGCCCGAATCGGCCGACGCCAGATCAGAATCGTCGACGTCGAGACCCCATCGCCGTCGCCGTTCGCCAATTCGCTGTTGTTCAACTACGTCGGCGCATTCATGTACGAGGGCGACAGCCCGTTGGCCGAACGCCGAGCCGCCGCACTGTCACTCGACTCGGCACTCCTCGCCGAGCTGCTCGGACGCGTCGAACTGCGAGAGCTGCTCGACGACAGCGTCATCACCACCACCGAACTCGAACTGCAGCGCCTCCCGGAGGACCGCCACGCCAAGGACATCGAAGGCGTCGCAGACCTGCTACGGCTGCTCGGTCCGCTTACCGCCACGGAAGTCGGCCTGCGAACCGACGGCGACGAGTACCCGCAGTGGCTCACCGAACTCGCCGATGCCAAACGGGCGATGGAGGTCTCGTTCGCAGGCAAGAACTGGTGGACGGCCATCGAAGACGCCGCTCGGCTGCGCGATGCGTTGGGCGTCCCGCTTCCCATCGGTACTCCCGCAGCCTTCATCGAGCCGGTCGACGATCCGCTGGTGGACCTGATCAGCCGGTACGCCCGAACCCACGGACCGTTCACCCTCGACGACGCGGCGGCGCGCTTCGGGGTCGGTACCGCCGTGGTACGCGACGTCCTACGCAGACTCGCCGTCGACAAGCGCGTCGTCGAGGGCGAATTCCGTCCCGGTGCTACGGGTAGCGAATGGTGCGACGCCGAGGTCCTCCGGCGTTTGCGGCGGCGGTCGCTCGCTGCCGCCCGGCAGGAAGTCGAACCCGTCTCCACCGCCACCCTCGGCCGCTTCCTTCCGG
Source organism: Rhodococcus sp. SBT000017 (assembly GCF_003688915.1). Lineage (NCBI taxonomy): Bacteria > Bacillati > Actinomycetota > Actinomycetes > Mycobacteriales > Nocardiaceae > Rhodococcus > Rhodococcus sp. SBT000017. The sequence goes on from NZ_REFU01000001.1 coordinate 1,630,396, forward strand.
CGTGGCAGCACGTGGACAGCCGACGCCTGAGCGGAATCGACGGCGTCGCGACAGTCATCGAACAGCTTGCGGGCGTTCCTGTTCCGGCGTCGGCCTGGGAATCTCTCGTGCTCTCGTCGCGGGTGACCGATTACAGTCCGGCGATGCTCGACGAACTCACCTCCACCGGCGAGGTGCTGTGGTCGGGACACGGCGCGATCTCGTCGAAGGACGGCTGGGTGAGCCTGCACATGGCCGACACCGCCCCGCTCACCCTGGTGCCTGCCGCCGAATCGGACCTGTCGGAACTGCAAATTCGCATTCAGGATGCCGTCGCGGGCGGCGGTGCGTACTTCTTCCGGCAACTCTCCGATACCGTCGGCAGTACCGACGACACCGCACTGCAGGCTGCACTGTGGGAGCTGGTGTGGGCAGGGCGTCTGAGCAACGACACGTTCGCTCCGCTGCGCGCGCTGCTGAACTCGACGACCACCCGCTCGGCCCCGAGTCATCGTGCGCCTCGTCGTACACCGCGGCTGCGCTCGTACCGGCAATTCGAGCGCCCCTCGCTCCCGACCCGCACCGGGCCGCCGACGGCGGGTGGACGATGGTCACGATTGCCCGAGCTCGAACCCGACCTCACCGTCCGCGCCCATGCGACCGCCGACGTCCTGCTCGAGCGCTACGGCGTCGTGACGCGCGGTTCGGTGATGAACGAGGGTGTGCCCGGCGGATTCGCCACGATGTACAAGGTGCTCACCGGGTTCGAGGATTCCGGTCGCTGCCGTCGCGGCTACTTCGTCGACTCACTCGGCGGTGCGCAATTCTCCACCTCCGATGTGGTCGACCGGTTGCGCAGCTACGACGAACCGAAGAAGAACGCCACCGCTGTCGTACTCGCGTCGTGCGATCCGGCCAACCCCTACGGCGGAGCACTGCCCTGGCCGAAAGCCGGTGTCGGCGAGGCCGGTGTCGGAGAGAAGCCGGACGAGACGACGAAGCATCGGCCGGGGCGCAAGGCCGGCGCACTGGTCGTCCTCGTCCGCGGCGAATTGACGATGTTCGTCGAACGTGGCGGAAAGTCGGTGCTCACGTTCGGTGAGAATGCAGAGGACATCGGCGCTGCAGCAACCGCCTTGGCGGCCACCGTTCGCCGCGGCGGAGTCGACAAGCTACTGGTAGAGCGGATCAACGGTCACGACATTCACGGCACCGACTTCGCCAAGACCTTGACCGAAGCAGGCTTCTCGGCGACCCCGCGCGGACTTCGTCTGCGCCGCTGAAATTGCCCGATCACCTGCAAGAACACCAGAGAGGACACCGACTCCGATGCCCGAGGGCGATACCGTCTGGCGCGCCGCCAACACCCTGCGCGCCGCACTCGAGGGCCGGCGGCTCACCACCTGCGACATTCGCGTACCCCGTTACGCCACAGTCGACTTCACCGGCGAGACCGTCGATTCCGTCGCCTCACGCGGGAAGCATCTGCTGATTCGAGTGGGCGGTTACTCCATCCATTCGCATCTGAAGATGGAGGGCACCTGGCACGTCTACGCACCCGGCGCTCGGTGGCGTCGCCCTGCGTTCCAAGCGCGGATCATCTTGAACACCGCCGACGCACAGGCCATCGGTTTCGAGCTCGGAGTGCTCGAGATCCTCGAGGACGAGGACGAAGCCGTCGGATATCTCGGACCGGACCTGCTCGGTCCCGACTGGGATCCCGCCATCGTGCTGTCCAGGCTCGCATCGGATCCGGCCCGGCCGATCGGGCTCGCGCTGCTCGATCAGCGCAACATCGCCGGCCTCGGCAACGTCTACCGCAACGAGATCTGCTTTCTCCGTGGCGTCGACCCGCGCACGCCGGTCGGCGACGCCGGCGACCTGAAGAAGACGATCGACCTGTCCTATCGATTGATCATGGCCAACAAGGATCGCAACCAACGCGTCACGACGGGAGATCGGCGTCCGGGCCGACATTTCTGGGTGTACGGGCGCGAGAACAAGCCGTGTAGACGCTGTGGAACCACCATCGAATTCGGTCTGATCGGAGACAATCCGCTGGAGGAACGGCAGATCTACTACTGCCCACACTGTCAGAACTGAAGTGTGGCGAGATCGGTTCGGTCCGTGGTGTCCTTTTCGACGAACCCCGTTCGTCCTTCGTGTGTAGGTCGGCAAACGGTGCCGGCCGCGACGACTCCAAGGAGCCTTCATGACCACGTACGCAGCCATCGTCTACACCCATGACGCCGACTGGACCTCGCCCGAGGTCGCGGACGAGATGGCCGAATACGGTGCATTCAGTGCCGCGGCAGGATCCGCGATCACCGGCGGAGCGGTCCTGTACCCCACGTCGACCGCCACCACGGTGCGTGTGTCGGGAGGGAAGGGAGGTGACGTCCTGACAACCGACGGTCCGTTCGCCGAGGCAAAAGAGGTGCTTGCCGGGTTCTTCCTCCTCGAAGCGGAGGACCTCGATGCCGCGATCGCATTGGCCGCACAGATCCCAGCGGCGTGGAACGGAGCAATCGAAGTTCGGCCGGTCATTCCGATGACTCGATGAGTACGCCGGCCGAGCACCTCTCGGCCGTGGTCCGTGACGAGGGTCGCCGCGTCCTGGCGACCCTCGTGCGCACCACCGGCAGTTTTGCCGTCGCCGAGGACGCAGTCTCCGAGGCTGTGGTGACCGCACTCGCTCACTGGCCCAGATCGGGTGTCCCCGACAATCCGCGTGCCTGGCTCACCACCGTGGCTCGCAACAAGGCGCTCGACATCATCAGACGCGAGGCCGGGCGCACCGCGAAGGAACGAGAGGCGGCGGATCTCGCCGTGCTGAACCAGAATTGGAGCGAGAGCGACGAGTCCTCGATCGCCGACGATCTGTTGCGGTTGGTTTTCACCTGCTGTCATCCGACGCTCTCCGTCGAAGCGCAGGTGGCACTGAGCCTGCGCACCCTCTGCGGGCTCGCCACGTCCGACATCGCCCGACTGATGCTCGTGCCCGAGGCCACCATGTCCAAACGGCTCACGCGAGCGAAGAAGAAGATCGCAGCTGCCAACATTCCGTATCGAGTACCGGATTCGGCGGAGTTGCCGCAACGACTCGACGCGGTGGCCACCACGGTGTATTTGATGTTCACCGCCGGCCATCTCGGCGGTGAGACGCTGGTGCGGCCTCGACTGTGTGACGAGGCACTCAGGTTGGCCCGCTTGCTGATCGACCTGATGCCGGACGAGCCGTCACTTCAGGGGCTACTGGCCCTCATGCTGTTCACGGACTCGCGCCGAGCGACCAGGACCGATGAATCCGGCGGCCTCGTCAGGCTGGAGGATCAGGACAGATCTCGATGGAATCGAGAGGCGATCGAGGAGGGTGCTCGGTTGATGGACAGTGCACTGCGTCGCAACGACTCTCGGCCCAGCCGCTACACCATCCAGGCAGCCATCGCAGCATGCCACTCCACGGCAGCGACCTATGCCGACACCGACTGGTCCCGGATCGTCGTACTGTACGACGCGCTTGCGGCTGTGGAGAACACACCGATCGTGGCGCTCAACCGCGGCGTGGCCATAGGCGAAAGCCAGGGTCCTGCTGCGGGACTCGACGCACTGGACGCCATCGACTCCCTCGGCGGCCACTACCTATGGCATGCCTGTCGAGCTGTGATGCTCGATCGCCTGGACCGCGCGGAGGAGGCCAGGAACGCACGAACGACCGCGCTCGCTCTCGACCCGTCGCCGGCCGAGAAGGCATATCTCCGAGCGCAGCTCGCGTCGTCTTCCCACCCTGTTCGACAACGACGGGAAGAAACCTGAAAGCTCCCTGTCAGGTGCGGCCAAGCCTGTTCACAGCTTCGCCGATCACCATGGATCGCATGCTGACACTTGCGATACTCACCCTGCTGATCATGGCCGTCTCCGGCGCGACGGCGGCTCGCGCGCCCCGGACGCTGGTTCGACTGCGCTAGATCGTGCGAACGGGTTCGAGGATTTCCTGGCGGGCCTCGGGCGCAACGACGCGCAGCGCGTCCGCCGATGCGTCGTCGGGCTGACGCTGCGAATCGATCTCGGCCTCCACTCGGGCACGGTATGTCTCGACCTCACGGTCGACCGTGGCCTCGTCCCAACCCAGAACCGGTGCGATCAACGCCGCAACCTGACCCGCGCAGTTCATTCCGCGATGGGAGTACTCGATGGAAATTCGGGTGCGCCGCGAGAGCACGTCCTCGAGATGGAGTGCGCCCTCCGCTGCCGCGGCGTAGACGACCTCCACCTGAAGGTATGCCGGCGCATCGGTGAGTGGTTGCAGCAGTTCGGGTTTGCCGTCGGCCATGGCCAGCACCTCGTCGATCAACGAACCGTATCGGTCGAGCAGATGCGTGACCCGATGCGGATGCAGCTTGTGCATCTCGCCGAGATGCGGTGCCTGATTGACCAGCGCGAAGTAGCCGTCGGCCCCGACGAGGGGCACCTTCTCGGTGATCGAGGACGCCACCCGGACCGGGATGTCCTCGGCGGCGAGATCGACTGCGTCCTCGGCCATCACGCGATACGTCGTGTACTTGCCGCCTGCGATGGCGACGAGTCCGGGTGCAACCCGAGCGACCGCGTGTTCGCGGGACAGCTTGGAGGTTTCGTCGCTCTCGCCGGCGAGCAGTGGCCGCAGGCCCGCGTAGACACCGTCGATGTCCTCGTGGGTCAGTGGCGTGACGAGTACCGAGTTGACCTCGCCCAGGATGTAGTCGATGTCGGCCTTGGTGGCCGCCGGGTGTGCGAGGTCGAGGTTCCAGTCGGTGTCGGTGGTACCGATGATCCAGTGCGCGCCCCACGGAATGATGAACAGCACCGACTTCTCGGTGCGCAGGATGATCGCGGCCTCGCTGACGATTCGATCGCGCGGCACCACGATGTGCACACCCTTCGACGCGCGTACCCGGAACCGTCCACGCATGTTGGACAGCGACTGGATCTCGTCGGTCCAGACACCGGTGGCATTGATCACCACGTGTGCGCGTACCTCGGTGGTGACACCGGTCTCCGAATCACGCACGCGCACACCGGATACCCGGTCGGCCTCACGCAGGAAGCCGACGACCTGGGTGGACGTTCGCACCACTGCGCCGTAGTGGGCGGCCGTTCTGGCGACGGTCATGGTGTGCCGGGCGTCGTCGACGACGGTGTCGTAGTACCGAATCCCGCCGATCAGCGACTTGCGCTTGATTCCGGGCGACATGCGCAGTGCACCGGATCGAGTCAGGTGCTTCTGTTGCGGCACCGATTTGGCCCCACCCATGCGGTCGTACAGGAAGATGCCTGCAGCGATGTACGGCCGCTCCCACACACGATGCGTGAGCGGGAAGAGGAATTTCAGCGGCTTGACCAAGTGCGGTGCGAGCGTGGACAGGGAGAGTTCGCGCTCGTGCAGGGCCTCGCGCACGAGCCCGAACTCGAGCTGTTCGAGGTACCGAAGCCCGCCGTGGAACATCTTGGACGAGCGAGAAGACGTTCCCGACGCGTAGTCCCGCGCCTCGACCAGCGCCACCTTCAGTCCACGCGTCGCTGCGTCGAGGGCCGCTCCGGAGCCGACGACGCCACCGCCGATCACCACCACGTCGAACTGCTCGGTTCCGAGCTGGTCCCACGCCTCCACCCGCTGGTCGGGTCCGAGGAACTTCGTATTCGATCGGTTGCTCATCTCGAACGCTCCCTCTCCTTCGAAAATCCCCGCATTGCTTGCACGTCAGGCTACCGCCCCGGGTCCATCGGGCGCAGAACCTGCCGAGTGCGCGGCACCCAATCGCCGCACTGCATCTGCCAGGACGGTCGGGGTCGATCCGGCGAAGCTCAACCGGAGCGAGTGACGGTACTGCGCACCCGAAGCGAACGCCGTGCCCGGCACGAAGGCAACTCCGTGATCGAGTGCCGCGTCGAGCAACTCGCCGGTGTCGGTTCCGTCTCGGAAGGTGACCCAGGCGAACATCCCTCCCGCGGGGCGCGAGACGATGAGCCGAGGACCGAACTCGGCGACGAGAGCAGTAGTCAATGCCGTTGCACGAGAGCCGTACTCGCGTCTGAGGACCGTCAGGTGGGCGTTCAGCCACGCGGTGTCGCCGAGCATCTCCGCCGCCATCAACTGCGTCATCGAGGATCCACACAGATCAGCGCCCTGCTTGAGCAGTTCCACCGCCGCACAGACGCTGGGCGGGGCGACGAACCAGCCGACACGGAGCGTCGGAGCCAGGATCTTCGACGCACTCGACAGTCGGATGACGCGATCGCTGTGACATGCGATCGGCAGCGGCGGATACTCGATACCGGAATCCGTTGTGTCGAAGAAGATCTCACCGTACGGGTCGTCCTCGATCACCCAGAATCCGTAGCGATCCGCGAGCGCCGCGAGGTGGCGTCGACGCTGCTCGCTCATCGTGACTCCACGCGGATTGTGGAAGTTGGCGACGGTGTGGACCACCGCAGGCCGCAGTCCGGCCGTCAGTCTGCGTTCGAGTTCGTCGGTATCCATTCCGGTATCGGTGTTGGGAATGGACTCGATGCGCGCTCCCGCGATCGAGAAGACCTGCAGCGCACCGGTGTACGCGGGTTCGTCGACCACGACGACAGCGCCCGGGTCGATCAAGGCCTGCGCGAGCAATGCCAGGGCCTGCTGCGAACCGTGCGTCACGATGACGGACTCGACCGCAACGGGCACTCCCCCGCGCGCAAGCGTTTCCCTGGCCGCAACGATGCTGCGCAGAGTGCGGTGGCCGGATGTCTCGCAGTACTGGACCGCGTCGGGGCGACGAAGCACAGCCTGCGCTGCTGCGGCGATGCGGTCGATAGGGATCAGGTCGGTGGCCGGTAGACCTCCGGCCAGGCTGATCACATCGTCGCGCGCTGTGAGAGCGAGGAGGTCACGAATGGCCGAGCTGGTGAGCGATTCGGTGCGCCCGGCCAAGCCGGCGGGAAGGTATGCAGAGGACATGAGAAGGACTCCGGGGCAGCAGGAATGGGAGAACGGCCCGCGGATCCGCTGAGTCGAAGAAGGAGCGGACGGGTGTGTCCGCTCCTTCGACTGTCTCACGTGCTACCGAAATATGGAACGCGTTTCTCGCATTGTGAGATCAGTCCAGATCGTCGTGCGCCATCAGCTGACGCGCGGCCTCGATGACCGAACCGGACAGCGACGGGTATACCGAGAACGTGTTCGCCAGGTCGTTCACCGAAAGGTTGTTCTGCACGGCCATCGCGATCGGCAGAATCAGCTCCGATGCGCTCGGGGCGACCACGACGCCACCGATCACGACGCCCGTGGCCGGACGACAGAAGATCTTCACGAAACCACGCTTGAGTCCGCTCATCTTCGCTCGCGGATTGGTGGTGAGCGGCAGCATCACCACGCGCGCGGGCACGTCACCGGCGTCGATCTTGGATTGGGCGACGCCGACCGATGCGATCTCGGGCCGGGTGAACACCGCCGAGGCCACGGTCTTGAGCTTGATCGGGCTGACGGCCTGTCCCAGTGCGTGGTACATCGCGATGCGTCCCTGCATCGCCGCGACCGAGGCCAGCGGCAGCAGACCGGTGCAGTCACCGGCTGCGTAGATGCCCGCGACCGCGGTACGCGAGACGCGATCCACCCGCAGGTATCCACCCTTGTCGAGTTCGATGCCGACGTTCTCGAGTCCCAGACCGGAGGTGTTGGGCACCGATCCGACGGTCATCAGCGCATGACTGCCCTCGACGGTGCGACCGTCCGACAGCGTGACGAGAACTCCGTTTTCGGTGCGAACCACCGAATCCGCGCGCGCGTGCTTGACGAGGGTGACGCCGCGCTCGTTGAACGCGTCCTCGAGCACCAGAGCGGCATCCTCGTCCTCGTGCGGAAGGACGCGGTCGCGGCTCGAGACCGCGGTGACCTTGACGCCCATCTCGGTGTAGGCCGAGACGAACTCGGCACCGGTCACACCGGATCCGACGACCACCAGGTGCTCGGGGAGGGCCTCGAGGTCGTAGAGCTGACGCCAGTTGAGGATGCGTTCGCCGTCGGGTTCGGCTCCCTTGACCACGCGAGGGCGGGCTCCGGTTGCGATGAGCACGACATCCGCGTCGAGGATGCGCTCTTCGCCGTCGGCGAGCACCGCCTTGATCTGGTGCGAGGCCATCCCGACGTGGGAGTCGATCATCTCGGCGCGTCCGGCCAGCAGTTGCACGCCGACGGAGGTGGCGCGCTGGGCGATGTCGGAGGACTGTGCTTGGGCGAGGCTCTTCACGCGGTCGTGAATCTTCGGCAGTGCGACGGCGGCCTGCGACGGATCGAGGGAGATGCCGAGGTCGCTGGCTCGACGCATCTCGGTGCGAATGCCGGTCGAGGCGATGAACGTCTTCGACGGCACGCAGTCCCAGAGAACGCAGGCACCGCCGATACCGTCGGAATCGACGAGCGTCACCTCTCCGCCGTGCTGTGCGGCAACCAACGCTGCTTCGTACCCTGCCGGACCACCACCGATGATCACAATCCGGGTCATTGATCCTCTTCTCGCATGCTCGAAATCTCTCGCTGTGTCGCATCAACGGTATTCCAGAGGCTGCCCCCGCGCGTCGGTAGGGCTGGCTTCGTTCGCCCGATAGGAGGTCGGACCTGGGGCGACGCACCGAAACACGACCACGAGGCGTCAGTGTGCACCGATACGGTTTAGGCTGGCCGACGTGCCAATTTATGCCGCCTACGGATCGAACATGCATCCGGAGCAGATGTTGCAGCGATGCCCTCACTCGCCCCTGTCGGGAACCGGGTGGCTGCACGGATGGCGGTTGACCTTCGGCGGTGGAGACATCGGCTGGGAAGGCGCGCTGGCGACGGTCGTGGAGGATCCCGACTCGCAGGTCTTCGTGGTGCTCTACGACGTATCCGAGGAGGACGAGGAGAGCCTGGATCGCTGGGAGGGCTCGGAACTCGGTATTCATCGGAAGATCCGGCTGCGCATCGAGACCGGCCGGGAGCCGGTGCTCGCATGGATGTACGTACTCGACGCCTACGAGGGCGGCCTTCCGTCGGCTCGCTACCTCGGCGTCATGGCCGAAGCTGCCGAAATCGCCGGTGCCCCAGCCGAATACGTGCGAGATTTGCGTACCCGGAACAGCCGGAACGTCGGTCCGGGTACCGCCTCGTAGCTCGAAGGACGGGTCAGAAGTAGTTCTTCATGACCGACGCCACCCAGCTCGGCTCGGTCACGTCCGCACGCTCGGGAACCATCGACTGCAGGAACGGCTTGACGTCGAACACCGGCGAGCCGTCGATCGCGTCGAGACCTCGCACTCGGATGCGCAGTCCGTCGACGTCGACGATCTCGCACCGGGACACCCCGAGATGATTGGGCCGATCCTTGACCCGTTGAGCGAGGACACCCACCCGAGGAAGCGTCGTGTCACCGCGAGGGTGGCGCGAACCGGTGGTCGTCGCGGCGGGATCGCACAGGTGGAAGCCGTAGACCACCTCGAGGTGCGAGAACTCGTCGAGACCGAGGGTCGCGTCGGCGTCGAGGACACTCGCGTCGAGGTCGAGCACGGCCTCGACCGATCCCCAGTTGTCGTCCACCACCTCGGCGCGATCGGATCTGACGATCCCGATCGGCGACACGTCGAATGCCATCTCATCTCCTGTCTCTAGTTCGGATCCAGCGCGATACCGGTCATCACCTTCACGCCCACGGCCAGTGCTCGTTCGTCGAGATCGAAGGTGGGTTGGTGGATGTCGAGTTGCGGTCCGGTGCCCGGCCACACACCGAGTCGAGCCATCGCGCCCGGCACTCGTTCGAGGTACCACGAGAAATCCTCGCCGCCGCCGGACTGCGCGGTATCGGCCAACGCGTCGGGTCCGACCCGGCCGATCGCCTTCTCGAAGGTGTGCGTGGACGCCGGATCGTTGACCACGGGAGGCACGCCGCGACGGTAGTGCAGCTCGAAGCGGACACCGGTCGGTGCGAGCAACCCGGTGACGATCTCACGAACCAACGGTTCCAGCAATGCCCAGGTCTCGTGGTCTCCGGTGCGGACGGTGCCGGTCAGCATGCCGGTCTGCGGTATGGCGTTGGGGGCCTGGCCCGCGACCACCGCTCCCCACACCATGACCGTGCTGGTCCGCGGGTCGACACGCCTGCTCAACATTCCGGGTAGGCCGGTGATGACGGTGCCCAACGCATAGATGAGATCGGTGGTCAGGTGCGGGCGAGACGTGTGTCCGCCGGGCGAATCCAGGCGCAGCTCGACGGTGTCGGCCGCGGAGGTGATCGCGCCGAGGCGCACGCCGACCTGCCCCACCTCGAGCCGCGGATCGCAGTGCAGCGCAAAGATCTTGGTGACGCCGTCGAGCGCTCCCGCGGCCACCGCGTCGAGGGCACCGCCCGGCATGACCTCCTCGGCGGGCTGAAAGATCAGGCGCACCCCGTACTGCAGGTCCGGCAGTGACGCCAGCGCCAATCCGGTCGCGAGCAGCACCGTGGTGTGTGCGTCGTGCCCGCAGGCGTGCGACACCCCCGGCACGGTCGACGAGTACACCGCGCCGGTGTTCTCCTGCAGCGGTAGGGCGTCCATGTCCGCCCGCAACGCCACCCGGGGACCGTCGGGTCCGATGTCGCAGATCAACCCCGTTCCGCCCGGGAGCGGCTTGGGTGACAGACCTGCTGCTTCGAGATGCTCCATCACGAACGCGGTGGTACCGAATTCGCGTCGAGCAAGTTCCGGATTGGCGTGAATGTGCCGACGCCACAGAGACAGATCTGCCGTGTGCGCGTGAATCCACCGATCGATCGCGTCTTCGCGGGTACTCACGACTGCGCCGCCGAGCGGGCGATCACGCCGTCGAGCAGACGGGCGCGGGTACTGGGATCGGCGGCGGCACGCGCCGCAGTTCTGGCGAGACCGAGAGCTCCGTCGAGCAACGCTCGATCTGCCGACTCGGTGACACACGCGGCGGCGAACTCCGGCTGATGCGTCACCGCCCCTCCTGCATCGAGTCCGACGACGGGGTGAATACCGGGTAGAACATTCGTCACGTTTCCCATGTCTGTACTGCCCAACGGGCGAAATCCTTCCAAATCCGGAGCCAGGGGCGATCGGCCCAGCGCTTCGATCTCCTGCCGAAAAGCCGCGACCAGCCACGAATCCGGAGTCAACGCCGCGTAGGTGGGCGACACCGTGCGGATCTTGTGGGTACACCCGGTGGCGATGGCTCCCGCCTCGAAACACGCGTACGTCTTCGCCGTCAGAGCGTGCAGCGATTCGGTGGTGTTCGCGCGCAGGTAGTAGAGCAACTCGGCGTGGCCGGGCACGATGTTCGGTGCCACACCTCCGTCACTGACGATGCCGTGCAACTGCTGCCCCGGCGAGAGGTGCTGCCGTAGCAACCCGAGAGCCACCTGACTGATGGTCACCGCATCGCCTGCGTTGATTCCCCATTCGGGAGCTGCCGACGCGTGCGCGGCCCGGCCGGTGAACTTCACGGCGATGTCCGCGAGCGCCAGCGAGGTCGCACCCACGATGTCGAAGGGGCCGGGATGGACCATCAACGCCGCGCCGACGCCGTCGAACACTCCTCGCTCGAGCATCAGCACCTTGCCGCCGCCGGTCTCCTCGGCCGGGGTACCGAGCACTCGCACGGTGATGCCGAGTGCGTCGGCGACCGGGGCGAGCGCAAGCGCAGCACCCACAGCCGAGGCCGCGATGATGTTGTGCCCACACGCATGACCGATCTCGGGCAGAGCGTCGTACTCCGCACAGATACCGATGACGAGATCGCCGCTGCCGAACGACGCGGTGAACGCGGTGTCCATGCCTGCGACGGCTGTCTCGACCTCGAAATCGTGGGCTCGGAGCGTATCGAGAATCTTGGCGACGCTGCGATGTTCGGCGAAGGCCAGCTCCGGTTCCGCGTGAATCGAGTGCGAGAGCGCGACCACTTCGTCGGTAGCGGTGGCCAGGGCGCGGTCCATCGCCTCGCCCACGGCAGCACTGTTCGATTCGTCGATCACGAGAGACAGTGTGTCACTAGCGCGACCGAGTGTCGGAACAGCTGTGCTTCAGTCGGGGGTGAAGACGGTCCTGCTACTTCCCGAAGCTGAAGTTGCTGTCGTCGGTCGCGGTGTTCAGCGCGGCGAGCAGATCCACATGCATACGACTCTTGATCCCGGCCAGGTTCGCACCTCGGGTGCTCGTCAGCGCCGCCGCCTTCGCGACCGCGTCGGACACCAGCGACTCCTCCGATGCCGTCGCCTCGACGATTCCGGCGGCAACGGCGTCGGCTCCGCCGTAGCGGCGACCGGTCGTCATGGCCTCGACGGCGGTCTGCTTGGGAAGCCGGGAGTTGATCAGAGCAGACATCCCCACGGTGAACGGCATGTTCAGGTTCACCTCGGGCAGGCAGTAGAAGCCGCGATCGACGCGTTGGATGCGGAAGTCGTGGGAGGTGGCGAACATCGCGCCTGCGCCGAATGCGTGCCCCTGCACAGCCGCGACGGTGGTCATCGGGAAGGCGAGCAACCGGGTGTAGAGAGTGTGCACGCGGTCGAGGTACCAGGTGATCTTGTCCAGGTTGGCGAACAGCCAATCGGTGTCGAGACCGTTGCTGTAGAACTTGCCTGCCGACGTGGTGACCAGCGCCGCCGGGCCGGTCGAGGCCTCGACCTCGTCCAGCAACGCATGCACGGCGTCGATCCAGTCCGGATGCAGTCGGTTCTCCGGATTGTCCGAGCCGTTCTCGGCACCGAGGAACAGGATGTGGACGTCGCCGTCGCGTTCGAGGTATGGCATGCAGCGGATACTACTCGGGGGTAACTTGCTGGTGGCAACCTCTGTCGGTCGCACATCCGTGGCGACGATCTCCTACTGTTGTTCATCGTGGCAACCACCGACGCACATGCGACCGACCCCGTGACCGATCCCGAGGGTGCCGCGCGCACCGCCGCCGACGCACTCGCCGCAGCAACCGGAGTCGACACGCACACCGTGGCCATCGTCCTCGGCTCCGGATGGCAGGCGGCAGCCGACGTGTTCGGCTCCCCCACCGCAACCGTGCGCATGGCCGACCTGCCCGGCTTCGCGCCACCGTCGGCGTCGGGCCACTCCGGCACCATCACCTCGGTGGACGTCGGCGGCACCCACACACTGCTGCTGCAGGGACGCACACATGCCTACGAGGGCCACGACCTGCGACGCGTCGTGCATCCGGTGCGGACCGCGGTCGCGGCCGGTGCCACGACCGTCGTCCTGACCAACGCTGCGGGCGGTATCCGAGACGGCATGAGCGTCGGGCAGCCCGTGCTGATCTCCGATCACCTCAATCTCACGGCCCGTTCGCCCCTGGTGGGGGCCGAGTTCGTCGATCTGGTCGACGCGTACTCCCCCGAACTACGGGCCCTTGCGAGCGAGATCGATCCGTCGCTCGAGGACGGCGTCTACGCCGGCCTGCCCGGCCCGCACTACGAGACGCCCGCCGAGATCAGGATGCTGCGCACGCTCGGAGCCGACCTCGTGGGTATGTCGACGGTGCACGAGACGATTGCTGCCCGCGCGAAAGGCGCACGCGTCCTGGGTATCTCGCTGGTGACCAATCTCGCGGCCGGAATGACCGGTGAGCATCTCGATCACTCCGAAGTGCTCGCTGCCGGTAAGGATTCCGCCGCTCGCATGGGTGCGTTGCTGCACGAGTTGGTCTCTCGCCTGTGACCGAGGATCTCACCGAACGGGTACGGGCTTGGATCGCAGGAGATCCCGACCCCGCTGCTCGCGAGGAACTCGACGGCCTGCCCGATGCCGAACTCGCCGACCGGTTCAGCGGTCCCCTGACATTCGGTACCGCAGGTCTACGTGGCCCGGTGCGCGCGGGACCGAACGGGATGAACGTGGCGGTGGTGACGAAGACCTCGGCCGGCATCGCGGCGTGGTTGATCGAGAACGGTCTGGGTGGTTCCACGGTCGTGGTCGGTCGCGACGCCAGGAACGGCTCCGAACAGTTCGCGTTCGCGGCCGCCGAAACCTTCTCCGCCCAGGGCTTTTCCGTGGTGATGCTGCCTCGGCCTCTCCCTACCCCCGTCGTCGCCTTCGCGGTGCGGGCACTCGATGCCGAGCTCGGCGTGCAGATCACCGCGTCGCACAATCCCGCCGCGGACAACGGGTACAAGGTGTATCTCCGCGGCGGCTCGCAATTGATCCCGCCGAGCGACGCCCAGATCGAAGCACTCATCGAGGCCACTCCCGACGCGATCGAGGTTCCGCGCACGATCGTCGAACCGACCGGCTCCGACATCGCTGCGCGCTATCTCGATTCCGTTGTCGCACTGCCACGTTCGACAGTTCGGGGCATCCGCATCGCGCTGACTCCCCTACACGGCGTCGGCGGTGAACTCGCGATGGCTGCGCTGCGTGGCGCGGGGTTCCGCGATATCCGGGTGGTCGAAGAACAGTTCGAGCCCGATCCCACATTCCCGACCGTGACGTTCCCCAACCCGGAGGAGCCTGGCGCAGCCGACGCGGTGGTCGCGCTGGCGGCCGAGATCGACGCCGATATCGCGATTGCCCTCGACCCCGACGCCGATCGCTGTGCGATCGGGGTGCCCACGGACGGTGGGTGGCGCATGCTGACCGGCGACGAGACCGGGGCCCTGCTCGCGAACCATCTCCTCGCCGATGCGCCCGCCGACTCGCTGGTGGCCAATACGATCGTCTCGTCGCAACTGCTCTCGGAGCTCGCTCCGGCGCGCGGCGCTCGGTATGCCCGCACCCTGACCGGATTCAAGTGGCTCGTCCGCGCGGGCGAGGGCCTCGTGTACGCCTACGAGGAGGCCATCGGACACTGCGTTGATCCGAACGTGGTGCGCGACAAGGACGGTATTTCGGCCGCGGTGGTGCTCGCAGATCTGGCCGCAGGCCTGAAGCAGGATCGGCGCACCCTTCTCGACGTGCTCGACGACCTCGCGGTCGAGTTCGGGGTTCACCTGGGTGCGCAGGTCTCGCGGCGGGTCGAGGACCTCGCCGAGATCGGGAACATGATGCACCGGTTGCGCAGCGCACCGCCGACGGAACTGGCCGGGCGGGCCGTCACCGCGTCGGACTACGCCCAACGCGACGACGAACTACGCACCGACGCAGTCGAGATCAGCGGATCGGGGCTGCGGGTCATCGTGCGGCCCTCCGGCACCGAACCCAAACTCAAGGCCTACCTCGAAGTCATCGAGCACGTCGACGGCCCCGAGGACCTGCCGAGAGCACGGGCGGCGGCAGCCGAGATCCTGGCCGAACTGACCGACTTCGCCCAGCACCTCTGAGCGTCGACGACCCGAACCTCAGAACAGCGCCGACTGCACCGCAGGCAGATCGGACGTGAAGGCCCCGAGTTCGATTCGCCGACCCTTCAATGCCGCAAGATCCACGACGTAGGTCTCGTCGTCGACGGTCGCTATCACCGCCTGCCCGACGCATGTCCTGATCTCGAGTCCGTGGGAACCGGTTGCGACATCCGCGGGGTAGGCGACGCGGCTGACGTTCTCGCTCAACGCCTCCCGGCCTGCGGGCGGGGCCCATGGTTCGTCGATCGGGGTGCATCCGGCTATGCCTGCCTCGGTCAGCATTTCGCGGACCTGCTCGGCCCGGGCAGCGGTGGCGGCCTCGAGCCTGTCCACGTCGATCGGCAGACACAGCGAGGCGGCTTTCGCCGCGGACCTCACCGCCTGCCGTAGCCCCATCGATTCGGTCACGAGATCCTCGGCCACCCGGACGGCCTTGCCGTCGTCGGCGTGGGCGACGTACTGCGCGCAGATGGCACCTTGCTCGGCGAGCCGACCCCATTTACGCGTGTCAGCCGCCGTCCCGATTTTGAAGGTGCCGTTGGCGAACGCCGCCAGATACAGCCAATGCGGCTGCATGACATGCTTTTCCAGATCACGTGAGACGAATCCGCTGCGATGCACGGTGTGCACGAATCGAAAGCTGTCCTTGTCGGCGCACGTCGCGCACTGCCCCGACGCGACGGCCCGCTCCCGGCCGGGGCACGGCACGTAGCGCGGCGGACCGTCGGCCCGAAATGCCATGCGCCCGGTGCAGTACCGATCGGTCGACGCACCCGGCGCACGGAAACCGAGCCTGCGGCCGACCAGTTCGTGGAACTCGATCTGCTCGGTGTCGACGTCGAGCACCCGCAATCTCGGGCGCGGTGCAGGTGACGCCTCCGAGGGCCAGGAGACGCCGAGAACCAATCGGCCTGCGACAGAGGGAGTCAGCGCGGACCGAACTGACGATCGCCCGCGTCACCGAGGCCGGGAACGATGAAGGCGTTGTCGTTGAGGCCGTCGTCGATGCTCGCTGCCACCAGTCGCACCGGCAGACCCGAGGCTTCGAGCGCGGCAACTCCTTCGGGAGCGGCAACGACGCAGATGGCGGTCACGTCCGCCGCACCGCGGCCGACGAGCAGTTCGATCGTGTGGACCATGGATCCGCCGGTGGCGAGCATCGGGTCCAGTACGTACACAGGCGTCTGCGACAGGTCGTCGGGCAAGGATTCCATGTACGGCACGGGCTGGTGGGTTTCCTCGTCTCGGGCCATCCCGACGAAACCGACGCGGGACTGCGGGATGAGGCTGCTGGCCTTCTCGACCATTCCGAGGCCCGCGCGCAGAACCGGGACCAGCAACGGCGGTCGTGCCAGCCTGGTGCCCTCGGTGACCGCGACGGGTGTTCGCACCTCGAAGGTGTCGATCGCAGCATCGCGGGTGGCCTCGTAGACCAGCATGTGGGTGAGCTGGCGCAGAGCCGACCGGAACGTGGCGTTGTCGCTCCGCTCGTCCCGCATCGTGGTGAGCAGGGCTGCGGCCAGTGGGTGATCGACCACGTGTGTTTCCATGCCGACAAGGATAGGACTCGGTCGGCAGGACGCGAACGGCAACTCGCGGGAACCGAATGGCACGTACCCGCGTCGAACCAGTTGGGCGTCGCACTCGGCGACCGTGAATCGATTGCATTCTCAGGGGGCACTGATGGCCGAGCTCGTCGTCGAAACCGAGGGGGTCCTCGCGTACGGTGCGGTGGCGTCGACCATGGCGGAGCAGATCGCGGCGGCGGGTGCTGCCGCCGCCGCATGCGGCCCGGCCGTGCTGGCTCCGGTATTCGGCCTGATCGGACAGGAGTTTCTCGGTGCAGTCACCGGCACCCATCTGGCGCACACCGATGCTGTGGTGCGTCTGGCGGGCACGGTGGCGAGCATCGGTTCCGCGGCCACCGCATCCGCGGTGTCGTACGCCCTCACCGATGCCGGCACCGGCGCAACCGTTGCGACCGCGGCCGCCGGTATCGCGCAGGACGCGCGGTAAGCGCCGATGATCGATCTGCTGGCCCGTCCCATCGTCGATCTGCTCGGAGCCTTCGGCAACGGGGCGCTCCCCACCGGCGGTCCGGCCGACGTACTGCGGGTGTCCTCGGCAGCGATCGAGGCTGCTCAGGGAATCGGCAGGGTCGCGGTCACCGAGCTCGCTGCCAACTGGAACGGTGCGGCCGCCGACGCGGCCATTCGCTACGCCGAGAACGCTCATACGAGCGCAATCGCCCTCGCCGACCACGCCGACGACATCGCTGCCGTCGTGGATCAGGCCTGCCGCGACACCAATCAAGGCTTCCTCGAACTGCAGGCGATCGTGCAGTCCTTCGTGGGAATCGCACTGTCGGCCGGGCCGATCATCGCCACCCCGCCGGGGCAGACCATGCTGATCACGGCGGCCATCGAACACCTCGAGCGAGCTCTCGTGGTGGTGGCGCGCGTGCGGGGCGAGTTGGCCGTCCACACCGCGAAAGTCGGTGAACTGGCCGCTCCGCCGACAGTTCCCGCCCCCGTGGGCGGCGGACCGACACCTGCCCCCGGCTCACCCTCGAATCTCATGACCTCGCCCGCGACAGCACAGGTGATCGAGGCAGGCGAGAAGCTGGCGAAGACGTTCGCGCAGTCCGTCTCCGCCCCTGCCGCCGGGGCCGAGTCGTCGAGCAGCGGCGGTGCCCAGAACTACCTGGGCAATCCGGGCACGGATCCCTCCCGAACCACCGAGAGCACCGGCCGGGGAGTCGAGATACGGCTACCCGACGGCAGTACCGTCACCGCGCCCAATGCCGAAGCCGCGGGTGCCGTCCGCAGCGCACTGACCCAACAGGGTGTGCCCTACGCATGGGGCGGCACCACGCCGGGCAGCGGGCTCGACTGCAGCGGACTGACACAGTGGGCGTACGCACAGCAGGGCGTCGAGATCCCGCGTCTGGCACAGGAACAGGACATCGGATCCGCCGTGGCACCGGGTGAGGTGATGCCCGGCGACCTCGCAGTCTGGGACGGGCACGTGGCCATGGTCATCGGAAACGGTCAGCTCGTCGAGGCAGGCGACCCGGTGCAGGTGGGTCCGATCAGAACGACCAACAGCGGTATGGGCTTCAAGGGCTTCTACCGTCCGACCGAATGAGGGGCCAGACAATGACGGACTCGGACACCCCCGTCGTCAGCGCGGTATCGGGAACTCGATCGGGATCGGTGACGGTGCGCGCCACCGAACACGGACTGCCGATCGGAATCGTCATCGACGAGCGCGAACTGCTATACGGCGGAGGCGCATTGGCGTCGACGATTCTCGAGCACTGTGGACGGGCGAGTGCGGCCGCACGAGCTCAGCGCCGCACCCTCCTCGCCGAGGACGGCGTTCCCACCGAGGTTCTCGATCGCCTCGGTCTGCCCACCCGGGCCCGAGTCGCCGCCGAAGCGAACGAGAATCTCGCAGAGGACTCCGCACCCACGAGTTGGTTGAAGCAGGTATGACCCACGCCCACACCACCGAACTCGACGCTCTGGTCGGCAGCGCTCAGCACCGGCTGGACGCGCTTCGCGAAACGCACGAGAGACTGGACCGCATCAGAATTCGACTGACGTCGCCGGACAACCTGGTGACCGTCGTTGCCGATGGAACCGGTGCCCTGGTCGGGCTCGAACTCGCCGAGAACCTCGGATCTGTTGGCGCTCACGCACTCGCGTCGACGATCACCGCAATGGCCGCGCAGGCCGCCGTTTCGGCGCTCGACCAGCGCGAGGCGATCCTGCGAAGTCTGCAGGGTTCGTTCACAGATTCCTGAGATAGGCTTCGCGCCATGGCTGGAGACATCATCCCGATCGAACTCGGTCTCACCGCCGGTGACTTCTCGACACTGTGGGCACCGGAGTGGCGAGAAGGCGACGACGAGTGGGAGGCATTCCTCGGACACGAGGAGGACCTGTACGGATTCTCGACCGTCGCGGAGCTCGCGGCATTCGTCAGATCCGACGACGACAACGATCTCGTCGACCATCCGTCGTGGAAGGTGGTCTCCGCACTCGCCGCATACGAACTCGAGCCCGACGATCTGCACCGCTTCGATCTGGTGGCGGTGCCGGAGTTGGTGGCCTCCGACCCCGAAGCCGACGTTCTCGCCGAATTGCAGGCCACCTTCGACATCGTCTCCTCCATCGGCGATGTCTGCGAATTACGTCCTGTCACAAGCTTTTTCGGCTCCAACCCATTCGTCGGTGCCGTCGGCGGAGGCGTCGAGAACTTCCTCGGTCGCGAGGGCGGCGAACTGTGGGACCGCATCGGAGCGGCTGTAGCCAAGCACTGGGACGACGTGCTCGACGCCGTGGACTCCGTCGTCACCTCACCCGATGTCGACTCCACTGCCGTTGCCGTCGCCGAAGCCGAGATCACCGCAGCGGCAGAGAACGCCGTCGATGCCGATGACGTCACGGACGACATCGACTCCGATTCGGAAGACGACGACGATTCTGCCGAGGTGGACCGCGATCCGATCGCCGCAGCCGCAGCCGAAGACACGTTCTGGACCACTGTCGGCATCGATCCGATTCGCATCATCACCTCGGACGACACGCTCTACACCCTGCGGTGCTACCTCGGCGACAAGCCGGTGTTCCTCGGCCGCGGCGGCGCCATCAGCGTGTTCGGTTCCGAGCGTTCGTTGGCCCGGTACCTGGCCGACGATCACGACCACGATCTGGCACAGGTCAGCACCTACTCCGATGTTCAGACCGCCGCCATCGACGGCTCCCTCGACATCGCGATCACCGACGACAACGTGTACGTGCTGCCCGGCCTGGCCGACGACCTCGCCGAGGGGCCCACCTCAGTAGACGTCGACCAATTGGACCTGGCCGTCGAATTGTTCACCGATGCAGCCGATTTCGCCGGTGATGATTCCGTCGACGAAGCTCTCGCCACGTCCACCCCGCTGGGTTGGTACGTCTCGTACACCCTCGAGCCCAGTCCTGATCGGCTCGCTCCGAGCGCGCCGTTCGACGTCGAGGCCGAAGCATGGCGCGCCCTCGAGCGTGAGTTCGAGAGCCGGCTGCGCAAGAAGTAGCTGCCCGCCGGGCCCGATCGATCAGCCGATCAGAACTGCGTAACCGGGCTTGATGACGTCGTCGATGATCGCCAGTCGCTCGTCGAACGGCAGGAACGCCGACTTCATCGCGTTGATGGTGAACCGCTCGAGATCGCTCCAGCCGTAGCCGAAGGTCTCGACGAGCTTGGCCATCTCGCGACTCATCGAGGTATCGCTCATCAACCGGTTGTCGGTGTTGACGGTGACTCGGAATCGCAGTCGGGCAAGCAGATCGAACGGGTGCGTCGCCAACGATTCGGCGGCCCCGGTCTGGACGTTGGAGCTCGGGCACAGTTCGAGGGGCATTCTCGTGTCGCGGACGTAGGCGGCCAGCAGACCGAGTTCGTGCTCACCGTCGGCGCCGGTGGTGATGTCGTCGGTGATACGAACCCCGTGACCGAGCCTGTCGGTGCCGCAGAACGCCACTGCTTCCTGGATCGACGGCAGACCGAACGCCTCCCCCGCGTGAATGGTGAAGTGCGCGTTGCTCGCTCGCATGTACTCGAAGGCGTCGAGGTGGCGACTGGGAGGGAAGCCGGCTTCGGCACCGGCGATGTCGAAGCCCACGACGCCGCGGTCACGGAACCGGACCGTCAGCTCGGCGATCTCCCGCGAACGCGCCGCGTGCCGCATCGCAGTGAGCAAGGTGCCGATCGTGATGTTCTTGCCGCGCACCTTGGCCGCGGAGATCCCGGCTTCGAACCCGGCAAGGGTATGGGTGACGACCTCGTCGAGGGTCAGGCCGCGCTCGAGGTGCTGTTCCGGCGCGAAGCGCACCTCGGCGTACACGACGCCGTCGTCGGCCAGATCCTCGGCGCATTCGCGCGCCACTCGGAACAGCCCCTCGGGGGTCTGCATCACGGCGACGGTGTGCGCGAACGTCTCGAGGTACCGCACGAGCGAGCCGCTGTCCGCGGCGTCGCGGAACCACTCGCCCAGCGCTGCACCGTCGGTGGCGGGAAGATCGCCGTAACCGCATTCGTCGGCCAGCTCCAACACGGTCTGCGGGCGGAGTCCGCCGTCGAGGTGATCGTGCAGCAACGCCTTGGGAGCTGTCCTGATCGGCGCGAGATCGAGTGGCGCACTGCCACCGATCGAGGACTGAGTGTTCTCCGCGGTGCTCATGTGACGACGGTAGCGTGCGGCCCGCGCGCACGCGCGCCTGTCATCGCCCATCGGCGAGTCCGCGGATTCCCCCGACCTCCGCCACTTACGCGACCCATTTCGTTGCATTGTTACTCCGATGAAAACAATTCCGTCGATACACAGCGGATCGGCGACGGAAATCGTAGTGTTCAGCAAACACACGCGGCCGATTCTGTCGGGTCCCCCTCCGACGTCCTCGGTCGACTCGAACCTCGGAGAGACCTATGTCCACTGTGGAACCGCCGAACACCCTTCCGGGTAAAGGACTCAACACCGGCGCTCTCGGGCTGGTCGGCAACATCGTCATCGGCTTGTCGGCGGTCGCCCCGGCCTACAGCCTCGCCGCGACACTCGGCTACGTGGTTCTGGCCGTCGGCGACAAGGCACCCTCGATGTTCCTCATCGCCTTCGTTCCGATGCTGCTCACCGCCTTCGCCTACCGCGAGCTCGGCCGCGACACCCCGGACTGCGGAACGTCGTTCACCTGGGGCACCAAGGCGTTCGGACCCTGGGTCGGCTGGATGGCAGGGTGGGGCCTGGCAGTCTCGGCGATCATCGTGCTGGCCAACGTCGCCGAGATTGCCGCCATCTACCTGTTCGAGTTCCTGGGGCTGTCGGGATTGGCGGAGTCCACCGCGGCCAAGGTCGCCCTCGGCTCGTTCTTCATCGCCTCGATGACCTACGTCAGTTTTCGCGGCATCCTCATCAGCGAACGCATGCAGAACGTGCTGCTGGTCGTGCAGTTCGGTGTGCTCATCGGAGTGTCGGTGACGGCACTGGTCAAGGTGGGCACCGGTACCGCCGGACCGCAGGCCATCACGCCCCAGTGGAGTTGGTTGGTCCCGACCGGAGTGACGATGTCCGACGCGGCCCAGGCCATCATCCTGTGCATCTTCATCTACTGGGGATGGGACGCCTGCCTGGCCGTCGGCGAGGAAACGAAGGACTCCGAGAAGACGCCGGGACGCGCCGCGGTGATCACGACGTTGATCCTCGTCGCGACGTACGTTCTCGTCGGATACGCGGTGCAGTCGTTCGCCGGGTTCGGCGATACCGGCATCGGTTTGAACAACCCGGACAACGTCGACGACGTGCTCACGATCCTCGGCGGTCCCGTAGCCGGCTCGATCGTGGCGTCGCTGCTGCTGTTGACGGTCTCGATCTCGGCTCTGTCCTCGACCCAGACGACCATCCTGCCCACCGCGCGCGGAACCCTGTCGATGGCCGTCTACGAGGCCCTCCCCAAGCGGTTCGCCAGCGTCCATCCCAAGTACATGACGCCCGGCTTCGGCACCCTCGTGATGGGCGTCGCGGCACTGCTGTTCTACCTGGTGCTCACCTTCGTCAGCGCCAACGCGCTCCAGGATTCGGTGGCGTCACTGGGGCTCGCGGTCGCCTTCTACTACGGCATCACCGCATACGCGTGCGTCTGGTACTTCCGTCGGACATTGTTCTCGTCCGCCCGAAACCTGTTCATGCGCGGCATCTTTCCGCTTCTCGGCGGGCTGTCCATGACGTGGGCGTTCGTCCAGAGCGCGGTGGACATGATCAAGCCCGACTACGGTTTCACCGTCTACGGTCCCGTCGGCGGAGTGTTCGTTCTCGGTGTCGGCATGCTGGTACTCGGCATTCCGCTGATGCTGCTGTGCTTCGTGGGGAACAAGGACTTCTTCCAGGGCAAGACACTCACCGCGTCGACCGACGTCAAGGTTCCCGACACTTACTAGAAGAGAAGGACACCTCGCTCATGAAGATCACCGTCGGCTACCTCGCCACTCCCAGCGGCGACGACGGCGTAGCCCTGGCCACCGCCCTCGCCCGCGCCCTCGACGCCTCCATCGACATCGTGCTGGTCATGGCCGTCGACGAACCTGTCATGGAGGGCAGCGGACCCTACCGAAAAGTTCTCGAGGCCAAGGCGCGGGGCTGGGTGGACGACGCGGCCGCGCAGGTACCGTCGGGCATCGAGGTGACCACGCACGTGCTCACGCACGAGTCGTTCGCCCGCGCCCTGATCGACTTCGCGGTGAACACCGATGCCGACATGATCGTCGTCGGCGGTGCCGGTGACGGCCTGCTGAACCGACACTCGATCGGGTCGGTCGCCAGTCAACTGCTGCACGCGTCGGAAGTGCCGCTGGCACTTGCCCCTCGGGGCTACCGGCTCTCGAACGCACCGATCACCGACCTGACCGTCGCCGTCCCCACTCGGGCCTCCGCCCCGAATCCGCTGCCCTTCGCCATCACTCTTGCCAGCGCGGCGCACGTACCGGTGCGGTTGGTGTCACTGGTCTCGCTCGAGCCGACCGGGGCCCCGAGCGACGAGACGTCACTGGACACCCGTCGACGACAGGTCGCTGCCGCGCAGGACAATCTGGACCACGCGGTGCGCACGCTCCCCGATATCGAGGGCCTGCAGTCGGTCGTCGCCGACGGGTCGACGCTGGACGAGGCGATGGGCAACCTCGACTGGAAGCCGGGCGATGTGCTGTTCCTCGGCTCGAGTCGATTGGCGACTCCCAAGCGGGTTTTCCTCGGGTCCAGCGCGGCCAAGATTCTGCGTGCCGCGCCGGTGCCGGTGGTCGTGGTCCCGCACGAGTAGAGCGGCGTCGCCGCACGTGAGTAGAAGTTCGTAGCAGACGGGCTGTTTCAATTTGATGGTGGGGCGTCTCGAGTGTCGAGGCGCCCCATCGTTGTGGGTGGGCGAGAATGTGGTGGTGGCGAAGGGGTATCGACCGGTCGATCGTGATCAACAGTTTCTGATTCCACCGGACATGCGCGAGTGGTTACCGGCGGAGCATCCGGTGTGGACGCTCATCGACATCGTCGATACTCATCTCGACACCTCGGCGTTTCATACCGGGCGTCGACTCGGTGGTGTCGGGCGCGCCGGATACGACCCGGACATGTTGCTCACGTTGCTGATCTGGTCCTGGTCGCAGGGCCAACGATCCTCACGCCGGATCGAGTCCGCGTGCGCCGACGTGGTGTCCTACCGGGTGATCTGCGCTGGTGACATCCCCGATCATGTGACGATCTCTCGGTTCCGTAAAGACAACCACGCGGCCTGCGCGGCTTTGTTCGCGCAGGTGCTGATCCTGGCCGCGCGGGTGGGATTGGGGTCGTTGGGAACCATCGCCCTCGACGGAGTCAAGATCGCCTCGAACGCGTCGCTGTCGGCGAATCGCAGCGAATCCGGGTTGCGTGCGGCGGCCGAGGCCGAGGCTGCGAAGATCGCCGCCGCGGCGGCCGCAGCGCACGCCGCAGGCGATGACGCCGACGACGAGCTCTACGGCCCGGACGATCCGGGCCCCGGCCACGTCCCGAAAGACCTGGCCGACCCGAAGTCTCGGTCGGCGCGGATCGCCGAAGCACTGGCCCAGATCGAGGCCGAGAAGGCAGCGGCGCGAGCAGCCGAGCAGGCCGCGGCGAAGGGCCATCTCGAGCGGATGGAGGCGGGCGCAAAGATCATCGGTCAGTCTCCGGTCGGTGCTGCGGTCGACGCAGCGGAGATCCGGTTGCAGCGTGCACGGCAGGTCAGGGTGCAGATGAGCGCTGACTACGAGGCCAAAGTTGCGGCACTGGGTGCTCGTGGGGCGAAGCCGAAAGGAACTGCTCCGGTGCCGGTGGAGTCTCATTACACGGTGGTGCGGGCGCGGGCGGCGTTGGCGAAAGCTCGAGCCCGCCGACGTGACCGGGAGAACAGTGCGCCGGTGATCTGCCGCAACATCACCGATCCGCAGTCGCGAGTGCAGCCGATCCGTGGTGGCGGATGGGTGCAGGGTTACAACTGTCAAGCATTCACCACCGAGGACGGGATCATCATCGCGACCGGTGTCGGGATCAA
This sequence comes from Rhodococcus sp. SBT000017, assembly GCF_003688915.1. NCBI lineage: Bacteria > Bacillati > Actinomycetota > Actinomycetes > Mycobacteriales > Nocardiaceae > Rhodococcus > Rhodococcus sp. SBT000017. The sequence continues at coordinate 1,655,807 of NZ_REFU01000001.1, forward strand.
CCCCAACGACTCCGGTTACTACCCGGACATGGTCGCGAAGGCCATCGCTGCCGCCGACACGATCGTCGCGACGAAAACTGCCACAGATTCACCGCCGGTCACCGACACGGTCTGCGGATCCGATGCCGGTGCCGGTGAGGCTGCGATCGGGATCATGCTTTTCGATGCCGGGTACTGCTCGAACGCCAATCTCGATGCACCCGGCCCGGACAGGTTGATCGCCACCGGCACCACCCGTGATCTCGAAGCCGCTGCCCACGCCGCCGCGGCGAGCAACACCGAAGATGCACCGGTGCAACAGAGTTCGCTCGATAAGATGCGGGAGAGGTTGGCGACACCGGACGGGATCGCGACCTACCGCACACGCTCGCATATCGCCGAGACACCGTTCGGGCATGCCAAACACAATCTCGGATTTCGTCGCTTCACAGGTCGAGGACTCGACCGAGCGGCCAGTGAATGGTCATTTCACGCAGCGGTTCACAACATCGGCAAAATCCTCACCCGCCTCGCGGCCGCCCCCACAACGGCACCGGCCTGAACAGTGAGTGACCGGGCCCTACCGGGCCCGGCCACACCGACCGACCTCACACAGCCGATCAGTTCACCCGCTCACTCGCGCCAAAACGCAACGGCCCGCAGAGGTCGAGTTTCCGCGCACGTGCGGCGCAGCCGCTCTAACTGTCGAAGCCGAGACCCAGCGCATCCATTCCCTTCAGCCACAGTCCCCGTCGTCCCTCGTTGCGGTCTGCTCGGGCGAATTGTGCACGCGTGATGTTGATGCCGATGAACTTGAGGGGCTCGGGTGGAAACGGCAGCGGCTTGCTGCGCACCATCTTCAGGCGTGTTCGTTCGGTGTCCTTGCCGTCCAATAGATCGAGAGCGGTGCGGGCCCCGAAGTGCGACGCGCCGACGCCGAGTCCGGTGAACCCGGCCACCGAGGCCACCCGTCCGTCCATTCCGAGATCCCAGAAGGCGCTGAACCGCGAGCACGTGTCGATCGATCCGCCCCAGGCGTGGGTGGCGCGAATTCCTTCGAGGCTCGGGAACATCTGCAGCAGGTGTTCGGCGAGCAGTGCGAACTCTTCGGGATGTTGGGTTCGGCGCGGGTCGGTGTCGCTACCGTAGAAGTAGTGCGCGTCCCACCCGCCGAACAGGATGCGATCGTCCGCCGTCAACCGGAAGTAGTGGAATCGGTTGCCGGAGTCGGCCAATCCTTCGCGGCCGGACCAGCCGATGTCGGCGAGCTGCGACGGACTCAGCGGCTCGGTCATGATCACGTAGTCCCATACCGGGACGATCCAGTGACGGAGTTTGCGGCGCAACGATTTCGATGCCGAGGTGGCCAGCAGGACCTTGGCGGCCTCGATGGTGCCGTATCCCGTCTTCACTCGAATTCCGTTGCCGGACTTGTCGATCGACAGCGCCCGAGTGTTCTCGTGAATGCGAACGCCGCGCGACTCGGCCGCGTCGGCCAGGCCCCAGGCGAGTTTGGCGGGATCGATCATCGCAACGTCGGGGTCGAACAGTGCGCCCCGCGCCATCGGCGAGGTGACTCTCGACGCCACCGCAGCGGCGTCGAGATACTCCATCGGCTGATACAACCGCGTCGCCTCGTCGCCGAGCTCACGCAGGTCGTCCACCTGCCAGTCGAAATTGGCGATGTCCAACTCGCCGGTGCGCTCGATGTCTGCGTCGATTCCGTACCGGTCCGCAGTCGCGCAGATCGCGTCGAGCGTCTCGGTGCCCATGCGCAGCAGCTCGGGTAGTTCGTCGGCGTAGCGGTCGAGTCCGTTGCTCAGTCCGTGCGTCAGGCTGGCCGCGCAGAAGCCGCCGTTGCGTCCGGTTGCGCCCTCCGCGATGCGGTCACCTTCGAGCAACACGATCGATCTGTCGGGATTCTCTTCGGCGGCGTGCACCGCCGCCCACAGGCCGGTGAACCCGCCGCCGACGATCACCAGATCCGCTGTCGCAGAGCCGGTGTGCCGACTGCGCGGAGCGGGGCGTTCGGGACGGTCGAGCCAGTAGGACTCCGGTGCCGCGCCCGCCACCATCGCCACGCCGCGTTCGGTGGGTGCGGTTGCCCATGATGCGCTCATCGGGCATCCACCTGCGCTTCGGGATCGGCTGAAGCGAATACCGTTCGGTGCCAGGCCTTTCGGGTTACACCGGTGATGTCGGTCATGACGTGCTTGACGGTGAGGTACTCGTCGAGCGAGTAGCTCGACATGTCCTTTCCGAACCCCGAGGCCCCGAATCCGCCGTGTGGCATCTCGCTGACAATCGGGATGTGGTCGTTGATCCAGACGCAGCCGGCGGCAATCTCCCGCGTCGCTCGGCCCGCGCGGTACACGTCCCTGGTCCAGGCCGAGGCGGCGAGTCCGAACTCGGTGTCGTTGGCGCGCCGGATCGCATCGTCGTCCCCGTGATGCTTCGACACCGTGAGCACCGGACCGAACACCTCGTCGCGATAGATCTCGTCCTGCTCACCGACATCGGCGATCAGGGTGGGCGGATAGAACGCACCCCGGCCCTCCGGGACACGGCCTCCGGTCACCACCCTGGCCCCCGCGTCCCGGGCTCGATCCACCATCGCCGCCACACGATCGCGGTGCGCGACGGAGATCAACGATCCCATGTCGGTCGCCGGATCCGTCGGGTCTCCCACGACGACGCGACCCATCAACTCGGCGACTCCGGCGACGAAGTCCTCGTAGAGGGATTCGGCGACGATGGCGCGGGTGGCAGCAGTACAGTCCTGACCGCCGTTGATCAACGATCCCGCGACGGCTCCGTGAATGGCTGCGTCGAGATCGGCGTCCTCGAACACCACCAGCGGGGCCTTGCCGCCGAGCTCGAGCTGCACGCGTGTGCCGTGCGCGGCGGCCTGCGCCATCACGCGCCTGCCGACAGGAGTGGAGCCGGTGAACGTCATCAGGTCCAGACCCGCATGGGAGGACAGCGCGACCCCTGCGTCGAGACCGGTTCCGGTGACCACGTTGAACACCCCGTCGGGAACGCCCGCTTCGGTGGCCAAGCGTGCCAGCCGCAAGGTGGTCAGCGGGGTGAGTTCACTGGGCTTGAGCACAATGGAGCACCCGGCCGCCAACGCCGGTATCGCTTTCCACACCGCCATCTGCAGTGGATAGTTCCACGGCGTGATCGACCCGACCACTCCGACGGCGTCGCGACGGATGGCGGAGGTGTGCTCACCCGAGTATTCCGCAGCAGCCTTGCCGTCCAGGTGCCGCGCCGCTCCGGCGAAGAACTCGATGTTGTCGATGCTGCCCGGAACATCGAATTCCGTTGCCAGCCTGGTCGATTTGCCGGTCTGTGCCACTTCCTCGGACACGAAGTTCGCCGCGTCGGCCGCAACCAGACGCGCGAGTTCCATCAACACCGCGCTGCGGTGCGCGGGAGTGGCGGTGGACCATGCGGGAAAGGCCGATCGGGCTTGCGCGAGAGCCGAATCGACGTCGGCGGCGGTGGCCAGACCGACGCCGGCGACGACGGCTCCGCTCGCGGGATCGTCGATCTCGTACCGATCACCGCTACCGTCGACCGCTTGTCCACCGATCCAACAACCAGGAATGTTCGCCATGCCTGCGACAGTACCGTCGGACCCACTGATTCTCTCTGTTTCCAGCCTTTCGACAACTGATTCTGTCGTCTGAATCCACAATCGACACGCTTTTCATCGTCGACGGGTTGTGTTCACGGCCACGACAGTGACAAGATCGATCCATGCCCGAGCAACCGCCCATCGCACTCGACGACGTCTCCAAGGCGATCATCGAGCAACTCCAGGAGGACGGGCGTCGCTCGTACGCTGCCATCGGCAAAGCCGTCGGACTCTCGGAAGCGGCTGTCCGTCAACGGGTTCAGCGCCTGACGGACTCCGGCGTCATGCAGATCGTCGCGGTCACCGATCCGGTGCAGGTCGGATTCAAGCGGCAGGCCATGATCGGCATCAAGTGCACCGGCGACAGTTATGCACTGTCCGAGGAACTGTCGGCGATCGATGCGATCGATTACGTCGTCCTCACCGCAGGATCGTTCGACGTCGTCGTGGAAGTGGTGTGCGAGGACGACGAACAACTCCTGCAGATCCTGAACAAGCAGATCCGCAGCCTGGACGGTGTCACCAGCACCGAAACGCTGGTCTATCTCAAACTCGTCAAGCAGCAATACAATTGGGGAACACGATGACGCGAACGACATCCGAGCTCGACGCTTCCGCAGCCAAACATCTGTGGGGCCACTTCACCCGCCATGGCGCAGGGGTCACTCCCCCGATCATCACGCGCGGTGAGGGGTCGACCATCTGGGACTCGAACGGCAAGAGCTACATCGACGGTCTCTCGGGGCTGTTCGTGGTGCAGGTGGGTCACGGTCGCGAGGAACTGGCCGAGGCGGCCGCGAAGCAGGCCAAGGAGTTGGCGTTCTTCCCCCTGTGGTCGTACGTGACCGAACCTGCGATCGAGCTGGCCGAGCGGCTCGCCGGATACGCCCCGGGCGATCTCAATCGCGTCTTCTTCACCACCGGTGGCGGCGAGGCCGTCGAGAGCGCATGGAAGCTCGCCAAGCAGTACTTCAAGAAGGTCGGCAAGCCCGGTAAGCACAAGGTGATCTCGCGGGCGATCGCCTACCACGGGACCCCACAGGGCGCGCTGGCCATCACCGGAATTCCCGCGCTCAAGGAACCCTTCGAACCGCTGACACCGGGCGCGTTCCGAGTGCCGAACACCAACATCTACCGCGCCCCCGCTCCCCTGGACTCCGATCCGAAGGCTTTCGGAATCTGGGCCGCGGACCGGATCGCCGAGGCCATCGAATTCGAGGGCCCCGACACGGTTGCCGCTGTGTTCCTCGAGCCGGTTCAGAACGCCGGCGGCTGCTTCCCTCCCCCGCCCGGATACTTCGAGCGGGTCCGCGAGATCTGCGATCGCTACGACGTTCTGCTCGTCTCCGACGAAGTCATCTGTGCCTTCGGCCGGATCGGGTCGATGTTCGCCTGCAGCGACTTCGGCTACGTACCGGACATCATCACCTGCGCGAAGGGAATGACCTCGGGCTACTCACCCATCGGCGCAATGATCGCTTCCGACAAGCTCTTCGAGCCGTTCGACGACGGCACGTCGAGCTTCGCGCACGGATACACCTTCGGCGGCCACCCCGTCTCCGCCGCCGTGGCCATGGCCAATCTCGACATCTTCGAGCGCGAGGGCATCAACGCTCACGTCGCAGACAACGCCCCGGCGTTCCGTGCGACGCTCGAGAAGCTGCACGACCTGCCCATCGTCGGAGACGTGCGCGGCGAGGGATTCTTCTACGGCATCGAGTTGGTCAAGGACAAGACCACGAAGGAGACGTTCAGCGACGCCGAAGCAGAACGCATCCTCCGCGGCTTCCTGTCCACGGCCCTGTTCGACGCAGGCCTGTACTGCCGTGCCGACGACCGCGGCGATCCGGTGGTGCAGCTGGCTCCGCCACTGATCTGCGGTCAGAAGGAGTTCGACGAGATGGAGCAGATCCTGCGCAGCGTGCTGACGGAGGCCGGCAACCTGATCTGACCGGGCTCGTTATTGCCCGATCCGGTCGATCACCAGAGGGGTCGGCTGCACGGCCGTGGCCCCTATCTCCCAACTGGATTCGAGTGCCTGCTGCGCGTACTCGAAGCGCTCCGGGGTGTCGGTGTACAGCGTCGCCAGCCGATCTCCTGCGCGCACCCGATCGCCGGGCTTGGCGTGCAGCCGCACACCGGCTGCGCTCTGCACCGGCTCACCCTGGCGCTCGCGGCCCGCGCCCATCCGCCACGCCGCCAATCCGACACCCATTGCGTCCAATCCGGTGACGACGCCGTCGGTGGCGGCGACGAAGTCCTGGCTCTCGCGGGCGACGGGGAGCGAGGCATCGGGATCGCCGCCCTGCGCGGCGATCATCGTTCGCCACCGATCCATTGCCGAACCGTCGGCCAGCTTGTCGGCCGGATCGATACCCTCGATCCCGGCCGCCGCGAGCATCGTGCGCGCCAGCGTGATCGTCAGCTCGACGATGTCGGCCGGCCCACCTCCGGCGAGTACCTCGACCGATTCCTCCACCTCGAGCGCGTTGCCCGCGGTGAGCCCGAGCGGGGTGTCCATCGCCGTCAGCACCGCCAGAGTCCGTACCCCCGCATCGGTTCCGAGCTCGACCATGGCGGTCGCGAGTTCGCGTGCGTCGTCGACGTTCTTCATGAACGCTCCGGCACCGACCTTGACGTCCAACACGAGCGCCCCGGTGCCCTCGGCGATCTTCTTGCTCATGATCGAGCTGGCGATCAGCGGGATCGATTCGACCGTTCCCGTCACGTCTCGCAATGCGTAGAGCTTCTTGTCGGCCGGAGCGAGATCGGCACCGGCAGCGCACACGACAGCACCGATCGCCGGATCGGCCAGGATGCGGTGCATCTCCTCGCCGCTCAGATCCGCTCGCCATCCGGGGATGGACTCGAGCTTGTCGAGCGTCCCGCCGGTGTGGCCAAGTCCTCGACCCGACAGCTGCGGCACAGCGGCTCCGCAGGCGGCGACGAGCGGAGCCAGCGGCAGCGTGATCTTGTCTCCGACACCACCGGTCGAGTGTTTGTCGACGGTGGGCAGCGGCAGCGCCGAGAAGTCCATCCGTGTGCCCGACGCGATCATCGCGTTCGTCCACGTACCGAGCTCGCGACGCGACAATCCGCGCCACAGAACGGCCATTGCGAGAGCCGACATCTGTTCCGGCGCGACGGATCCGCGGGTGAACTCCGCGATCACCCATTCGATCTGCTCGTCGTCGAGAACGCGCCCGTCGCGCTTGGCGCTGATGATGGATACGGCGTCAGGCATGGTTGTTCACGCGTCCTTCGTCGAGGTTGTCGGGGCCGAAAGCGTTCGGGAGCAACTCTGCCAGTCGAACCGGTCCCGAGGCGGTGTCGACGAGCAGATCCGGGCCGCCGAACTCGTACAGCAGCTGCCGGCATCGCCCGCACGGCATCAGAATTTCACGCCTGGAATCGCAGCAGGAAAAGGCCACGAGTCTGCCGCCGCCGGTCGAGTGCAAGTTCGACACCAACCCGCACTCCGCGCAGAGCCCCAAACCGTATGAGACATTTTCCACATTGCACCCGGTGACTATCCGATTGTCGTCCACCAGAGCTGCGGCGCCGACCGGAAAGTTGGAGTACGGGGCGTAGGCACGGCCCATTGCCTCATGAGCATTGTCGCGCAACGTTTTCCAGTCGATTTCGTTCATGGTGCACCATCCAATCACGCTGTCTGAATTGATGCAGAGATCCGGCCTGAAGTGCGCCCATCAATTGGGAAGGCAAACCTAACACCAGATTTCGGCAGCGTACGAACCTCGAGTCGAATTAGTTCCGTGTTTCGAATGGGTTTACAGTTTCTTGTAAGCGGCTAGTACAACCAGCACTAGGGCCGAATCGCGACAAATCGAGCCACGACAAGACCGGCCACCGGGCTCGATGCGTCCACCAACGACGTTGGAGGCATTGCACTCGATGAGTAGCACGACAGAAGCCGCTCCGGTCAAGGAGCGCAAGCGGTCGCTGTACCGCGGGGATCCGGGCATGTGGTCCTGGGTCCTTCACCGAATCACAGGCGTCTTGGTTTTCTTCTTCCTGTTCGTCCACGTTCTCGACACGGCGATGGTTCGGGTCAACCCCGAGACGTACGACGCCATCATCGAGACCTACAAGACCCCGCTCGTCGGTCTGATGGAGATCGGCCTCGTCGCGGCCGTGCTGTACCACGCGTTGAACGGCATCCGCGTGATGCTGATCGACTTCTGGTCGAAGGGACCGCAGTACCAGAAGCCGATGCTGTGGGTCATCGCAGTCGTCTGGCTCGTCGTCATGATCCCCGGCGCGGGACGAATCTTCTACAACATGTTCACGGCGGGTGGTCACTGATGTCGACGCAGGGTCCCGAGGCGAAGGTCCTCGGCACGAACTACGACCGTCCGGCCAGCCTGGCCAACCCGCGTTCGCCGCGGCGCCAGAGCAAGGGCAACTTCGAGCTCTATGCATGGCTGTTCATGCGCTTCTCCGGCCTGGCACTCGTCGTGCTCGTCCTGGGCCACATGTTCATCATGTTGATGCTCGACGACGGTGTGCATCGCATCAACTTCGCATTCGTCGCCGGTCGTTGGGCCAGCCCGTTCTGGCAGTTCTGGGACCTGACGATGCTGTGGCTGGCGCAGCTGCACGGCGGCAACGGCCTGCGCACGATCATCGCGGACTACTCCCGCAAGGATTCGACGCGTTTCTGGCTGACCACGCTGCTGGTGCTGTCGATGATCCTCATCATGGGCGTCGGCACCTACGTCATCTTCACGTTCGATCCCAACATCACGGCGAGCTAAGGACACTGACGCTTACATGCAGGAACATCGTTACGACGTACTGATCGTCGGCGCAGGCGGTGCCGGTATGCGTGCTGCGATCGAGGCCGGACCCCGTGCTCGCACAGCCGTACTGACCAAGCTCTACCCCACGCGCTCGCACACCGGCGCAGCTCAGGGCGGCATGTGCGCCGCCCTGGCCAACGTCGAGGAAGACAACTGGGAGTGGCACACGTTCGACACCGTCAAGGGCGGCGACTACCTCGCCGACCAGGACGCGGTGGAGATCATGGCCAAGGAAGCCATCGACGCCGTTCTCGATCTCGAGAAGATGGGTCTTCCGTTCAACCGGACACCCGAGGGCAAGATCGATCAGCGGCGCTTCGGTGGCCACACCCGCGATCACGGCAAGGCTCCGGTGCGTCGTGCGTGCTACGCAGCCGACCGCACCGGCCACATGATCCTGCAGACGCTCTACCAGAACTGCGTCAAGCACGACGTCGAGTTCTACAACGAGTTCTACGCACTGGATCTGTGTCTGACCGAGACCGACGACGGTCCCGTCGCGACCGGAATCATCGCCTACGAGCTCTCCACCGGTGAGCTGCACATCTTCCACGCGAAGTCGATCATCTTCGCCACCGGAGGCTCGGGCCGGATCTACAAGACCACCTCCAACGCCCACACCCTCACCGGTGACGGCATGAGCATCGTGTTCCGCAAGGGTCTTCCCTTGGAGGACATGGAGTTCCACCAGTTCCACCCGACAGGTCTCGCAGGCCTGGGCATTCTCATCTCCGAGGCAGTGCGAGGCGAGGGCGGCATCCTGCGGAACGAGTCGGGCGAACGCTTCATGGAGCGCTACGCACCGACCATCAAGGACCTCGCGCCCCGCGACATCGTCGCGCGGTCGATGGTGCTCGAGGTGCTCGAAGGACGCGGCGGCGGCCCGAACAAGGACTACGTCTACATCGACGTCACGCACATTCCCGAGGAAGTTCTGGACGAGAAGCTCCCGGACATCATGGAGTTCTCGCGCACGTACCTCGGTGTCGACCCCGTCAAGGAGCCGGTGCCCGTCTACCCGACGTGCCACTACGTCATGGGCGGCATCCCCACCAAGATCCGCGGCGAGGTTCTGCGCAACAACGAGGACATCGTCCCCGGCCTCTACGCGGCCGGCGAATGCGCCTGCGTCTCCGTGCACGGAGCCAACCGTCTCGGCACCAACTCGTTGCTCGACATCAACGTCTTCGGACGTCGTGCCGGCATCGCCGCGGCCGAGTACGCGAACTCGGTCGACTTCACCCCGCTCCCCGAGGAGCCGGCGAAGATGGTGCAGGACTGGCTCGAGTTGATCCTGTCGGACCACGGCCACGAGCGCGCAGCCGACATCCGTACCGAGATGCAGCAGTCGATGGACAACAACGCATCGGTGTTCCGTACCGAGGAACGTCTCGAGACGGCACTCAAGGATGTCCGCGCCCTCAAGGAGCGGTACAACAAGATCACCGTCGAGGACAAGGGCAAGCGCTACAACAGCGACCTGCTCGAGGCCATCGAACTCGGCTTCCTGCTCGAAATGGCGGAGGTCACGGTCGTCGGTGCACTCAACCGGAAGGAATCGCGCGGCGGACACGCTCGCGAGGACTACCCCGAGCGCAACGACGCCGAGTACATGAAGCACACCATGGCCTACAAAGAGGGCGAAGGTCTGCTCACCGAGATCCGCTTGGATTACAAGCCGGTAATCCAAACCCGCTACGAGCCGATGGAGCGGAAGTACTGATATGAGCGCACCCACACTGGACAAGAAGTCCAACGAGTCCGACCTGCCGCCCGTCCCCGAGGGCGCGGTGATGGTCAACCTCAAGATCGCGCGCTTCAATCCCGAGAACGGTGACGGTCAGCGCTGGGACACCTTCCAGGTCCCCACCCTGGCCACCGACCGTCTGCTCAACCTGCTGCTGTACGTGAAGGGCTACCTGGACGGCACCCTGACGTTCCGTCGCTCGTGTGCACACGGTGTCTGCGGCAGCGACGCGATGCGGATCAACGGTGTCAACCGTCTCGCCTGCAAGGTGCTCATGCGCGACATGCTCCCCAAGGACTCGTCGAAGACGCTGAACATCACCATCGAGCCCATCAAGGGTCTGCCGGTGGAGAAGGACCTCATCGTCGACATGGAACCCTTCTTCGACGCGTTCCGCGCCGTGAAGCCGTTCCTGATGACGACGGGCAACGAGCCGACCCGCGAGCGGATCCAGTCCGCAGCGGACCGCGCCCGGTTCGACGACACCACCAAGTGCATCCTGTGCGCGTGCTGCACCACCTCGTGCCCCGTGTTCTGGAGCGACGGCAGCTACTTCGGTCCGGCCGCCATCGTCAACGCGCACCGGTTCATCTTCGACAGCCGTGACGAGGGTGCAACCGAGCGTCTGGACATCCTCAACGATGTCGAGGGTGTGTGGCGTTGCCGCACCACCTTCAACTGCACCGACGCATGCCCTCGCGGCATCCAGGTGACCAAGGCGATTCAGGAAGTCAAGCGCGCGTTGCTGTTCGCACGCTGACAGCTTCTCCTGCCCCACGTACAGCGCCCCTTCGCACACGCGAAGGGGCGCTTTTCGTTCTCGGTCAGACGAACGCGCCGAAGCCCGTCACTCCGCGGCCGACGATCAGGTTGTTGATCTGCGCGGTGCCCTCGTAGGAGTACAGGGCCTCGGCGTCGGCGAAGAATCTGATGACGTCGTGCTCGATGAGAATTCCGTTGCCGCCCAGGATCTCTCGGGCCCAGCCGACCACCTCGCGCAGCCGCGTCGTACAGAACGTCTTGGCCAGCGCTGCATGCTCGTCGTGGTGGACGCCGTTGTCCTGCAGCTGAGAAACACGAATCGCCATGCCGAGCGAGGCGGTGATGTTCGCCGTCATGCGGGCGATCAGGTCGGAGATCAGCTGGAACGACGCGATCGGAGACCCGAACTGTTCGCGTTCGCGCGCATAGGCCACGGCCCGCTCGTACGCGCCCATCATCACGCCCACGGCCTGGAACGCCACGCCTCCGCGGGTCAGACGGAGCACCTTCGCTGTATCGGCGAACGAGTTGGCGTCGGCCAGCTTGTTCTCGACCGGGACTCGGCAGTTCTCCAGATGGATGTCCGCGTTCTCGACCGCGCGGAGCGAGTACTTGCCCTCGATCTTCTCCGCCCGGAACCCCTCGAATCCCTGCTCGACGACGAAGCCCTTGACCTCGCCGTCGGCCTCGTCCTTGGCGAACACGATGGTCAGATCTGCGAACGTGGCGTTGCCGATCCAGCGCTTACTGCCGTTGAGGATCCAGTGATCTCCGTCGAGTCGAGCTGTGGTCTCGAGTCCGCCTGCGACGTCGGAGCCACCGTGCGGTTCGGACAGTCCGAACGCGCCGATCTTCTCCATTCGGCGCATCGCAGGCAACCACCGCTCGCGCTGCTGCTCGGACCCGAGAATCGAGATACTGCTCATCGCCAACGAACTGTGCACGCTGAACATCGTTCCCGTGGACGGATCGACTCGCGCGAACTCCATTTCGAGCCAGCCGGTGAGCAGCTTGCGTGAGGCCTTTCGGTCGTCGAAACCATAACCCAGACCGGCGATCTCGAGCTGTGCGATCTTCGGCATCAGGTGCACCGGAGAGGCGGCCTTCTCCCAGAATTCGTTCGCCCGCGGCGCGACCTCGTCCTGCAGGAATCGACGGGTGCGCAGGACCACTTCGGTCTCGGAATCGTCGAGCATGCTCTGATACCCGTAGAAATCGGATTCGAGAAAGTCCGGCGACAGTGGTCCGAGGGGCTCGTGCTCGCTCATGTTCGGCTCCTTCGTCTGGTGCCTCCGTCGAGCACCTCTTTCGATCCTCTACCCGCCGCGCCCAATTCTCACGCATGCACCGCGGCCCCGAGATGTCAGCGGCGCAGTTCGTCGGAGAGGGTCGCCAGTTCGTCGCCGCCCGCCATTTCCTTGGTGAGGTCGTCGAGCGAGATGTCGTCGTGCGCACAGTCCAGTGTCTGACGTCCACGATCGAGGAGGACGAAGTGATCTCCGACCATGTACGCATGATGCGGATTGTGGGTGATGAACACGACTCCGAAGCCTTTCTCCCGGGCCGCCGAGATGTACCGGAGAACCATGCCGGACTGTTTGACGCCGAGAGCGGCGGTCGGCTCGTCGAGGATGAGAACTCGGGCACCGAAGTAGATGGCGCGCGCAATGGCCACGCACTGACGTTGGCCACCGGACAGTGAGCCGATGGGGGCATCGACATCCGGTAGATCGATCCCCATCTTGCGGAGTTCGTCGATGGTTCTCGCGCGCATCGCTTGGGTGTCGAGGGTCTTGAAGATCTTGCCCTTGCGCAGCTCCTGACCGAGGAAGAAGTTGCGCCACACCGGCATCAGGGAGACGACCGCGAGGTCCTGGTAGACCGTGGAGATACCCTGATCGACCGCCTGCTTCGGCGAGCCGAACGTGGTCGCCGTGCCGTCGACGAGCAATTCCCCCTCCGACTGCCGATGCAACCCGGACATGATCTTGATCAGAGTGGACTTGCCTGCGCCGTTGTCACCGAGAACGCAGGTGACCTCACCGGCACCGACACGGAGGTCTATCCCGTGCAGCGCGATGATGTTGCCGTAGCTCTTGCCCACGCTTTTCAGTTCGATGAGGGGCGTGTTCGCGGAGGACGTCATGGTCACCTTTTCGCCGCGTAGTTGCGGAAGGAGCTGTTCGCGATCACTGCGAACAGCAGCATCGCACCGAGGAAGAACTTGAACCAGTCCGGGTTCCAGCCTGCGTAGACGATGCCCTGGTTGGTCATGCCGAAGATGAACGCTCCGATGAAGGCACCGACAGCCGTGCCGTATCCACCGGTGAGCAGGCATCCGCCGATGACCGCGGCGATGATATAGAGGAATTCGTTGCCCACGCCTTGGCCGGACTGCACGGTGTCGAACGCGAACAGCAGGTGCATGCCGACGAACCAGGCGCAGAAGCCGACGAACATGAACAAGCCGATCTTGACCCGAGTGACCGGCACCCCGACCGCACGCGCCGATTCCTGGTTGCCGCCGACAGCGAAGATCCAGTTGCCGATCCGGGTCTTCATCAGCACCCAGGTCGCGGCGAGGGTGAACACGATCCACCACACGACGGTGATGCGGACCGAGACCCCCAGCAGCGAGAACGAGGACGAGAACACTGCCTTGGCCGAATCGAACCCCTCCATGTCCGAGATGGACGGGGTGGCCACCTGGCCGGTGACGAGCTTGGTGACGGCGAGATTGATGCCGGTGAGCATGAGGAACGACGCCAACGTGATCAGGAACGACGGAATCCTGGTCGTCATCACCAGGTATCCGTTGAGAAACCCGACCGCCAGTGCCAGCACCAGCGCCAGCACCGAGCCGGTCCAGACGTTCAGGTGCAGGTTGTAGGCCAGCATGGAGGCCATGATCGAGGAGAACGTCACCGCAACCCCGGTGGAGAGGTCGAATTCTCCGCCGATCATCAAAAGGGAAACACCGATCGCCATGATGCCGATGGTCGAGGATGCGTACAGCACGGTGGCGAGGGCTTCGGGCGATCGAAACGGCGGTGCCACGATGCAGAAGAAGACGAATATGGCGACCGCGCCGAACAGCGCCCCGACCTCCGGCCGAATCAGCAACCGCTGCAACGGTTTCCGCTTCTTGACCCGCTCATCTGCCATCACGGTGTGTTCGGACAGAGCCGGATCGGCCTGTGGGGACATGATCTTCCTTCCGCGCCGAGGCGACGCATTCAGCGTGTGCCGTTACGGGCGTACTCGGCGACCGCGTCGATGTTGGTCGAATCGATGAACGCGGGCCCGGTCAGCACCGGGGTGCCGCCACCGATCGTGTTGCCGTTGTTGAGGTAGAGCCACAGCGAGTCGATGGCCAGGTAGCCCTGCAGGTAGGGCTGCTGATCGATGGCCCACGCCACGTCACCCGACTCGATCGCGTCGACGAGTGCGGCGTTGGTGTCGAACGTGACGATCGTGGCGTCGCTGCCCGCATTGTTCTTGGACTGCACCGCCGTCAAGGCGATCGGAGCAGCGAGCGCGATGACATGGTCGATGCTCGGGTCCTGCTGCAGCTTGGCGGTGATGGTCGACTCGACGGACGGCATGTCCTTGCTGTTGACGTTGAGGATCTCGGTGGTGCCTCCGAAGCCCTCCGTCACGCCGGCACAGCGAGCCTCGAGTGCCACGGCACCCTGCTCCTGGATGATGCACAGGGTCTTGCGTGCACCGTCCTCGGTGAGCCGAGCCCCGGCAGCCTGTCCGGCGATGGTCTCGTCCTGGCCGAAGTACTGCTGGACTCCCATGTCCTTCCAGGAGTCGTAACCGGAATTGAACGCGACGACCGGGATGCCCGCGGCGGTCGCAGCCTCGACGGAGGGTGCCATCGCGTCGGGTTTGGCCAGCGTGACCGCGATACCGTCGACCTTCGAGTCGATCGCACTCTGGACGAGGTTGGCCTGGTTGGGCGCTTCGGGATCTGCGGAGTAGCGCAGTTCGATGTTGTCCTTGGCCGCAGCGGCCTCGGCACCCTTGCGAACCAGATCCCAGAAGGTGTCGCCGGGAACCTCGTGCGTGATCATCGCGATCGTCGCCGACGGCGTGTCGGCGACACCCGCGTTGCTTCCGTCGTCGGACGATCGAGGAGCACCACCGGTACTCGAACAGGCAGCGACAGTCAGTGCCGCGACCGCACAGACCGCGCCGACCGCGATCGGCCCGCGCTGTTGCCGAAACCTCATTGCACTTCCTCTCGAAAATTCGGCCTCTCGAAAATCCGGCCCCTCGAACAACCGTCGAATCCGACCCGCCGACCTGATCACTGTAAGAAACGATTGGTACCCGTCACGCATCTTCGACGATTATTCGTCACGCGACGCAACCGGTATGCGCAGCACCGGACCTCGGACATGAGAGGACTCTCATCTCCGATTCACGTAGCCACAATCCACCGTCGTCAGAGTCGTCTGTGTGCGAACCATCATCGTCTCGGCCCTGGGACTGCTCACGCTCGCCGTGCTCGTCGCGGCATTGCTGACGACTCGGTCGACGGGCGAGCAGACCCCGTTGCCCGCACCCATCGTCGCACCCGCCGCACCCGTGCAATCCGCCCCGGGTACTCCGGGGCCCGTTCCCCCTCCACCGGGACCGGGCGATCCCGCGCCCACCACCGCGCCACAGCCGGTGGCACCGGACGGATTCGTGCCCCCGCCGCCGCTGCCGCCTGCCGACTGGGACGATGACTTCGACGACGACTGGGATGACGATGACGACGACGACGACTGACCCTGCTGCGAGACCGACCACGTGATGCGGACGCGACTGCTCGCCCTGCGCCCGACGAGCGCTCGGAGCCGCATCTTCTCGTGGGTGCTGCTGCTGGTGCTGGCATCTCTCGCGGCCGTCACCGTCACCACCTGGCTGCTCATGATCCGCGCGACCGACAATCGCATGCGCGAATCGCTGCGCACCGAGATCGCCGAGTTCACCACTCTCACCGACGCAGGCGTCGATCCGGGAACCGGCGCACCGTTCGACGACATCGACGACGTCCTCCGCGTGGTGATCACCTACAACCTCGCCCGCCCCAACGAGAAGTTCCTGGGTTACGTGGACGGCGCGTTCGCCGTACAGAGCAGGCAGCAGGCGCCGGTACGACTGTCCGACGACACCGGCTTCACCGCCGAGGTCGGCTCCGTCACCGCACCGGTCGAAGGTTCGTATTCGAGCGCGGCAGGCGAAGTGGTGTATCTCGCGGTGCCGGTCTCGCTGGCAGGCGACCCGGTGCCGGGCGTCGTGGTCGCCGCGTACTTCGCCGATCAGGAACGCGCCTCGGCCGACGAGACCGCGACCCTGATGCTCGTCGTCGGCAGCGTCACCTCGGTGCTGGCGGCAGTAGGGGCGTGGTTCGTCGCGGGACGCATCATGTCGCCGATCAGACACATCACAGCCACCGCCAGAACGATCACCGAAACCGACCTGTCCGGCCGAATCACCGACGCCAGAACGACCGGTCGAGGCGACGACATCGGAGACCTGATCGACACACTGAACTCGATGCTCGACCGAATCGAGTCCGGCGCGGCGAGTCAGCGCCGATTCCTCGACGACGCCGGCCACGAGCTCCGCACTCCCATCACCATCGTCCGAGGTCACCTCGATGTTCTCGACCACGGCGACCCCGCCGACGTTCGAGACACCGTCGCGCTCGTCGACGACGAACTGGATCGGATGAACCGACTCGTCGCCGATCTGTTGCTGCTCACCCGGGCCGACCAGACGAGCTTCGTCACGCCGGTGGACACCGATGTCGACGCGCTCACTCGAAGCGTGTTCGACAAGGTGACCACCCTCGCCGACCGGGAATGGGTACTGGAGGCGAGCGCAACCGTCCATGCGCCGCTCGACGCGCAACGACTGACCCAGGCACTGTTGGCGTTGGCGGACAACGCAACTCACCACACGATGCCCGGCAGTCGCGTCGGCATCGGATCGCAACTGTCCGACGGCGACATCCGGTTCTGGGTCACCGACTCGGGTCCGGGAATCGAGCGCGACGAGCAGGAACGAATCTTCGAGCGCTTCGCCCGCGGTCGCAACGGAACCCGACGCACCGAGGGCGCGGGGCTCGGATTGTCCATCGTCACCGCCATCGCACAGGCCCACCGTGGGCGGGTGAGTGTCGGCAGCGCCCCGGGGCACGGGGCCACCTTCACCATCACGATTCCACTGACCGATTCCCCTCCCCCGCAGAAGGATCGACGATGGCCCGCATCCTGATCGCCGAAGACGAACCCCGCATCGCCTCGTTCGTTCACAAGGGGCTCAGAGCGAGCGGTTTCAGCACGACGACCGTCTCCGACGGCAGATCCGCATACGAACATGCCCGCAGCGGTGACTTCGATCTGGTGGTACTCGACATCGGTCTGCCGATCATGGACGGCTTCGAGGTACTGCAGCGACTGCGCGGAGAGCAGTGCGAGATACCGGTGATCGTGTTGACCGCACGCGACAGCGTCCAGGACGTGGTGTCCGGTCTCGAAACCGGTGCCGACGACTACATGGCCAAGCCGTTCCGATTCGAGGAACTGCTGGCGCGCATCCGAGTTCGACTGGGCACCAAACGAACCGTCGACACCAACCAGCTCGCGGTCGCCGACCTCACCCTCGACCTGCGTACCCGACGAGCTGTGGTGGGAGACCGCACCGTCGACCTGTCGGCCCGTGAGTTCGCCCTGGCCGAGACCTTCATGCGCCACCCCGGTCAGGTCCTCTCGCGAGAGCAACTCCTGTCGCAGGTGTGGGGCTACGACTTCGACCCGGGCTCCAATGTCGTCGATGTCTACGTCCGCTACCTTCGGGCGAAATTCGGTGCCGCACGAATCGAGACCGTTCGCGGAATGGGATACCGACTGTCCGAGACATGAGCGGCGTCGGCCGGTTGCCGACGCCACTGCTCGAGTCTCAGTCGTCCCAGTCGTTGTCGTCGTCCAGGTCATCGTTGTCGTCGTCGTCCAGGTCGTCCCAGTCGTCGTCTCGACCGTTCAGATCGTCGTTTCGGTCGTCCCAGTCGTCGTAGCGGTCGTCCCAATCGTCGTCGTAGCGGTCGTCCGGGATCTGGGTCGGTGCGGGCTGCTGGGGAGCTGCAGGCGGGTTCGGAACCGAATCTGACTCCGACAGAGGCTGTTCCACCGAGATCGAGGACGGCCGCTGCTGGGTGGGGTCGTCGTCGGCGATCGCGAGTGCGCCGACGCTTCCGAGGGTGACGACAACGGCTGCTGCACCGACGATCATGAACTTTCCTGGCATTCTCATGTCTGCTCCTTCGATCCGAGTCCTGCGGGCCACCGTTTCGGTGATGACTCAACGATCGCTGTCGAACGTGAGAACCGAAGGAGCACACCATGAGCGAGTTCTCATACTGGCGACGGGCGCGTGGGTCGACATTCGGCCGGTGCCGGTGACGATGTCGGGACGAGAACCAGAGCGGTCGTTCGGGCATTGCTCGCCGGTGGGTCGCCACGTCGACCGACCCGCGAGCGCCTATGGTGATTCGCGATGAAAAGGATTCGAGTGTGCGTGGCAGCGTCGGCAGTGTCGATGGTTCTCGTCGGCATCGGCTGTGGACCGGCTCTGGCGCAACCCGCCGCCGAGCCACCAGCCGCGACGACGACACCGCCGTTCACGACGCCCGACACCGACAGCTGCCCGTTCGCCGCGTCACCTCCCCCGGCGATCGACCTGTCCGAGGTACCGGCCCCTGGAAGCACTGCACCGCAACCACTCCCGATTCCCGCCGAAACCGTCGGCGGGGATCGGCTCGCCGAGTGTGGAGCGGTGCTGCCGGACGGGGCTCCCCCGTTGCCTGCCGATATCTCGGCCACCGGGTTCGTGGTGGCCGACATGGACTCCGGCTCCGTCCTGGCCGCCAAGGATCCGCACGGGAGGCATCGGC
This sequence comes from Rhodococcus sp. SBT000017, assembly GCF_003688915.1. NCBI lineage: Bacteria > Bacillati > Actinomycetota > Actinomycetes > Mycobacteriales > Nocardiaceae > Rhodococcus > Rhodococcus sp. SBT000017. The sequence goes on from NZ_REFU01000001.1 coordinate 1,674,712, forward strand.
CGGCGAGCACGATCAAGGTGCTACTTGCGATCGTCGCCCTCGACGAGTTGAACTTGAATTCCCAGATCACCGCGACCGCAGAGGACGCCGATGCCGAGGGCAGTGCCGTCGGCATCGGAGAGAACGGTGTCTACACCAATCTCCAATTGATGCAGGGCCTGGTGATGGCATCGGGAAACGATGCAGCGCATGCGTTGTCCAGGCAGTTGGGTGGGGACGCGGCCACCGTGGACAAGATGAATGCCAAGGCCGCAGAACTGGGTGCGCTCGACACTCGCACCGCCACACCGTCCGGTCTCGACGGCCCGGGGATGGCGAGCTCTGCCTACGACCTGGCGTTGATCTACCGCGCGGCCATGCGCAATCCGACCTTTGCGCAACTGATTTCGACCGAGACCGTTCAGTTTCCCGGCTATCCGAAGGACCCCACGATCCCGGAGGACCAAGACCGGCCCGGGTTCACCCTCTCCAACGACAATCAGCTGCTCTACAACTACGAGGGAGCTCTCGGAGGCAAGACCGGGTACACCGACGATGCTCGCCAGACATTCGTCGCAGGAGCAGAACGGGGCGGCAGGCGTCTGGTCGTGACGATCATGAAGGGCGACGTGCTGCCGATCCGGCCGTGGGAGCAAGCGGCACGCCTGTTGGACTACGGGTTCGCGCTCGACTCCAGTCGCGGCGTGGGCGAACTCGTGGAGCCGCAGTCGACGGCCGCGGTGACGAGTACGCGCGCGCCCGAGGCCACTCCGACTCTCGCCCAGCCGCCCGCATCGGCGTCCGGGTCGAGCTCCCGCCAGTCCGAGATGCAGGCCCAAGGCGACACCGTCGTTCGCATAGCGATAGGAGTCATCGGTTCGATCGTGGTGATCGGATTGTTGTGGGGAGCTCGACGGCTTTCGCGCAACCGCTGAACCGGGTCCTCCGATACAGCGATTGCGAGCAATCTAGCGACGTCTGTTGCGCAGTCCCGCGAGGCCGAGAGCGGCGAGGGCACCGGCACCCACCAGCGCCAGACCCCCCGTCACGCCCGGTCCTTCGCTGACCTCGACCCTCGTGTTGATCACCGCCGGCTCCGGGGCCGGTACATGAGCTTCGGCCAAGCTCTCGCGAGTCGTCGCGGCAAACGATGTGGAGAACAGCACCAGCCGTGACGTCGTGAAGACGAATACCAGCAGACCGATGATGGGTCCGAAGACCACGCCTGCCGGGCCGCTCGTCACCGATCCCAGATAGATGGCACCGAGCTGCTTGAAGATCTCGAAACCGACGGCAGCGAGCAGAGCGCCTTTGGCTGCGCTGCGCCACGAGACCGGCTCGCGCGGCAGACGCGAGATCACCCAGGTGAACAACGCCCAGGTGCCCGCCAGCGCGAGCAGAATCGAGAAGACGCGCAGGGCGATGCCCACTCCTGGGACTGAATCGAGATTGGCCCACTCGAGAATGCTGCGCATCAGGTCACCACCGGCGAGCGCCGACAACGCCAACGACAGCACCAGCGCGGTCCCCAGCCCGAGCAGCGCGGCGAAATCCTTGGCCTTGGTGGCCAGAAAGCCCCCCTGCTCGTGCTGGCTCTCCCACATGGCGGTCAGTGCCTCCCGCAGGTTGGCGATCCAACCGAGACCTGCATACAAGGCACCGAGCAGACCGATGATGCCGACGCTCGTCCGAGACTCGATGGCCGTCTGGATCAGCGAGTTGATCGTCTCACCGAAGCTGCCCGGCACGTTCTCGGCAATCTGCGACTGGATCTCGGCAAGCCACTCGGGCTGATTCACCAGCACGAACCCGGCGATCGCGAACGCGACCATCAGCAGCGGGAACAAGGCCAGCACACTGAAGTACGTCATGCCTGCCGCGTAGTAGTCGCCCTTCTGACCCTGATAGCGCTGCGCAGCAACAACAGTGTGATCGAGCCAGGGCCACCGGTTACGCCGGTCGTCGAGGATCGCCTTGAAATCGGGCATGGCACTCACCTTTTCGCTGTCGTCGCCTGCTGTCGGATCGTGTCGCCGCGGTGCTGCGCCTCGAAGTACTCCTTGCCGAAACGCAGCACGACGAAACTCAGTGTGCCGTAGATGCTATGCACCCGGCGGCAGGAAACCCACCCTGTCGTAGACCTGAGCGAGCGTTCGGCTCGCCACTTCCCTGGCTCGATCCGCACCGGCCGCGAGGATGCGATCGAGTTCGGCCACGTCGGCCATGAACCCGTCCATCCGCTCCCGTAGCGGAACGACGAACTCGGTCAGAACGTCGGCGGTGTCGGACTTGAGGTCGCCGTATCCCTTGCCCGCATACCCAGCGACGAGGTCGTCGATACTCGCGCCCGAGAGCGCAGACTGAATCACCAGCAGGTTGCTGACGCCCGCCTTGTTCTCCGGATCGAACAGGATGTCGCGCTCGTTGTCCGTCACTGCCGAACGAATCTTCTTCGCCGACACCTTCGGATCGTCGAGGATGTTGACGATGCCCGCCGGATTCGACGAGGACTTGCTCATCTTCGCGGTGGGATCCTGCAGATCGAAGATCTTCGCGGTGCCCTTGATGATGTGCGCATCGGGCACGACGAACGTCTTCTTGAACCGGGTGTTGAAACGCTGCGCCAGATCGCGAGTCAACTCCAGGTGTTGGCGCTGATCCTCGCCCACGGGCACCAGATTCGGCCGATAGAGCAGGATATCGGCGGCCTGCAGAATCGGGTAGGTGAACAGTCCGACGCTGGTGTGATCGCGACCCTGCTTGGCGGACTTGTCCTTGAACTGCGTCATCCGCGCAGCTTCGCCGAATCCGGTGATGCAGTTCAGAACCCACGCCAACTGCGCATGCTCGGGCACCTGACTCTGCACGAACAGCGTCGACTTCTCCGGATCGATTCCCACCGCAAGCAACTGCGCTGCGGCCACTCGGGTGCGGCGCCGAAGCTCCTTGGGATCCTGAGGAACGGTGATGGCATGCAGGTCCGGGATGAAGTAGAACGCGTCGAACTCGTCCTGCAACTCCACCCAGTTCCGCACCGCACCCAGGTAGTTACCGAGATGGAAAGAATCGGCAGTCGGTTGGATGCCGGAGAGCACCCGCCGAGGCGGACCCTGCGGAGTGTCGATGGAGTCGGAAGAAGACATGCCGCAATCTTTTCACGACCCCGTCGACGCTCACTTCCTGCCTGCCGAGATGGTCACTGTGCAGGCTCCGCTACAGCACCACGGGTCACTGCGCAGGCCTCCGCTCTAGCGGTAACGCACTGTCACCGGAGCGTGATCGGACCATCGCTGGTCGTACGCCTCGGCCCGCTCGGTGATCGCTTCCTTGGCGCGCTCGGCCAGATCACTGGTGGCCAACTGATAGTCGATCCGCCAGCCGGCGTCGTTGTCGAAGGCCTTGCCGCGATAGGACCACCAGCTGTACGGACCTTCGACGCCCGGGTACAGCGCCCGTACGACGTCGGTCCAGGGGGCCTTGTCGGCGAGCAACCGCGTCACCCACTCGCGTTCCTCGGGCAGGAAGCCGGAGTTCTTGCGGTTGGTCTTCCATGCCTTGAGATCGGCCTCGGTGTGGGCGATGTTCCAATCTCCGCACACCACCACGTCGCGATCGTCGGACTTCGCGGCCTTGGCCGTCTTGGCCAGATACTTCGCGAACGCCGCCATGAAGCGTTCCTTCTCGTCCTGACGCTCGGTACCCACCTCGCCCGACGGCAGATACAGGCTGGCGACGGTGACGTCGCCGAAGTCACCTTCGATGTAGCGACCTGAATCGGCGAACTCGACGGCCCCGATGCCGGTGCGAATCGCATCGGGAGCCGCCTTCGACAGCAAGGCCACCCCGTTGCGTCCTTTCGCGGACGGCTCGGCCGAGGCCAGGTGCCAGCCCCCATCGAGGGCCGGGGCCAGCGCCTTGGTCAGTTCCCCGTCGTTGGCGCGGGTTTCCTGCAGGCAGATGACGTCGGCATCGGTGGCCTCGAGCCACGCCAGCATGCCCTTGCGAACAGCTGCGCGAATTCCGTTGACGTTGACAGTGGAAACAGTGATCGGCACGCCGACGACGGTAGCCGAGCCCACCGACAGACGGCAGCTGGGCCGCACACCGAGGTCATTCCTGCAGGCTCCACTCCCGCTCATCAAGGTCGTTCCTGCAGGCTCCACTCCCGCTCATCAAGGTCGTTCCTGCAGGCTCCACTCCCGCTCATCAAGGTCGTTCCTGCAGGCTCCACTCCCGCTCATCAAGGTCGTTCCTGCAGGCTCCACTCCCGCTCATCGAGGTCGTTCCTGCAGGCCGGCTACCGACGCCTCGGCTTGGCCCCGGGTTTCGGCGCGGTGACCGCCGGTGTCGCCTCTGGCTCGACACTCGGTTCTCGGTCGATGCGTCGGTAGACGAGGTGCTGCTGGGTGTAGGTCCAGATGTTGTTGCTCACCCAGTACAGCAACACCGCGACCGGAAGTACCGGCCCACCGACGAGCACGCCAGCCGGGAACACCCAGAGCACGAGCTTGTTCATGATCGCGGTCTGTGGGTTGGCGAGCGCCGCTGCGTCCTGCCGGGCGACGGACGCCCGCGAGTTCAGATGCGTGGCAACCGCAGCGACGATCATCAAGGGGACTGCAACGAAAGCGATGCTCCACACCGACGGCACTCCCCCGAACGGACCGAAGGCCTCGAGCACCTCCCGAGAGCTGTTGACGGCAGCCGAGATCGGCGCACCGAAGAGCCGTGCGTCGAGGAAGGACTGCACATCGGCGGCGCTGAAGACGTAATTCGCGGTGTTCGCGTTCTCCTGCGCCGTCATACCGAGATGACCGAATCCGGTTCCGGTTCGGTTGAACGAGCGCAGCACGTGCAGCAGACCGATGAAAACCGGGCCCTGCGCCAGCAGTGGCAGGCACCCCATCAGGGGGTTGAAACCGTGTTCCTGCTGCAACTTCCGCATCTCGGTTGCCTGCCGAGCACGGTCCCCGGAGTACTTCTTCTGTATGGCCTTGATCTGTGGTTGGAGCCTTTTCATGGCGAGCTGCGAACGAATCTGGCTGACGAACGGCTTGATCAGCAGCGCACGCAGTGTGAAGACCAGGAAAATCACTGCCAACGCCCAGGCGAAGCCGCTGTCGGGGCCGAGCACGGACCCGAAGACTCTGTGCCAGAACCACAGCACCGCGGAGACGGGATAGTAGACGAAATCGAGCATGGTGGAGCACCTCACTGTGAGAGAAAGCGGTCGGTTGGCGTCTCGACCGGATCTCGCAGTGGCTCAGGAGAACTCGAGCCACCGGTCCGGTCCACAGACCGGGCCGGGCGCTCTGGGCATGGGGCGACCTGGCGCATCGGGTTGCTGTTGCCTGCGGAATGATCCCCGAAGTCGCCGCCCGTCCGCGCCGGCAGCGCACGACGACAGCGGTGCGATCACGGCGAGGTCGGACGGCGCACCGAGGACGACCAGGGACGCCGCGACCAGCGCACCGAACATCGCTATCTGTGCGGCGGGTTGGGCGTCGACGACGGCGAAGACGACGAGCAGGACGGCGACGACGCCGAGCGCAGTGGCCACGGAGCGATGGGTACTCGACCGGCTCATCCGATACCCACTGCTATCTGCACCACCGCACACGCGAATACGACAAGTGAACCGCGAAACAATTGCCGAAGCATGTCAACCGGCACCTGCCCCATCGGCGTCTCCAGTATCAGCCCTCCGTATTCGAGCGGCGGACGCGACGCCGATCGATACAGAGCAGCGAGCGCTACGAACGGGGTCGGCAGCAATGCCCACAGCGACGCACCGAACACGACCGGTAGGCAGGCACCGAATACAACGAGGATTCCGACTGCAGGCACCACAAGATGCGCTGCCCGCAGACTGCGATCGGATCCTCCGAGAGCTGCACGAAACGCACTGGACGAGTAGATATCTCGTAGCCCGTGACCGCATACGGTGCCTACGACGCAACATGCGAGCAACAGCGCAACCGGACGCAGGGGCAGCGCGAATACCGCCGCGCACAGGTAGACCGCGATGACGACCGAGACCAGAGTGCGCACCGCGCGCCGGTCGCGAAGTACGCGTCGAGCATCGGCGTCCACGAACATTCGCCGACGCGAACCCGAAAACGACCGAGACCGAACCAGTCCCACACGACGCCAAGTGCGCGAGTCCATTCGGGAAGAAACGAACGATGTATCCATTGTCGCGATCGCCACCGACAGAGAGGTCACCAACCCCGAACCGCGTTCCAGCGCAGACCGATTCAATCGATGCACGCGGGATCGACCGACCCACACGATCGCAACACCGAAGACGAGAGCCACGGCCGACGGCCACCCGATGGAGGGTGCGGGCAGTACCGGCGCGTGGACGGCGGACACCGAACAGAGGACGACGCCGATGCACACGAGCCCGAGCGAGAATGTCCGGTACCACCCCTCCCAGAACCGCGATGTCTGCGCCAGTACTGCCGATCCGACAACGCTCGCACCTATCGCTGCTCCCATGCCGGCGAACCACCACCAACTGTGGGCAGTCGTACCGAACAGTGTTGCCACTCGCGCGATCAGCACACCCAGGGCACCGCCACATGCTGTCGAAGCCCAGTATCGCGGAGCGAGCACACCCGACCGATCGAGCGGGGTCGAGTGAATCCAGAACTGTTCGGCAGAATCCACCACAACCGGCCCCACCGCCCGCACCGCAGCCATGACCAGGCCGCATGCTGCGATTGCGAGGCCGGACGCGAACAGTGAGTCGACCTCCAGCAGCAGCCCCGCAAGCGGGTTCCCAGACTCGGCTCGGTTGGGCTCGAAGCGCCCGAGAAGGTGCCACAGCAGTCCCGTCGCTACGAACACCGGTAGTCCCCACACCGCGAGGACAGCGCCGATGTCGATCGGCCTCCTCGCGCGTGTCCAGCCGCGAATCCGGCTACGGACTACGCGTGCCGAGGGAACGGCCGTCATCACTGTCGCCATCGGTCACCGTCCACGCTCGTGTCGGCTACCTGCTCGACGAGATCCGGGTCGTGAGATGCCATCAGGACAATGCAGCCGGCCTGCTTCTCGCGCACGATGGCCTGAGCCAACCAGCGCTTGCCTTCGGCGTCCAACCGCTGCTCGGGTTCGTCGAGCACCAGTACGTCTCGCGGTCGCACGAACGCCGAACCCAATGCCAGCCTTCGCTTCTGACCGCTGGACAGCGTGACTGGTAGCTGATCGACGACGTGGCCGAGCCCCAGTCCCTCGATCACCCGCTCTGCTGCACTCGCAGGGTCGGCGACTCCGTGGGCCGCAGCAACGAGTTGCAGATGTTCACTCACCGACAGATGCGGGAACGTCCCCGGATCGTCCAGGACCGATGCCACGCGCCCACGGAAATCGGGCGCGGCTTCGTCGACAGCATTCCCGAAAAGTGTGATGGTGCCGGAATCGAGATCGTCTGCTCCGACGACGCATCGGAGCAGGGTCGTCTTTCCGGCACCGTTTGCACCTACGAGCGCACACACCGATCCCTCCGGTACGACGAACGAGATGTCGCTGAAGACGGTCAGCGAACCGAAACGCCTGGTGGCGTCGTTGATGACGAGCATGATTGTTCTCCCGGCAAACCTCGCGGACAACGGGTCGCGAAGGCGTGGGGGAACTTTCGAGCTAGAGTGCCCCCACCAATGCACCGGGTGCGCGTGGTTGCGGGCGGCCGGGAGCATCCGGGCGATGTTGACGCCGGAACGCACCTCGAAGGTGGCGTTCCTCTGCGGTGGGGCCGACATTCGGCAGTAGGCGCAGCAGTGCCGGAACATCGACTCGGTGCGCGAGCACCATCAGAGTTGCCAGCGCCGCGACGAGGATCAGAGCCACGTCTGCGGTTGCGGTCGGCATCGTCAGGTACAGCGACACGAGGAGCAGCGAAGTGACGACCATGCTCTGGTATCTCATTCCGCACCTCCCTGGTGTGCCACTGAACCTGAGTTGTTGCTCAGGGTACAGATACCGAAGGGTCCGTGCACAGGTGCCAGGTATCGCCGACGAACACCGGACCGCGAGCTTGCACACAGGGACGCACGTAGTCGGGCAGTCGCTCGAGCTCCGCGTCCGCGTCGGCCGACAAGCCACCCACGTAGGACGTATCGATTCGTCCGGTCTGCTCGAAGCGATCGACGTTGTGCCGTGCGATGTACGCATCCGGATTCAGAGCCGCCAGCGCGAGCACGGTCAGAACTGCACCGACACCTACCGCTCGCGGAAGCCAGCGCCCCGACATCCGCACGCCCGACACCAGAACCAGTACGAACACCGATGCCAGCCACCACTCGACACCCGTGACGAACAACCTCAGCGTCGTGTAGCCGTACTGCTGCTCGTACAACGACATTCGATGCAGGGCCGACGCAACGATCACCAGCGACAGCAGGCACAGCGCTCCGAGCAACGTGCGCAATGCAATTCGTTCACGCCGATCGTCGCGGCGGGCCTTCGCGACCGTGACCGCGATGACGAGCAGTGTCAGTACCGTGACCGCGAGCAATTGCCAGAAGCCCTGCCGGGCGTATTCGGCGTTGGTCAGCCCCTCGGTGGTGAGGACGTGCCCCTGCCCTCCGAACAGCGTCGGCACCTGGAACCCGACGAACACGACGAACAGGGCCACCACCGCCCCGAGGGGAACCATCCACTCCCACAACTGCACTGTTCGACGCGGCGACGGTGCGAGGCGATCGAACCGAGGCGGATGCAGCGCGACGTAGGCCACGGCGAGCGCACCTGCTGCGGTGAGCACGAAGACGAGAATGCGACCGACGACGGACGCGGCATCGAACTCGGGTGTCACCGCGCCCAGCGCATCCGAGAAACGCTTGTCGGCCGCACCGAACAACGCTGCGAACACGACGAGGAGCGCGATCGTGACAATGGAGACCATGCCGATCCGGACCGGCCGTGGCCCTTCCAGATCGATCGAACCGGCTCCGCGCCCGGTCCACCGAGCCACGCGCACCGGCAGAAACACCGGTAGTAGACCGCCGAGCGCGATTCCCGTCCACGTCCAGGCGCGGGAGAGCACCACCACTGCGACCACGACGGCGAGCGTAGTCGACATCGTCACGATCCACTCGGCCGCTCGCAGCGCAGACACGCTCGCCAATGCCAGCACTCCTGCCACCCCTGCCCATTCCCACCCCGAGAGCCTGCCGCGGCGCGCTGCGAGCACCACCGCCACGAAGGCCAGGGCGGTGATCAGCACACCGAACGTGTTGTCCACCAACGTCACTGCCCCGATCAGCCCGGCAACAGCGGACCCGATCAGCGCCACACGGGGGGCCTGCGCATACCGCAACACCGGCCAGGTGCGAGGCCCCCAAAAAGAGTGACCGTGCTTCGCTGTCGGATGAATCGGAGTGTCGATCGTGGTCATGGCGCTTCCTTCTTCTGTGTTTCGGGCATGGAAGGTCGGCGGCTGCGGTCCGGGGACGTGCAGTCGCGGTTCGGATGGATCGAGAAAGTCAGTGCTCGGGGATGGCCACTCTGATGTGGCAGCCGACTTCGCTGTCGAGGACTTCGATGGTTCCGCCGTGCAGTTCGGTAGCCCAGCGGGCGATGCCGAGGCCCAGACCTGTTCCGCCGTCGGTGGATCCGCCGCGAGTGAATCGGTCGAACACCGCATGGCGATCGGCGAGCGCGATGCCTGGGCCCTGGTCGACGACGTCGAACGCATACGCTCCGCCGATTCGATGGGCCCGCAGCGTCACGGTGCTCGACTGGGGCGAATGCCGCACGGCGTTGTCGACGAGGTTGGTGATCACCTGTGTCATGCGAGATCGGTCGGCCACGACGGACGAATCATCCGGCGAGACGACTATCGACACTCGTTCTCGGTGAACGGACGTCGCATCCTCGAGGAATTGCCGCACCGCGAACTCCTCCGGGGCAATGGTGAGCACACCGCCCTCCACCCGCGACAGGTCGAGCAGTTCGCTGACCAGATCTCCGAGCCTCTCGGTTTGGCGCAGCGCCACCGACAGCGCCGCGGGATCCGCGTCGGTCACCCCGTCGACCATGTTCTCGAGCACGGCACGCAGGGCGGCGATGGGCGTCTTCAGCTCGTGCGAGACGTTGCCGATGAGTTCGCGGCGGTACTTCTCGGCGGCTTCCAGATCACTTGCCATGGTGTTGAACGCCGTGGCGAGCTCGCCCACCTCATCCCTGGACGTTGCCCGCACTCGCGTCGAATAGTCGCCTCGCGCCATCGCTTTGGCGGCCGAGGTCATCTCGCGCAGCGGTGACGTCATCCCGTGGGCGACGAATTGTGTTGCGGCCAAGGACACGACGAGCGCTGCGAGGAGGGTGTAGCGAAACTGCCAACCCGCTCCGATCCAGAACACGACGCTCGCGAGCACCAGCACGATGCCCACGACGAGCGAGACCTTGAGCTTGAACGACCGCAACGGATCCAACGGGCGCGGCAGCATTCGCGTCATCGCGGCGACTCCACGGCATAGCCCACGCCGTGCACGGTGCGGATGAGATCGCCACCGAGTTTGCGACGCAACGCTTTCACGTGAGAATCGACCGTCCTACTGCTGGCCGAATCGTCCCAGCCCCACAGTTCCGACAGCAGCGTTTCGCGCGAGACCGCCGTGCGCGGCCGAGCAGCCAAGTAGGCGAGAATGTCGAATTCGGTTCTGGTCAAATGGATGTCACCGGAGGGATTGGTCACCCGCCGTTCGCGGTGATCGATCTGCACGTCACCGACTCGAACTGCCTGGGGTTCGGCGGTCACCGTACGCTCGGCACGCCGAACCAGGGCGTGCACGCGAGCGACCAACTCGCGCATACTGAACGGCTTACCCAGGTAGTCGTCCGCACCGACGCCCAGGCCGACGAGCATGTCCGTCTCGTCCGACTTGGCCGTCAACATCAACACCGGCACCGGGCGGGACGCCTGGATACGACGACACACTTCGAGTCCGTCGAACCCGGGCAGCATCAGATCGAGCACCACCACGTCGGGATCGATCCGGGCGCACGCGTCGACGGCAGACGGGCCGTCGGCGGCAGTGACGACCTCGTACCCCTCGCCGCGCAGCCGAGCGGCAACGGCCTCGGAGATCGTGGGCTCGTCGTCGACGACGAGAACTGTGCGGCTCATGAGAACTGACCCTAGAGGGCGCACATGGAGGAGCCCGTCGGGAAATGTGGAGGTTCGGTGAAGGTTGAAGCCAGGCAATTCACGTCGCGTCGGCAGACAGACTCGACTGCGCATCGAAATTAGGGTGGGCTACCCTTCCCGCTGTTGGCCAACCCTTCCGAAAGGCGTCTCGATGCACATCCGACCACTTCACCGAACCTGGACGGTGTGCGCGATTGCGCTGACCACCGCGGGGCTGCTGACTGCATGCTCGAACTCCGCCGACGAGGCGTCGTCGATGGCCGGCACGTCCTCCGATTCGGCGGTCTTCCCGGTCACGATCGAGCATGCATTCGGCGAGACCGTCGTGCCAGAAGAACCCACTCGTATCGTGGTGGCCGGATACACCGAGCAGGACACGGTCCTCGCACTCGGCGTCGTACCTGTCGGCGTCACGGAGTGGTACGGCGACCAGCCCTACGCCACCTGGCCCTGGGCGCAGGCCGCGTTGGGCGACGCGCAGCCCGAAGTTCTCTCGGCCACCGGCGACGGCTTCGAGGAAGAGAAGATCGCCGCACTCGAGCCCGATCTGATCATCGCCACCAACGCAGGCCTCACCGAGGACACCTACGACAGGCTCAGCGACATCGCTCCCACACTCGCCCAATCGGACGCCTCCACCGCCTATTTCGAGCCCTGGGACGTCCAGGCCGAGAAGATCGGACGTGCGCTCGGCAAAAAGACCGAGGTCGACGCCCTGATCGACGGCGTGAACCAGAAGTTCGCCGACGCCGCAGCCGCGCACCCCGAATTCGCCGACAAGAAGGCGATCTTTCTCCAGAACGCGTTCTACGAGGGCAAGGCGATCGCCTACCAGGACGGGTTGAGCACGGACTTCATGACCAAGCTGGGCTTCGTCGTTCCCGACGACATCGACGCCTACGTTCCGGCGGACGGCGGCGGCCAGGCAAGCATCCCGCTCGAGAACCTGTCGGTCCTCAACGCCGCCGACGTGCTGATCTGGGGAACCGAAGGCCCGGGCGACCGCGCGGAATTGGAGAAGGAAGCGGTGTACGACGCCCTCGAGCCGGTCGAGGACGGCAACCTCGTGTTCACCGACGGCGTGACGGCGGGCGCGATCTACTTCACCAGCGTGCTCAGCCTGCCGTACGTGATCGACAAGCTGGCCCCGGCACTGGACGAAGCCCTCGACGGAACGCCGGCAACGATCACCGGCTGATCTCGGGCGCTACCGAGCGGCGGAACGCTTGTCCATCCACATGGCGGTGGCCAGTACACCGAGACCGGCCACCGCCAGGCCCGAGCCGACGGCGGCGGGTGCCGTGTAGCCGAATCCTGCGGCGATCACGGCACCGCCGACGGCAGCTCCGATGGCGTTGGCCAGATTGAACGCGGCATGGTTGAGCGATGCGGCGAGGGTCTGGGCGTCCTCGGCCACGTCCATCAACCTCGTTTGCAGACCGGGTACCACCGAGGAGCCGGACGCGCCGATGAGGAACACCAGCAGTAGGGCGGTGATCGGATTGTGTGCGGCCACGACGAACACCGCAAGGAACACGGCCGTGGCGGCCAGGCCGACGAAGGTGCCCTTGAGCTGATACCGGTCGGCCAGCCATCCGCCGGCGTAGTTTCCGACGACCATTCCGAGTCCGTAGATCATCAGGGCCACCGGAACGAAGGCGCGGGCGAGACCGGCGACGTCGGTCAGCGTCGAAGCGATGTAGGTGTACACCGCGAACATGCCACCGAATCCGACGATTCCCACGAACAGGGTCATCCACACCTGGCTGCGGCGCAGTGCGCCCAGCTCGGTGATGGGGCTGGTGGTCGGCATCGCGTCGAGTCGTGGCATCCAGAGGACGAGCGCGGCGACGGTGAGGGCACCGATGACCGCCACGAGCGTGAATGCACTGCGCCATCCCAGCGCCTGCCCGATCCAGGTCGCCACCGGTACGCCGACGACGTTGGCGACCGAGAGTCCCATCATCACCATCGCGACGGCTTTGGCTCGCTTGCCCGGTTCTGCGAGGTGGGCAGCGACCAGCGCCGCTACACCGAAATACGCACCGTGCGGCAGACCTGCAACGAATCGCGAGGCCACCAACTCGTTGAAGCTGGGCGCGAAGACGGTGCCGAGGTTTCCGAGGGTGAAGGCCACCATCAGCGCCAGCAACAACATCCTGCGCGGAACGCGAGCAGCCAGGGCTGCGATGGTCGGCGCGCCGACGACCACACCGAGCGCGTACGCAGAGATCATGTGGCCGGCCGAGGGCTCGGAGATCCCCATCGTGGTCGCGATGTCCGGCAACAGACCCATCGATGCGAACTCCGTGGTGCCGATCCCGAAGCCGCCGATGGACAGTGCCAACATCGCGAGTTTGCGTCGGGTCGAGTGCGGTCGGTGACTGACACTCAGGCCACTCGACACCTTGCCGCGCACAGCGCTGACTCGGGACAGAGCGGAATCGGTGACAGTCACAGCAGTACAACCTTCGTGTGCAAATCGGGGGGCAGAAGAAGCGGACGGGATTCGAGCCTGCGATCGGAAGCCGACCGAAGCAGGAACGTCGCTCCGGTCAATTGTCTTCCCGCGGGTGGCTCGTTCTCGCGTCGATGCACGGTGATAGTGCTCACCCGAGCATCTGCTCGAGCTGTACCGGCACCCCTCGCGTGCCCTCGTTCCGGTGGGGTGCCGTCACCCGCTAAGATATTTGCCAGGTCATGAGCGCCAGCATCGAGCCCCGGCTTGCTGGCCGGCAACCCTCCAACCGCGGTGGGGTGCCCCGGGTGAACGACCAGGCCGGTCCGGCACGCGAGTGCCGAATCGACAAGCGCGGGTCCGCAGGAAGCGGACCCACTGAACCTTCGGTCCCCACGGGCCGAAGCCTGTCAGGAGGTTCTCTCATGTGTTGCTGTACCGATACGCCCCGTAGCGCTCGACTTCTCGAGCTTCATTCGACATTCGATTCGTCTCAGACAGACTCGTCTCAATAAAACGGAGTATCACCAGCCATGACCGATTCCACCCCCGACGTCGTCGACGCCACCGGAGCACCCACCGAGGATCCGTTCACGGACCCCGCAGCCGACTGGAGCTTCGAGACCAAGCAGATCCACTCGGGTCAGACCCCGGACGGCACCACAAGGGCTCGTGCGTTGCCGATCTACCAGACCACCTCGTACACGTTCGACAACACCGATCACGCAGCGGCGTTGTTCGGTCTGGCCGAGCCCGGCAACATCTACACCCGCATCATCAACCCGACTCAGGATGTCGTCGAGCAGCGCATCGCCGCCCTCGAAGGTGGCGTGGCGGCATTGTTGCTCGCGTCGGGTCAGGCCGCCGAGACGTTCGCGATCCTGAACCTCGCGGAGGCGGGCGACCACATCGTGTCGAGCCCGCGGCTCTACGGCGGCACGTACAACCTGTTCCACTACACGCTCCCCAAGCTGGGTATCACCGTCTCGTTCGTCGACGATCCCGACGACCTCGAGCAGTGGCGTGCCGCGATCACTCCGTCGACCAAGGCGTTCTACGGCGAGTCGATCTCGAACCCGAAGAACGACATTCTCGACATCCCGGGGATCTCGGCAGTGGCCCACGAGAACGGCATTCCGCTGATCGTGGACAACACCGTGGCGACGCCGTACCTGTTGCAGCCGTTGAAGCACGGTGCCGACATCGTGGTGCACTCCGCCACGAAGTACCTCGGCGGACACGGAACGGCCATCGCGGGCGTCATCGTCGACGGCGGGACTTTCGATTGGACGCAGGGCCGTCATCCCAACTTCACCACCGCAGATCCGAGCTACCACGGCGTCGTGTTCGCCGATCTGGGCGCGCCCGCATTCGCACTGAAGGCGCGCGTCCAACTGTTGCGTGACATCGGTGCTGCGGTCTCGCCGTTCAACGCCTTCCTCATCAGCCAGGGTCTGGAAACGTTGAGCCTTCGGATCGAGCGGCACGTGGCGAACGCACAGAAGGTCGCCGCGTTCCTCGCCGGTCGCGACGACGTCGTCTCGATCAACTACGCCGGACTCGAATCGTCCCCGTGGTACCAGCGCGGGCAGGAATTGTTGCCGAAGGGGCAGGGCGCGATCATCGCGTTCGAGCTGAAGGGCGGTGTGGACGCGGGCAAGAAGTTCGTCAACGCACTCACTCTGCACAGCCACGTCGCTAACATCGGAGACGTGCGTTCACTCGTCATCCACCCCGCATCCACCACGCACTCCCAGCTGACTCCGGAAGAGCAGCTTGCGTCGGGAGTCACTCCCGGCCTGGTGCGTCTCGCCGTGGGCATCGAAGGAATCGACGACATCATCGCCGATCTCGAGGTCGGATTCAGCGCGGCGGCATCTTGAGTCACAGCTGCGACACAGGCGTTCGTCCGGAGGCGGTTCTTCCGTCTCCGGACGGGCGGTTGGGCACCATCGACATCGGTGGTCTCGATCTCGAGAACGGCGCTCGAATCCCCCAGGTCACCGTCGCGGTGCAACGGTGGGGCGAACTCGCCACCGACCGCAGCAACGTGGTACTCGTCGAACACGCCTTGACCGGGGACTCGCATGTGTCCGGTCCGCCGGACGCCGATCACGCTCTGCCCGGTTGGTGGAACGGAATGGTCGGTCCCGGCTGCCCCATCGACACCGACGAGTGGTGCGTCGTGGCGACCAACGTGCTCGGCGGGTGCGGCGGGACCACGGGCCCGAGCAGCGTCTCGCCCGACGGCACGCCCTACGGGTCTCGCTTCCCGGACATCTCCATCCGCGATCAGGTCGCTGCCGAGGCGGCCGTGGCCGACGTCCTCGGAATCGAGCGGTTCGCAGCCGTCGTCGGCGGCTCGATGGGCGGGATGCGCACCCTCGAATGGATCGTGGGCCATCCAGACCGAGTGGCGGCCGCGCTGGTCCTTGCGGTCGGTGCAAGGGCAACTGCCGACCAGATCGGTACCCAGACAACACAGATCGCCGCGATCAAGGCCGATCCAGGATGGCTGGGCGGCAATTACCACGACACCGGCACCTCGCCTACGGCCGGACTCGGCATCGCGCGGCGCATCGCGCACCTGACGTACCGAACCGAGAGCGAACTCGACATCAGGTTCGGAAACTCACCGCAGAACGACGAAGACCCGTGGGCCGGTGGCAGATACTCCGCACAGAGCTACCTCGAGCATCAGGCTGCCAAGCTCGTCAACCGGTTCGACGCTGCGACGTACGTCCTGCTCAGCGAGGCGATGAACCGCCACGATGTGGGCCGCGGCCGCGGCGGAGTGGCCGAAGCCCTCGCGTCCACAGCGGTTCCCACCATCGTCGGCGGAGTCGACTCCGATCGCCTGTATCCGCTTCGACTGCAGAAGGAGATCGCTCGCGAACTCCCCCAGTGCCGCGGACTCGAAGTGATCCAGTCGCGTGACGGACACGACGGCTTCCTCACCGAGGCCGATTCGGTGGCGAAGCTGCTCGCCGAGACGATGGAGCTGGCCCGCCTGGGCCGGCGCTGACACCGACAGGCAAGGTCAGTCGGTTCCCAGCGGATCGATAGACAGCGACAGAAAGACGATTGCTCCGCCGACGCAGCCCAGCGCCAACACATCGAACACGCGGCTGCGCACTTGCAGTGTGCCGACACGTGTTTCGGGCAGGCACAGCCGCAGGACGGCCGCCAGCAGCGCTGCGCATCCGAAGATGAATGCGCCGCGCCGCCAGCGATCGGCCAGCACCAGAATCAACGCGGCAAGGACGACGACCGAGACTGCGACGATCGGTAGGTTTCGCGCGACTGCCGCGCGAAACCCCGCATCGGGCTCGCTTCGCGCATCCTCTGCATCGTTCACGTCCGGTTCGCTCAGCTCTCGGCGGCGACGCGCTCGGCGCGCTCGACGACATTGGTGAGCAGGAAGGCCCGCGTCAACGGTCCGACGCCGCCGGGGTTGGGCGAAAGGAATCCGGCCACCTCCGCGACACCGTCGGCGACGTCGCCGCGCAGTCCGTCCTCGGTGCGGGTCACCCCTACGTCGAGCACGGCAGCACCGGGCTTGACCATGTCCGCAGTGATCAATCCGGGTACTCCGGCAGCGGCGATCACGATGTCCGCGCGGGAGACCTCGGCGGCCAGATCGCGAGTTCCGGTGTGACACAACGTGACTGTCGAGTTCTCCGAGCGCCTCGTGAGCAGCAGGCCGATGGGTCGCCCGACCGTCACTCCGCGGCCGATGACCACCGCGTGCGCACCGTCGAGAGCAACGTCGTAGCGGCGCAGCAGGTGCACGATCCCGCGAGGTGTACACGGCAGTGCGGCATCCTTGCCCAGGACCAGACGGCCGAGGTTGATCGGGTGCAGACCGTCGGCGTCCTTGTCCGGATCGATTCGCTCGAGTGCAGCGTTCTCGTCGAGATGCTTCGGCAACGGCAGCTGGACGATGTAGCCGGTGCATTCGGGGTTGGCATTGAGTTCGTCGATGACGGCTTCGAGATCTGCCTGGGTGATGTCCGCGGGCAGGTCGCGACGAATCGAGGTGATGCCGACCTTGGCGCAGTCGTTGTGCTTGCCCCGGACGTACGCGGCCGAACCCGGATCGTCGCCCACCAGCACGGTCGCCAGACCTGGGGTGATGCCCTGCTCACGCAGCGTCGCCACGCGGGCGGTGAGATCGACGAATATCTCGTCACGGGTCGCTTTGCCATCGAGAATCGTTGCAGTCACCCGGTCATTGTTCCAGGTTCGGCGTCAGCAGCGGCGCACCGGTCCGATCCCCACGGTCAGCCCTCGACAACGAGCCCGTGCGCTGCAGCGTAGGCCACCGCCTGCATCAGTTCGATCTTCGCACTGCGCACGCTCGCGCTCACCCACAGCGATGCGTCGGCGACGGCTCCCCGCAGATCCGCCTCGTCGAACTTCGCGTCGACGGCGCGGGCACCCGAGAAATCGACCGAGCGCACAGTTGCCTTCCGGAAGTCTGCGGACACGAGGTTCGCTTCGCGCATCCGGCACCCCGTCAGATCGAGACCGCGAAGGTCCGCGTTGCCCAGTGATGCGAGGGTGAAGTCGACCTCGTCGTACGTCGCTGGACGCATACGACTGTCGACGAACGTCGATCCCATCACGGTCGAATGACGAAACGTACTGTGCTGCATATTGGTCCGAGTGAAGGTGCACGATCGAAATGCAGAGTTCGTGTGAACGGATTCGGTCAGATCGGTGCCGGTGAAGTCGCATTCGGTGAACACCACCGACTCGGTTCGAACGCCGCTCATGTCCGCGTCGCGAAAGGTACACCGAACGAACTGCCTACCGGTCCACTCCTGCCCGTCCAGTCGAGTGTCGGAAAAGTCCTCGCCGATCGTCTGTTCGTCGTCCACCTGCCCCATACTTCCCGGACTCGTGATGGCAGAGTGAACCGGGTGTTTCGACTCATGTTCTTCGAGCCCCGCATCCCACAGAACACCGGCAACGCAATTCGCCTGGTCGCCGGGACCGGCTGCGAACTGCACCTGGTGGGCCCGCTCGGCTTCGACATGTCCGAGCCGAAGCTCAAGCGGGCAGGCTTGGACTACCACGATCTGGCGTCGGTGACGGTGCACGCGGACCTACCCTCTGCCTGGTCTGCGCTGGCACCGACTCGCGTGTTCGCCTACACCGCACACGCAGCCCGTTCCTACGCCGACGTCGCGTACGAACCCGGCGACGTCCTCCTGTTCGGACCGGAACCCACGGGATTGCCCGACGACGTCCTGGGCGACCCACATGTGACCGATCGACTGCGGATCCCGATGATTCCGGGCCGCCGGTCGTTGAACCTGGCGAACGCGGCAGCAGTGACGATGTACGAGGCATGGCGCCAGCACGGGTACGAAGGCAGCGTCTGACGGGTTTGCGTCGGAGTGCGGACTTCCCGGGTGTACCCGAATCCGTCCGCCCGGTCTGACGGCACCGCCCGGACTATCTTCTGTACTCATGGCGACGACGGATTTGATGAACAGGGCGCTGGCGGCCGTGGCGGATTCGGACGCACAGTTGACCGTCGAACTGGTGCACGAGCTGATCGAACCCGGAGAGCTCACCGAACCACTCGGTATCGCCGAGGTTGCCGAGCTCCTCGACATCTCCGCGCACACTCTGCGGTACTACGAGCGGTGTGGCCTGATCGAGGTTGCGCGTGACGGACTCGACCATCGACGGTACGACGACGCGGCCGTCCGACGGATCGTGTTCCTCACTCGCATGCGGTTGTCGGGGATGCCGATGCGCGACCTGCAGCACTACGTCGAACTCGTCGACGGCGGAGAACATACCGTTCCGGAACGACTCGACATGCTCGTCGGGCATCGAGACGCCGTCCGACGTCGAATCCGAGAACTGCAACTTTCGCTCGTGGCAACCGAATACAAGATCGCAACGTACGGCGGTGCCACCGGTCCGTGACAATCGCTAGGTCAGGTCCGCTGCGATGTCGACACTTACGGGAGCGCGGCACCGCAGCCCTGCATTGCGTTCCAGACGTTGCCCGGGTTCGTCGGTGTGCCGCCGGCGGCGGAGTTGGAACTTGTTGTGAGCGTCGACAAATCGATCAGGTCAGAGAGGTAGTTCTTCTGTGACACCGAACTGTCGACGTCGCCGTGGCGGCTCGACAGGACCGATTCCGCTTCGATCCGTCCGCCTGTGGCCGTCACCGTCACCGTCTCCACTGCGCGACTTCCGGCGATCATCGAGAGCTGCCCGGTAACGATTTTCTTTCGTTCGACCGGTGCCGTGGATCGCTACCGTTCGGAGTCGCCGGCCATCCCGGGCACGAGCGCGAGACCTATTCGTCGCATCGACATATCAAGTGGTGGAACAGAACTCGACGTATTGAACGCAGAACGCGGTAGTGACCCCAACGTGCATCGGGCGGCCACGACCGCGGCGGCCGGGGTCCGAGAAACCGGACTTCTACGACGATTCATCCCCGGATGCCAGCGGCACCGTTACACAAACCTCACCGGCCTGCTGCCATGGACTCGCGGGGCGGGGTACCGTGTGCCGCACCGGCCCGTTTCGCTCGTGAAGGAGCTTTCTGTTGTTCTCTGTTTCCCTGCCCCGTCTCTCGTCCCCCAACTCCTCCTCCGCGCGCACGTCCAGTCGGTTCAGTAGTCGAATTGCCCGCACCGCAGCAATATTCGCCATGGGCTCGGGATTGACGGTCGCAGCCCTGTCGGGCACGGCCACTGCGTCGGCAGCCCCCGTCAACTGCGTGTCTCCGCCGTCGGCCAACGACATCCAGGTCGATGACACCGCGAGCTGCGGAGCCACCTCGAACGGCACCGGGCGGGCCACCGCAGGTGCTGCCGACAGCGGCACCGCCGTCAGCGTCAACGACGGTCCCGGCGCGACGACCACCTACGCCAACGGATACGGCGTCGCCCTCGGAGCAAGCAAGAATGCAGGCACGGCCTACGCACTGGCACTCGGCGGCGGAATCGCTCACTCGTGGGCCGATGCCGGACAGACGACTCTCGCCGTCGCCGGGTGGGGATCCGGCGCTACCTCGGAGGCTCAGGGCGTCGATTGCGTCGGCCCCCTGTCACTGGCACTGAACCTCACGAGCGGCCAGTTCTGCGTCCTCGGTAGCTGATTGCCCGGTTGCACAGCACCGAACCAGTCGAACGGAGCCGATTACCCCGACACGAACTCGTCGAGGTAATCGGCTCCACCTACATACACGGTATGACCGGACCTCTCGATCGGCGTGACGACTGCAGCCGCCACGGCCGCAGCGAACTCGGCAACGGTCGGGAGCGCACCGTGCGCGGCGCGGGCGGCCACAGCATCGGGGTTTCGTCGCTCCAGCAGAGTGACCACGATGGTGCCCTCGATCATGTCACCGGACACGACGACGAAGTCGATTCCCCGAGAATTCAATTCGGGAATCATGTCGCGCAGGGCATCCTCGCCTGCTCGCTTGCTCGCAGCAATGGGCTCGTACTCGACGGGTACGGGCTTCCTGCCGTAGAAATGCGCCTGATGACTGGTGAGAAAGACGATTCGTGAGCCTGGTTTCATGCGGTCGGCGGCCGCTCGAGCCATCGCCACCTGCGCGTCGCGATTGATGCTCATGGCGTAGCCGGGATCTGCACCGAGCTCGAGCCCACCAGAAGCATTGAGAACCAGAACGTCGATTGCGCCGAATTCGGCTGCGACGGCGTTCAGCATCGCGTCGACTGCTTCGGGGTCGGTGACGTCGGCACCGACCCCTAGTGCGCGTCCTCCGCTTTCCTCGATCGAGTGCACAACAGCATCGGCTCTGCGCTTCTTCTCACGGAAGTTCACCGCCACTGCAGCGCCTTCGGCACCCAGTTGCACCGCCGTTTCCGCTCCGATGCCCCGGGACGCACCCGTGATCAGCACAGATTTTCCTGACGCGCGATGCTCCATAGACACCCTCCGCTTCGATTTTCGAACTGCTTCGATTTTCGAACTACTATGATCGAGCGCGATGGAAATGGCAAACGCACCTCGCCAATCGATGATGGCGGTACTCGATCTCCTGGGACAGCGATGGAACATGCGCATTCTCTGGGAGCTGCGGAGCGGCCCGCTCGGCTTTCTCGAACTCAGACGACGCACCGACGACATCTCTTCCAGCGTGCTCGCCACGCGACTGCGCACCCTCGTCGACGCGCGCGTATTGATCAAGGACTCCGACGGCTCCTATTGCCTGACAGAACTCGGCGATGAGTTGGGGCCGGCACTCGAACCACTCTGGCAATGGGCGCAACGGTGGAACGAGAGCACCGACCCGGCTGACCACCGCCCCTGACCAGACGCGTAGGCCTCCCGGAGTATTTTTCCATTCTTGTCGGTGGCCCGGTTTACTCTCTTTTCAGTTCGAACGCACGTTCTGAAATGTTGCTCACCGGGGGGTGAAAAGATGGGTGCACTGCCAGCTGTGTCACTGGAGGCGTTGACCGCGGCCGCGCGTGAGGAGAATCGGCAGGCGGCCCGCAAGATCTCCGCCTGCTACGACGTGCATCGAAGTTGGATCACCCTCGACACCAAGCACAAGCACTACAGCCGATACGGACGCACCGAAATGGCGGTAGCCCTCGGCTGTTCCGCGACGGTCGCCGAAGCGTACGTCTCCGTCGCCGTCGCCCTGCACACCCGGCTCCCACTGTTACGCAGAGCCTTCGCCGACGGCGACATCGACCTTCCGCGCGTCCGGACGGCCTGCCGGATCCTCGACAACCTCTCCGACGACATCGCCATACGGGTCGAAGCCGAGGTCGTCGAAGCAGCCCGGCGCAATTCCCCCGGCCCCTTGGAGAAGGAGATCTGGGACATCCTGGTCCGCGTCGCACCCGAGGAAGCAGCGGCGTTGCGGGAGTTCGCGAAGAAGTTCCGCACCGTCACCTACAGTCCTGCCGGGGAACTCGCCCGCATTCGGGCGGAGTTGACCGCACCCGAAGCCGCCGCCGCATGGCAGCTGCTCGAGGAGATGGCCGACACCCTCTGCCCGAAGGACCCGCGCGGGAAGAAGGAACGCCTGTGCGATGCGTTCATGGCCCGCATGCACGGCGAACCCCGACTGGCATGCCTGTGCCAACGGGAGGATTGCCCCAAGGCGGGTGCGGTGTTGCCGGATCGGCGGGTGCCGTTGACGATGATCACCGTCGACATCGCCACCCTCATCGGCCTCCTCGCCAACCCCGCCTACCTCGCCGGGCACGGATCCATCGACCCGGACCTCGCGCGGGAATTGGCCCGCAACAGCCACTGGCAGATCCTGCTCACCGAGGCGATCACCCTCGCCGAATCCCTCGGCCTCGCCGTCCGGAACCCAGACACCGGAGACTGGGAACGAACACCGAAAGACCAGAAGCAGGAACCGGACTCAGTGTCGGATACAGACGAAGATGCTGATAGGGCGACGAACACCGACTCGACAACAGCGACGAACACCGGCTCGGCAGCACACGGGACCGAGACGCGTAGCCCCACCGGCAGCGACTCGAAACCGGGGACCGAGGCCGAGTCTGGGTCCGAGGCCTGTAGTGCCACAGACGCTTCCACCGCCGCCGAGGCAACTACAGCACCGAAAACGGAACCGGCGAACGAGTCCGCCACGCACAGTGACCCCGACACCGAATCAAACCCAGCACCATCACCGACCCCCGCGCCCGCTCCGACCAGCGCACCGACCACGATCACCTCGCCATCGTCGCCGTCGCAGTCGCAGTCGCCGACCAGAGTTACAGCAACCGCATCAGCACCCGCGACGGCAGCGGACTCTGCTCCCGGCCAGGAGACAGATCCCGACCGTGGCTCCGATGCAGCATCGAATGCAGCATCCGCCCGAGGTCCGGCCGGCACATCGAGTCCGACACCCGACCCGACCGGCGGACCACCTCGAACACTGGATCCAGCTTTGGCACCTGCGCCGATGCCGGAGCCCAGCACTGCATCCGACCGAACCGAAACCCACACTTCTTCACGTCAACCCGAGGAAATCACGACAGTCACACCGACACCGACACCGACACCGACCACTGGACCGCCACCAGACGACTTACGTGACCCACCCACCCCAGATGGCAGTGACAACCAACGACGGACGCAATCCCTGACGTCCGCCGCGGCGATGTTCTGCACCCACACCCCAATCGGCAGGGGTACACGGCACAGCTCTGCCCTCGATCTGGACGGCGTCAGGCATCCCGCCCGCAACATGCGGGCACTCGACCTACGCTCGACACTCCGGCCCCACAACCGCACCGGCTGTACAGCCAATGGCCTCTACATCGGCAACGCCTCCCTCGCCGCCGCACTCGAAGCCGCCATCGCCGTCGACCCCACCCTCGGAAAATCCGTCGCCCGCGACCCACTCACCGACCACGCCCTGATCTACCGCCCCGACACCCTCACCACCGCAGCGGTCCGCCACCGCGACAAACACTGCCGATTCCCCGGCTGCCACCGCCCCGCCGCACGCTGCCAACTCGACCACGTGAACCCGTTCGACCACACCAACCCCCTCGGCGGCGGCTGGACCACCGTCAACAACCTGCAATGCCTCTGCGAATACCACCACTCCGTCAAAACCGCCGGCTACTGGAAAGCTGTCATGCTCCCCGGCGGAGCCATCCTGTGGACATCGACCTCGAACACCACTCGCATCACCCTGCCCACCAGCGGCACGGCAGTGCCCATCCTCGGTAACGACCTCAGACCACACATCCCCACCAAACCGAAACGATCCGGCATCATCGCCTACCCCAACCCACCCGACAACCACGACCCCGAAACAGAACCAACAGCCGAAGACACCGACACCCCACCCTTCTGAAGATCGAACTTTCACGGAGGCCTGGGACCCATGCCGGCGCTCGCACCAAGGTAGGGAAGCCGAACCCAGGTGCACTAACTCGATGGACCGTCGACCATTGCCGAATGTCGACGCCGGTCCACACGGCCTGCAGAATGATCGTCGCTCGACGACCGGCATACTCGAGAAATGAGCAATCCACGTGCAGCCGCTCGCCCCAGAGCACTGACGTTGCACGGCCGCATCCGAGTGTTGACGATGAGCGTGGCAGCCCTGGCAGTCGCAGTGAGTGCTCTCGCGATCTATCTCGTCGCGGAGCAAGCCCTCCGCTCACAGATCGTGGACCGCGTGGAACGCAACAGCGACGCCATCATTGCCAGTGCCGCATCCGGCGTCCCGGCCGATCTCTTCGGCTTCGGCATCGAAGACACCGAGGGAACCGCGGTAAAGGTCGCCTTCGCAACGAGCGACGGCACATTGGTGACGTCGACGAACGGCTCCGAGCCGTTCACCAATTCCAACGGAGTTCTGGACGATGCAGAAAGATCTGTCATCGACGGCGACACCGACCAGTCGCTGCGCGAGGTCCGAGGCTATTACATCTCGGCCAAGCGCACCGATGCCGGCGAGACGATCCTGGTGGCCGAATCGCTCAGCGCGGCGTCACCGCTACTCGGCAAGCTCACGCTCGCCTTGGTCCTCGTCGGTGCGTTCCTCGTCGCACTGGCAGGTGTCGCCGGTGCCGCCGTCGCACGCACCGGACTCCGCCCGGTCAGACGACTGCGGGCCGGTACCGAACGTGTTGCCCGCACAGGAGATTTCGAGCCCATCGACGTCAACGGTGACGACGAACTGGCATCGCTGGCCAACAGCTTCAACGAGATGTTGGCCTCCCTGTCTCGTTCGCGCGCACGGCAGGGTCAGCTGATCATCGATGCCGGCGCGGAACTGATGGAGCCGCTGACAGCGTTGCGCACCAACATCGATCTACTGATGTCGCTCGACCGGCCGGACACTCCGGATATGCCGGAAGACCAGCAGAACCGATTGCGCGTCGAGGTCATCGCTCAGATGGACGTCATCATCGGGCTGGTGCACGACCTGGTCGACCATGCCCGGGAGCCCGCGCCTACCCCGCAGTGACGCGTGCGTCAGGGTGCCGCAGTGACGGCCGAGAACCGCGGCCGATCAGAACGCGAGCTGCACACCGGTCAGCTGTTCCGAGGCCTCCCACAGGCGACGCGCATCGTCCATCCTGCGCATCGGCTTCCACATGGCGACCTCGGTCGGTGGCCCGCCGATGAGTCGCTTCGGGCCGAAGAACTGATCTCCGTGCGCGTCACTACCCGCAGCCGCAACCAATCCCGGCTGCGCTGCGCTGTCCACAGTGCCCGCAATGCCGACGCGGGCGAGAACGCCGATCAACCGTCTGCCGGCCGAGTCTTTCGGCCGCCCCAATCCCGGCTGTGCCGCAAGCAGATTGGTCGGCGAAACTCCCGGGTGAGCGATGTTGCTGGTGATTCCCCAGCCGCCTGCGCTACTACGAGCCTCGAGTTCGCGTGCGAACAGAGCCACCGCGAGCTTCGATTGACCGTAGGCCTTCATGACGTCGTACGACCGCTCCCAGTTGAGGTCGTCCCAATTGATGGTCCCCGACCGTGCCGCAATGCTCGTCTGATGGGTGACCCGCGCATTACCCTTCCGCAGCAGCGGCAGCAGACCTAGGGTGAGCGCGAAGTGGCCGAGGTGATTGGTACCGAACTGCAGCTCGAATCCATCCTGGGTGACCTGACGCGCAGGTGGCTGCATGACACCTGCGTTGTTGACGAGTATGTCGATCGCCCGGCCATCGGATGAGAAATCGTTCACCAGAGTGGAAACGGACTCCAACGACGACAGATCCAGCGCCCGAGTGGTGACCTTCGCTCCCGGTACCGCGACTCGGATCGATTCGGCTGCCCGCTCCCCCTTGGTGGCAGAGCGCACCGGCATGACGACCTCGGCACCGGAGCGGGCGAGCTGCGTGGCAATGACCGTTCCGATCCCGTCGCTCGCTCCCGTGACGACGGCAACTTTCCCCGTCAGATCGGGAAGGGATATGTGTGTTGTGCGGCCCATGGCAAGCTCCTGTGCTGGTGTTGATCGTGCGGATTCGACCTGCAGAACCCATGTTCGACGACCGTGCCGGGCTTATCCAGGACTTCCCGATCCACTGATACGACCGACACCGTGGATCGAATCAGGACAGAACCTGAGTTCCCACCACCGCGAGCAGTTCCAATTTGGCGTAGCTCTCGCTGCCGGGGACTGCCGTGTACACCAGCAGTCGCTGCGCTTGCTCGGGGTCCAGCAGGGTCTGGCAGTTCAGTTGCAGCAGGCCGACCGTCGGGTGCAGAAACCGCTTGGACTCGGGTGGGTGAACCCCTACTTCGCGCTTCCCCCACAGGGTTCGGAATTCCTCGCTGACCTCGAGCAGCTCTGTTGACAGGTGCGCTGCTCGCGAGTCGGGTCCGCGAAGAGTGACGATTTCGCGCAGCCCCGACGCATACACCCGAGACAACACGGCACGTTCTTCGGGCGGGTACGACTGCCGCACCTCGGGGTCGGTGAACCATCGGTATCCCAGACTCCGATTCGGCCCGGTGCGCAACGACGCATCCCCGGTCAGTGCCGCTCCCAACGGCGTCTGGCGCAGAGTTTCTCGGATTTCGGACACGATCTCGGCGGGCGTGTCGTTCAGGCGGTCCAGAATTCTCAGCATTCCTGGGCTGACATGCTCGCTCGACGACCCGCGGGCGGGAGGATTGTGCCCGGCGAGTCGGAACACGTGATCACGCTCGCCGAGCGACAGATGCAATCCCTGTGCGATGGAAGCGATCATCTGCGCCGACGGGGCGGGTCCGGTGGCCCGTTCGAGTCGCGCGTAGTAGTCGGTCGACATGTGGCACAGTTCTGCGACCTCCTCCCGGCGGAGGCCTTGTGTGCGCCTGCGCTGCCCCCGTGGCAGCCCGACGTCCTCCGGTTGCAGTGACTGCCGTCGCTGCCGGAGAAACGCTGCCAATTCCGGTCGATCGATCACGTCGGTTCCTTCTTTCCGTGCGTGCGCATCGCACCTGCAGTGAATTGTGCCTGCTGCTCGGTGGATATTGTCGACAGATGAGTGCTCCCTTGACCGTCGTCACCGGCGGAAGTCGCGGAATCGGCGCTGCGGTGTCCAGGCGGCTGGTGGCCGACGGGCACGATGTGGTGGTCGGCTACCGCTCCGATTCCGCTACGGCTCGAGCAGTGGCGAGCGAATTGTCGACCGACGGCCGAACGGTGATTGCCGTACGGGCCGATACCACCGACGAGCAATCGGTGATCGACCTCTTCACCGCGGCCGCACGGATCGGCACCGTCACCGGCCTGGTGAACAACGCCGGTTCAGCGCGTGCCGTAGGGGCACTGGTGGACAACGACATCGAGACCATCAGAGCGGACGTCGACGTGAATCTGGTCGGGGTGATCACCTGCTGCAAGTACGCGGTCACGGCAATGGCCGAATCGGGTGGCTCCATCGTCAACATCTCCTCCGCTGCGGCGACCCTGGGCAGTCCGGGGATGTACGTCCACTACGCGGCAGCCAAGGCCGCCGTCGATGCGCTGACGGTCGGACTGTCGAAAGAAGTTGCTGCGCAGAACATCCGCGTCAATGCAGTGGCACCCGGCGTCATCGAGACCGACTTCCATCGAGATCGGGAGCGGCCACAGAAGATGGCGTCGAGCATCCCGCTCGGCCGCCCCGGTGTGCCGGACGAGATCGCCGGGGCGGTGTCGTGGTTGTTGTCCGAGGATGCGCGATACGCGACCGGAACCGTCATCAGGGTGGCCGGCGGAATGTAAGTACTTCGCATCGCCGCTATCGAGGGGGGATGCGATGCAGCTCCACGTTCGTCAGCGCGCCGTCTTCGGCTGTGGCCGTCATGTAGGTACAGAACGGTTGCCGACGCCGATCCGTCGGCGATCCCGGGTTGAGCAGCCGAAGACCGTTGTTTGCGAACGTGTCCCACGGTATGTGACTGTGGCCGAACACGAGCACATCCGTTTCCGGGTACGCGGCCGCCATCCGTC
The DNA here is from genome assembly GCF_003688915.1 of Rhodococcus sp. SBT000017. Lineage (NCBI taxonomy): Bacteria > Bacillati > Actinomycetota > Actinomycetes > Mycobacteriales > Nocardiaceae > Rhodococcus > Rhodococcus sp. SBT000017. Next base: position 1,703,242 of record NZ_REFU01000001.1, read on the forward strand.
GTTCCCGTCCCGTCGCGGCACCGGTCTCGTGGGTCACGGTGAACCGCACCCCGCCGAGTACGACGTCGGCGCGCTCGGGCATCAGTGCCCGCAGGTCCTCGCCATCGTTGTTGCCCCAGCACGCGACCAGTCGACGCGACCGCTGCGAAAGCTCCTCGAACGCGGCCAGATTCACCCAATCACCTGCGTGGATCACCACATCGGCGTCGTCGATGGCGGTCCATACCTCGTCGGGCAAGGCGCGAGCCCGTTTCGGGAGATGCGTATCGGCAATCAGCAGCAGCTTCACCACTCGATTGTGCACGTCGGCAGTCAGCGAAAATCCCTCGATCTGGACGCGACTCGCAGATCCATCAGCTGCAGATGATCGGCCACCACGGTCACCGCACCCTCGGCGTTCTGTACTTTGCCTCGAATCAGCAACGCCGGTGCCGTGATCGCCAGCTTGCGGTACTTGGCCCACAACCCGACCGAGCACACGACGTTGACCATGCCGGTCTCGTCCTCGAGGTTGATGAACGTGACGCCTCCGGCCGTTGCCGGCCGCTGGCGATGCGTCACCGCTCCGCCGACGAGCACTCGGTCTCCGTCCGGAATCTGCAGCAGCCGGTTCGCGGGAATCACGCCGAGGGAATCGAGCCGATCTCGAAAGAACTGCGTGGGATAGGAATCCGGTGACACACCGGTCGCCCAGACGTCCGCCGAGGCCAGGTCGAGATCCGACATTCCCGGTAGTGCAGGCGCTTTCGTCGACGCTCCGATGCCAGGGAGCAGGCCCGGACGCTCCCCTGCCGCTGCACCCGCAGCCCACAGTGCCTCTCGGCGAGTGATGCCGAAACACCCGAGTGCGCCTGCCGTTGCCAGCGCTTCTGCCTGCGCTACCGACAGTTCGACGCGTCCCGTCAGGTCCAGGAACGAGGTGTACGGCCCGTGTGCGTCTCGCGCGTCGACGATCTTCTGGGCCACTGCGGTACCGATGAACTTCACATCCGCCAACCCCATGCGAATTTCGAGGCCGTCCGCCTCGAGGTTCGCGTGGCCGAGACTGGCGTTCACGTCTGCACCGTGGACGAGCACACCGTGCCGCCTGGCGTCGGCGACCAGGGATTGCGGTGAGTAGAAACCCATCGGTTGGGCGCGCAGCAAACCGGCACAGAATGCCGCCGGATGGTGCAACTTGAACCACGACGAGTAGAAGACCAGTGAGGCGAAGCTCTGCGAATGGCTCTCGGGGAAGCCGAAATTGGCGAAAGCCGACAGCTTTTCGTAGATTCGGTCCGCTGCGGCGCCGGTGATGCCGTGCAGATCGCGCATCCCGTCGTAGAACCGACCACGCAGCAGTTCCATCTTCTCCGGTGATCGCTTCGACCCCATGGCACGGCGCAGTTGATCGGCGTCGGCAGCACTGAACCCCGCGACATCGATGGCCATCTGCATCAGCTGTTCCTGGAACAGCGGCACCCCGAGAGTTCGATCGAGCGCCTTCTTGAGCGACGGATGCTCGAAGATCACCGGCTCGAGTCCGTTGCGGCGCTTGATGTACGGGTGCACCGAGCCACCCTGGATCGGACCGGGACGGATCAGGGCGACCTCGACCACCAGATCGTAGAAGTTCCGCGGCTTGAGCCGCGGCAGAGTGGCCATCTGCGCGCGGGACTCGACTTGGAACACCCCCACCGAATCGGCTCGCTGGAGCATCTCGTACACCTCGGGCTCGGACAGGTCGATCGAGGCGAGTTCGATATCGATGCCCTTGTGCTCGGCGATCAGGTCCATCATGTAGTGCAGCGCCGAGAGCATGCCCAGCCCGAGCATGTCGAACTTCACCAAACCCACTGCGGCACAATCGTCTTTGTCCCACTGGAGCACACTGCGGTTCTCCATCGTCGCCCATTCCACCGGGCAGACGTCGGCGATCGGCCGATCGCAGATCACCATGCCGCCGGAGTGAATGCCGAGGTGCCTCGGGAAGCCCTCGATCTGCCGCGCGAGTTCGAGAACCGACTCGGGAATACCGTCACCTTCCTGATCACCGACTCCGGACCAGCGGGTGATCTGCTTGCTCCATGCGTCCTGCTGCCCCTGCGAGAAACCGAGCGCACGGGCCATGTCTCGCACCGAGGACTTACCGCGATAGGTGATGACGTTGGCCACCTGAGCGGCATGAGTGCGGCCGTACTTGGCGTAGACGTGCTGGATCGCCTCTTCTCGACGGTCGGATTCGATGTCGATGTCGATGTCGGGTGGTCCGTCGCGTTCGGGTGCGAGGAAGCGCTCGAACAGCAGCTTGTTCGCCACCGGATCGACGTTGGTGATGCCGATCGCAAAGCAGACAGCCGAGTTGGCCGCGGAACCTCTTCCCTGACAGAGGATGTCGTGTGTCTTGCAGAAGTGGACGATGTCGTGGACCACCAGGAAGTAACCGGGGAATTCGAGCCTGTCGATGATGTCGAGCTCGTACTCGAGCTGCGAATAGGCCGCCGGGTTCGCCGACTGCGGGCCGTACCGACGAGCGGCCCCCTCGAACGTGAGTCGACGAAGATAGCTGATCTCGGTGTAACCGTCGGGCACATCGAATGGCGGCAGGCGCGGCGCGATCAACTTCAGATCGAACGAGCACTCCCGACCGAGTTCGACGGCACCGCGCACCGCGCCCGGATAGTGCTGGAACATCTCCGCCATCTCCGCCCCGGACCGTAGATGTCCGCCGCCGGTCGGTGCCAACCACCCGGCGGCGTCGTCCAAGCTGCTCCGTGCGCGCACAGCGGCCATCGCCATGGCCAATCTCCTGCTGCGCGGGCCGGCGTAGTGCGCGGCCGTGGTGGCGATCGTCGGAAGTCCGTACCGCCGAGCCAGCGTCGCGAGAGCGTCGTTGCGCTCGTCGTCGTCTGCGACGCCGTGCCGGGTGAGTTCGACGGTGACACGATCGGATCCGAACCGGTCGACGAGAGTGCGCAGCGCGGCCTCTGCCGCCTCCGGACCACCACGCGAGAGCGCCTGCCGAACATGGCCCTTTCGGCAACCGGTGAGAATTTGCCAGTGACCGCCTGCTGATTCGGTGAGTTCGTCGATGTCGTACTGCGGCTTTCCTTTTACCCCGCCTGCCAGGTGTGCAGCAGCGATCCGACGCGAGAGCCGGCGATACCCCTCCTGGCCGCGAGCGAGCACCAGTAGGTGAGTGCCGTCGGGATCGGTCTCCCCGGCTCGGGATCGATGCGTGTCCAGTGAGAGTTCGGCACCGAACACGGTTCCGATACCGAGAGCTCTGGCTGCCTCGGCGAACCGCACGACCCCGTAGAAACCGTCGTGGTCGGTGATGGCGATGGACTCGAGGCCGAGGCGTACCGCCTCCTCGACCATCTCCTCGGGCTGCGAGGCACCGTCGAGAAAGCTGAACGCCGAGTGCGCATGCAATTCCGCGTACGGCGTCACCGACAGCGCGGGCTTGTCGATGGTGCGGTCGTAGACGTCCCTCTTTCGCGACCAGGCCGGGCTGTCGCCGCCGTCCCCCTCGGCCACCGGCTTCGGACGTCCGGACAGGACTCGTTCCATCTCCGACCACGTGGGTGGTCCGTCGTTCCATCCCATCGAGCCCACCCCCTTCACGCCGCCGTGTCATCGAACACTTGTTCTAATGAGAACACGAGGGTCCGACACGGATCAACTAGAGTCGAATCGCCACTGACCCTTTTCACCGAATCCCCTTTCACAGAGCCGGAGCACAGACGTGACGCGTTGGGCCTCGTTCGTCGTATCGCACAAACGATGGGCACTCGCAGTTGTCGTCGCCGTCGTCGCCGTCGGCGGGATCTTCGGACTCGGCGTCTTCTCGAAACTGAGCGAGGGCGGTTACGCCGACGCAGGCAGTGAATCGTCCGAGGTCGCGCGACTGGTGCAGGGAATCGGCCAACCGACCCCCGACATCGTCGCGATCTACACCGCTCCCGAGGGCAGGACCATCGACGACATCGGGCCGCAGGTGCAGGCGACGCTCGACGAGTTCAGCAGTCGATACACCCTCGGCAACGTCAGTTCGTACTGGAGCGCAGACCCGATCAGCAAGGAATTTCTGGTCTCCAAGGACCGAACCAAGGCGCTGGCCACGGTGTCCCTCGGTACGAACTCGGGCGTCACGTTCAACACCTTCGGCGAACTTCCGCCCCAGCTCGAAGTACCCGGCGTCGAATCGCAGTTCGCCGGCGCGTCGGTGGTCGGAGTTTCGCTCAGCGAGACCCTCGAAAGCGACCTGATCCGCTCCGAGATCATCGCTGTTCCCATCACCCTGCTGCTGCTGATCTTCATCTTCGGCGGCGTGATCGCTGCAGCCGTTCCGGTGTTCGTCGGCATTCTGAGCGTGCTCAGCTCCCTGGCGATCCTGCGAATACTCACCGAATTCACGGAAGTCAGCTCGTTCTCCATCAACGTCGCGTCGTTGCTGGGACTGGGCCTGGCCATCGACTACGGACTGTTCATCGTCAGCAGGTTCCGCGAGGAGCTACGCGGTGGACTGACGCCGATCGACGCGACAATCCGCACCGTCGCCACCGCAGGCAAGACCGTCGTCTTCTCCGGACTGCTGCTGATCTGCGCATTCGCCGGGATGCTCGTCTTCCCACAGGCGGTGATCCGATCTCTCGGGTTCGGGGCCATGGCCGCGGTGGCGAGTGCAGCCGTCCTGTCCCTGACCGCGGTCCCGGCACTGCTCGCGATTCTCGGCACCCGTATCAACTCCTGGACGTGGTCGCGCACCGCGTCCGATCGCAGTGATGCACGCGCACACAGGTTCTGGGGCGGCATCGTCACCCGCGTCATGAAGCATCCAGGCATCGTCGCTACCGTCATCGTCGCCGGGTTGCTGATCATTGCCACCCCGATCCTGAAGGTCTCGCTCGGAGAGGTCGACTACACGGCGCTGCCGAAGGACAACCCTGCGCGCATGGCATTCGAGACTCTCGGTTCCGACTTCGAATCCACCGGCGAGGGCGCAACCGTGGTTCTGCGCGGCCTGGACGGCGTCAAGCCTCAGGGTGCACCGATTGCGGCACTGACCTCCGCTGTGGAATCCACGCCCGGTATCGCCCGAGCCGAATTCCTGGGCTCCAAGGACGATTTCGTGACGCTTCAGGCGTCGTACAGTGAACCGACCCAGGGACTGAGCGAGGCCGAATCCCAATCCGACGCAGTGGCGGCGCTGCGCTCGATCGCTCCCCCGGACGGTACCGAGATCCTCGTGGGCGGCGGGCGAGCCAACGTCGACGACGGCAACGCTGCGATCGCGAAGTGGCTACCGGTGATGATCGCCATCATGGTCGTCTCGACGTTGGTGTTGCTGTTCCTCGCGTTCGGATCGATCGTGCTGCCCATCAAGGCGGTCCTGATGGCCGGACTGAGCCTGGCCGCGACCTTCGGCGCACTGACGTGGGTGTTCCAGGAAGGCCACGGAGCCGGCCTGCTCGGCGTCACCCCAGGGCCGCTCGAGTCGACGTTCGTGGTTCTCATTCTCGCGGTCATCTTCGGCTTGTCGACCGACTACGAGGTGTTCCTGATGTCGCGCATGGTCGAGGCTCGCGCGGCTGGAGCGAGTACCGAGGAAGCGGTGATCTTCGGCGCTCAACGCACCGGACGCATCGTGACTGCGGCGGCGTTGATTCTGATCGTCGTCACCGGAGCCTTCACGATCTCGGGTCTGTCGATCATGAAATTCCTCGGCGTCGGAGTCATCTTGGCCCTGATCATCGACGCGACGATCATCCGTATGTTGCTGGTTCCGTCCTTGGTCAAACTCATGGGCGAGGCCAATTGGTGGGCACCGGCCTGGATGAAGAAAGTGCACGAAAAAGCCGGTATCGGGCACTAGCCCCGGAACTTACTTCGGAGTAAGGTCGGCTCGCATGGCGAACTACATCGTAACCGGCGGTACCGGGTTTCTCGGGAAGAACGTCCTGCCCCGATTGCTCGAACGTGATGCGCTCGCTGCGATCCACGTGCTGGTGCGTCCCCAATCGGTGGCTCGCCTCGAGCGACTCGCAGAGCACCTCGACGGCGGCGACCGAATTCACCCGCTGGTCGGCGACCTCACCGAACCGGAGCTCGGACTCCGAGACGTGCCTGCCGACATCGACCACATCCTCCACCTCGGAGCCGTCTACGACCTGACCGCAGGCGACGAGCAGACCCCGACCAACGTCGCCGGAACCGCCTCGGTGATCGGCCTCGCCGAGAAGACCGGGGCCCGCCTGCACCACATCTCGTCGATCGCCGTTGCGGGTGACTATCGAGGAACGTTCTCCGAGAACGACTTCGACCTCGGTCAGAAATTTCCGACTGCCTATCACCGCACCAAGTTCGAGTCCGAGAAGTTGGTGCGCGACAGCGCTGCGGACTGGCGGGTGTATCGGCCCGCCGCGATCATCGGGCACTCGGAGACCGGTGCCATCGACAAGGTGGACGGCCCTTACTACTTCTTCCCGTTCTTCGCGGAACTTGCCAAGCTGCCCTCCGTCGTACCGATCACGGTGCCGAAGATGGGCGCTACCAACCTCGTTCCGGTCGACTACGTCGCCGACGCCATCGTCGAGCTCGTACATCGAGACACCTCTCCCGGCAGCGTGTTCCATCTGGTCAATCCGACGCCTCAGTCGATGGCAGAGGTCTACGCCGCGTTCTCGTCCGCAGCCGGATCTCGCGCGAGAATCATCGATGTACCCGGGGCGCTGGTCGCTCCGGTCGTCTCTCCCAAATCCAGGGCCGTGCGCAAACAGCGCGACGCCGCCCTCCGTGATGTCGGTGTGCCACCGGTGATGCTCGAACACCTGACTCTGCCCACCGTGTTCGAGTCGGCATCGACACAGAAAGCGTTGCAGGGCAGCTCGATCACACCGCCACCACTGCGAACGTACGCCGATCGCGTGTGGAAGCACTGGCGGGAGAACTTCGATCCCAAGCGCAACCGCCGAAACGACCCACGCGGGCCGCTGTTCGGCCGTCACATCGTCATCACCGGTGGCTCGTCCGGAATCGGCCGAGCCAGCGCCGAGGCAGCTGCCCGCAAGGGCGCAGTGGTCATTCTGCTCGCGCGCGGTCAGGATCAACTCGACGAGGTGGTCGAGCACATCCGCGAATCGGGTGGCACCGCCTACGGCTACTCGTGCGATGTCACCGACAGCGAGTCAGTTGACCAGACCGTGAAAACCGTTCTGAGCGAACACGATCACGTCGACATGCTCGTCAACAGCGCCGGTCGGTCCATCCGCCGCGCACTCTATCGATCCACCGATCGGTTGCACGACTACGAGCGCACCATGGCCGTCAACTACTTCGGGGCCATACGACTGGTGCTGGCACTGTTGCCACACATGCGCGAACGCAGCTTCGGGCACATCGTCAATATCTCCAGCGCTGCGGTCCTCGGACACCCTCCCCGTTTCTCCGCCTATGTGGCCAGCAAGGCAGCACTCGACGGCTTCACCGATGTGGCTGCCGCAGAGACACTCTCGGACGGAATCACCTACACCACCATCCACATGCCCCTGGTGGACACGCCGATGATCACCCCGACGGGCGACAAGAACGTCGGCCCGGTCTTCTCACCGGAGAAGGCTGCCGCCATCGTGATTCGCGCGCTGAGCGACAAGCCGAAGCGAATCGACACTCCGTTGGGAACACTCGGACAATTCGGTGCCATGTTCGCCCCGAAGGGCAAAGACCGCACGATGCACCAGCACTACCGCAAATTCGCCGAATCCGCTGCAGCCAAAGGCGAAACACCGGTCACGATCGAGGACGGGAAAGTGCCCTACCGAGTGCGGCCCTACAATCCGAAAGCTCCGACCGCACGCATCGGCAAAGTAATCCGACGCGCCGGCAGATTGGTCCCCGGCACCAGTTGGTGACGTGCACGTCATGGGGCCACGGCGGTCCACAGAGTCCAGCGATCACGTTCGATCAACTCACCGGGGGCCAGTCGACCACGCAGATACTCGACCAACTCCGCGAGTTCGACGTCGGAGAGTTCGTGCAGGATGGAGCGCCCGGTTCTGCCGGCGATCTCTGTCAGGTACTGCTCGCGATTTCCGTAGCGGCGACGAGTTTCCGAGAGTGGTTGCGTGGCAACGTCGGTGAATCCTGCCCGCGTCAAGGCGGCCTGCACGTCATCGACGCTGTGTCGTCGCCGACCCTCGATCTCGGCCAACCGGGGAAACGCGTCGAAAAGATATCCGCGTGGATTTGTCGGCGATCCTGCCAGTGTCGCGTCCTCGCTCGTCCGATCCTGAACAATCGCGGTACCACCCGGACGCAGTAACCGAAACATCTCTGTTGCCAGGGCAGATGCATCGGGCAGATGATGGACGAGCGCGCGAGCAAACACGATGTCTGCTCGACCGTCAGGCAGGCCGGTGTGCTCGGCGGATGCACACTCGAACGCGACGTCCGCGGGCGACGATCGCCGGGCGGACTCCAGGATCGGTTCACTCGAATCGATCGCTGTGACATGAGCTCCCAGCGTCCGCCATGCACGCGCATAGGTACCCCCACCACATCCGAGATCGACAACGTGACCGCCGACCGGATCGACGATATCGGTGATTGCGGCAGCCCAGGAGGGGTCGGCCTCGCGGCCGGAATAGGTGTCGCCGTTCGATGGATCTGCGAAGTCGATGGGCATGTGAACCAGTACATCGAGCACGGTTGCCGGTCGCCATCATTTAGTGTGGGACTACATGCTCGCACTTCACCTCCGAGCCGCCGACCTGGCGGATACCTCGTAGACCGTCTCGCCGCTGTTCGAGACGGTCCTGAGCCTGCGTGCCTGGACCTCGCCGAATCGGCACCGTCTGCACGAGCCGTGGCGTCGACGCGTCCTGCCGGCATGGAAGCAGTGTGACACCGAGATGCTGACGGCGTTGGTCTCCCCCGACGGCAGAATTCCGGACTTTCTCGCTCCTCGTCCGCCCACCGAATCCCCGGCCTTCGACGACGAGATCGCCGTTGTCGGGGCGACACCGGCAGCGGAGATGCGACGCGATATCGCCGCCGCCTTCTCCGCGGAGATTCCTGCGGTCCTCATCGGTCCGGCCCGAGCGGTACGCACCCGTACAGTCCAGGCGCTCTCCCAGTATTGGTCCACGTGCCTCCAACCCGACTGGGCCCGGATCCGGGCGGTCCTGGACGGTGATGTGGACTACCGAGCACAACAGCTCTCGCACTTCGGGGCACGAAAGATGTTCGAGCACCTCGATTCCCGAGTTCGATGGGACGACGGTGTGCTGTAGGTCGATCGGCTCGAGCACCAGGTGTGGGTCGACGTCGACGGACGTGGACTTCCGCTGATTCCGTCGGTGTTCGTGCACGGCGCGATCACTCAGACGAGCGCGACGCGAGCTCCGTCTCTGGTGTATCCGGCCCGCGGGCGCGGCGCAGTGTGGAACGTGGCACGGACAGCTCCGAACCGAACGCTGTCGAATCTTCTCGGCACCCAGCGAGCCACGATTCTCGCGCTGCTCGACGCGCCAACCACCACCGGAGAAGTTGCTGCCGTACTGGGCGTCTCACCCAGTGCCGCCAGTCAGCATCTTCGCGTTCTACGCGAGGCGGCGGTGGTACGACGCATCAGACAGGGGCGATCGGTGCTGTACGTGCGCACTCCGCTCGGGGACGAGTTGGTCCGAGCGCAGGAGTAGGGCTGTCGCAAGGTTCAGCGCAGCAGAGCCTTTCCCCAGGCCCGCAGGAATCCCTGACTCAGGTATGTCAGAGTGCCGATGGCCAGAACCCATTTGACGGTGCTGACCACGGTGGTAGCACGGACGACGGTGTCGGTGATCTGTTCGCGGTTGTCGACCAGTATCAATCCGACGATGTTCTCGATGTAGTCGCCGGCAGCGGAGGCCACGGGCGCGACGGCCAATGCCGTCGTCACCGCAGGGCTCAGCGGGGTCTTTTCCGCCAGGCTCCTCGCTCCTGCACGTAGTGCGATGGCGTATATCGCCGGATGCACGAAGTCGGGCAGATAGTGGCTGCGGAACCGAGCGATCTCGGTCTCGTCCATGCTCGCCAGGATCTGCCGATAACGCTGAGCGGACCACGCCGTCTGCACGGCAAGCACTTTCGGGGCTGCGGGGCCGAGCAGTCGGGCAATGTTGGCCTGGGATACGACGAACAGTGCCGACCAACCCAGCATCCGACGATCCAGCGCACCGAGAGTCATGTCCGAGACCCTAGTGCGTCAGGAACGGGAGAACGGAGGCCTCGAACGCCGAGTATCCGTCGCGATGGATGCTGTGTCCGGTACGAAACGCCTCGACGCGGCAGGTCGGAATCTCGGCGACCATCGCGTCCAGCCGAATCGGATCGACCATGCCGCCGGGACCGCCCCGAAGCACCAGCGTCGGAGCAGTGATGTCGGCCAACGACTCCCACCACTGCGGATTCGGCCGACGGAACTGTTCGAGAGCAGTGGTGGTCATCGAGCGATCGAAGGCGAGTACCGCGCGGGGATGCAGAACGACGCTGGTCGCTGCGTGCCAGAGTTCGGTGACCGACGGCATCTTGCCGGTCAGCGTCGGCGGAGCGTCCCCCGGCCGAATCGGTATCGGGAGCTCTTCGAGGACCAGACGGCGGACGAGCTGCGGGCGACGCTGAGCGACGAGTGAGACCGCGTATCCGCCGAGGGAATGGCCGACGAGATTGACTTCGTTCAGCCCGAGATGGTCGATCAACGCCAGCAGGTCTGCCCCGAAGGAATCGAACTCGTACGTGGACGTGTGCGCACTCTTGCCGTGTCCGCGCAGATCGACGGTGATCACCCGGCTGCCCTGCGCGGTGAGTGCACGGGTGAACCGATCCCAGGTCGTGCTGTCGCCGCCCATGCCGTGCACCAGCATCACCGGTGCCGAATTCGAGTTCGCCTGCCCCTGCGGGGTGAACGAGCGATACGCGATATCGACGCCATCGAGGTCGACCGTCTCCGACATCATCTGCATTCCCTCGAATGTAGCGGTGCCACTATTCGTAGATTCCTTCCACCCGCCATCGACCCTCGTCGAACACCAGCAGCAGGGCCCTTTCGTCGTCGAGCACCACCTGGGCTCGCGCCGTCGGACCCGTCGACGCATGGCCACTGTCCCACCATCGCTCGTCCACCGGCCACGGTCCGGCCAGACCCGTCAGTGCCCATTCCTTGGTCCCCCAGCGCAGTCGCGACGGCGGCGTATCGAACACACCACGATCGGTGACGCCGATTCCGGTTCCCGCTCGATTCATCAGCGTCACCGTCGGACGTGTCTCGATCACTGCCGCCGGAGCAGGCTCCGGTAGCCGTCCCGGCCAGGGATCCGACGGATCGGACATCGGCACCAACTCGTCACCGAGCGGACGCAGCGTGATCCGCTCGGCCGGCCCGCGGCCACCGCTGAGCACACCACCGAGCACCGATTCGCCGCCGAGCAGACCCTGCACGCGCACCAACGCTCGACGCGCCCTCTCGTCCTCGTCCCCGACGCTGCCCCACAACCCCAGCTGCAGCTCACCGGCGGCCACCACTTCGATCGGTTCGAGCCGCAGCACGGTGATCGCGGACGTCGGCTTGTTCTCGCTGCGCCCGGTGATCCAGCCGTCGAGTTGCCACCGCACGCGGTCGGCTGTTCCCTCCGGCGTCAACGGCTCGGCGCACCGCCAGATACGCGACAGATTCTCGCCGTTACCGGTACTGGCATGCACCAGCAGACGAGTGCACGCAACGGCAGCGGCAGCGAGCTTGGTGTGCAACTGCTCGGCCAACCCGCGCCCGGCGAACGCAGCTGCGTCGACCCGATCGATCGGCGGATCGCACTGGTACTCCACATCCAGGTCCGGCGGTAGGGCTCTGGCCGACGGCGGACGTTCGGGCTCACCTCGAGCACTGCGATGCGCCAACACGGCATCGGTACCGAAGCGCGACGCCACATCCCCAGGAGACAGTGCCGCGAAGTCACCAATAGTTCGTAAACCCAAGCGCCGCAACAGATCCACCAGCTCGCCCCGATCGGCAGCCGACATGCTCGGTTCCGCCGAGAGTTCTGCCACCGGCAACGGCGCGAGAAAGCCTGCACCCCCGCCGCGCGGCACCACCTGCGCATACCGCGCGGCGACGACCGCGGTTGACAGCTCGTCGGCGATACCGATCTGACATTCCACACCAGCAGCCGACGCTTCGTCGATCAACCGTTCCGCAGCCCGATGCTCGGTACCGAAATACCGTCCGACGCCGCGGGCAGAGAGAACCAGCAGGCCCGGCCTGAGCACTTCCACCCCCGGCGCGATGGCGGCGACGGCCGAGACCACGGGCTCGAACAGTCGCGCATCACGATCGGTATCGGCAAGAGCGACATGCACATCCGGGCACCGCGCCTGCGCTTCCCGACGGCGCAGGCCGCGCTTGATACCCGACGCCCGTGCCGTCGCCGAGCAGGCAACGACCCGATTGGCCGAGGTGACGACCACCGGATGCGTCGCAGGCAGATCGGCCTGAGCCGCTGCTGCAACAGCGGGCCAATCGGGACACCACAGTGCAAGAACACGGCTGGCAAGAACACGGCTGGAACGGTCGATGCTCATGTCGAGACCGCGATCGACAATGAATTCTGCTCGCGCTTCTCGGTATGCCACTCGATGCGACCGTTCTCCGAACGCAGGTCGAGTCGAACGGTGCGGGGCCGCATCGCCTTGCCGCGAGCGCACACCGACAATCGGACGCCGCGCAGTCGGCCGCGGCCCAGTTCCCGGCCCGTACCGAGGCCGTCGTATCCGTGCACCGACGCGTCCAGTCGTAGCTCTGCCCCGTCCCAGTGCCCATCGGTCACCAGCAGCGTCGACCCCTTGCTCCGCGCTCTGGCCACCACGGCCCTGGCCCGGGTGGGCGATACCGACAGACCGCCGAGACCGAGTACCACGAGGTCGACACCGTCGAGCAGAATGGCCGCCACTTCCACCGGGTCGGGACCGGGATCGGGAATCAGAGCCAGCTTGCTCAACTGTGCGCCCATCTCCACCGCGGCCAGAATCCCGAAACGGGGCTGCCCGATGACGGCGACATGCCCACCGGCACCGGTCACCGCAGCCACCAACCCGATCAGGAGCGAGCCGGCACCGGACACCGAGGCCACCGTTCCACGCACCAGTCCACCGTGCGGCAGCACCTCGATCAGCGCAGACGGCACTGGAAGAACGGGTCGTTGACGGGTTGGACGCTGCGTCGACGGTTCCGGGTGCATGGGCTCGACGGGGTCCGAATTCTCGATGCGCACCGACGCCGTTTCGCCCCGAGAAGGTACGGCAGCCATCCGGCTACGCAGCAACGCCACGCGCTCCGGCAGCGACAACCCGTCGAGCACATCCGGCGTGACGGAAGCTCCCGGTACAGTCATGTCACTCCCCTTCGCGGCGTAGAAAATCGACCCGAAACTTCGGTGTTCGACGAACGCGGGAAGTGGCGTATTCGAACACAATTTCGATCTGCGCTCAGTAAAGCCGCTCGGACGGCAACTCGTCAAGGTGATGCCGAAGCCCCTGGTAGATGCCTCCGTTCTGCGGCTGCAGGCACGTCCCGCCATCGTCAACTAACCTGTGGACGTGACGGATCAGCAGCGTGTTCGACGGGGCGTCGGGCCCGACTACCTCCTGGCAGGCAGATACCGCCTGGCCGGCAAACTCGGCGGAGGAGGCATGGGCGCGGTATGGCTCGCCACCGACACGCTTCTGCACCGTCAAGTGGCCGTCAAACAGGTCACGTCCACCACTCGGTTGACTCCACAGCAGGCCGTGGAAGTACGCAACCGGGCCATGCGTGAAGGCCGCATCGCTGCCCGACTCTCCAGCCCCCACGCCATCGCGATGCACGACGTCGCTCTCGTCGACGGTGAGCCGTGGTTGGTCATGGAATATCTGTCCTCGCGGAGTCTCGCGCAGGCACTCGGCACCACCGATTCGCTACCACCGTTCGAGGTCGCTCAGATCGGTGCACAGATCGCCGATGCCCTGACCGAGGCGCACGAGGCCGGGATCGTGCACCGAGACATCAAGCCGGGCAACATTCTGATCGCCGATCGCGGCAAGGATCTGGGCATCGTCAAGATCAGCGACTTCGGCATCTCCCGCGCCAAGGGCGACGTCGAAGCAGCCGACGACAGCGTGATCACCGGAACCCCGGCATATTTCGCACCCGAGGTCGCGCGCGGACAGGATCCCACCGCAGCCAGCGACGTGTTCTCCCTCGGCGCAACGCTGTACACGGCCATCGAAGGCAAGCCGCCGTTCGACATCGATCACGATTCGATCGCACTGCTGCACCGAGTTGCCAAGGGGCAGATCATCGCTCCCACCCGCAGCGGCGATCTCACGGGCCCGTTGCTGCACATGCTCGAGCCCGATCCTGCCCGACGGCCCACCATGGCGCAGGCCCGCGACGAGATCATCGTCGCCGCGATCAGCAAGCGCGGCACCATAGCTCAGCTGCGCGGGGTGCCTCTGACGTCTGTGGACGGCGTGGTCCCGGCGTGGGCGAGGCGCTCGACACCGGTCTCCGAATCTCGCCGTCCGTCGCGAGAGTTCGGAAGAACCATCGCGGGCTTGCCGGCCGTGCAACCCGGTGAGAGCCAAGCCAACCCGGTTCCGTCGACGTATTCGCCACCGCCGTTCGATCTGCCGAAAAAGAAGAAGAACCCGATCGACGACGTCCTGATGCGCATCGAGGACGTCATCGGTGACCGAACGTCGATTCCGTCGACCGCGATCCTCGCAGCACTCGTGCTCGCCGTCGTGGTCGCTGTCGTTCTGGTGATCATGCTTGTGATGTGACCCGACCGTCGAGTCGCGCGATGGCGTCGGTGAGCACCGATGGCGCAAGCCTGCGGTGCACGGCGGACAGCGGTACCCACGCCCACCTCCCGAGACTGCGGTCGTATCGAACGAAGGTCGTCAATTCGAGCCGCCCGTCTGCTGCGTGGATCACCAGATGCACAGTCAGAGAATGTGATCGGTTTTCCAGTCGAATCCACCGCGGAGTAGTTTCTGCGATGCGCCATCCCGCGACCGACGTCGGAGTCGGCCCTGCGATCAGCCTCAACTGCAACAAACCCTGCCAAATGAATCGTTCGGCAACGGAAGGAACATCGCCGAACATGACTCTCGCGTACCGTTCCGGCGCGGCCGCGGTATCGACGTCCACGAAGAAGTGGTCGACGTAGTCCGCGTGCATGGTCGAGCGGGCGAGTACACCCTCTGCCATCTCATCGAATCCGACCAGGCTCTTCACCCGGTACCGGTCATGCTCGTCAGACTTCGACACACTCGACTCCCCTCAGGTATACGGTGACGTACAACGTGATCGTATCTCTTTTATACGGTGCCGTATAGATAAAACTGTCGACGCTCAGGAGGGCACCTTGCCTCGCGCACGCACCCCACGTGACAGGTGGATCGAGGAGGGCTTGGCACTCCTCGTCGAAGGCGGTCCCGATGCAGTCCGCGTGGAAGTCCTTGCCACACGCATCGGAGTGACCAAAGGCGGCTTCTACGGCCACTTCTCGGACAGAGCCGCCCTCCTCGACGCCATGCTCGACCGGTGGCGCACTGACAGCGTCGACGAGGTACTCGCTGCCGTCGAACAAGCCGGCGGAGATCCGGCGGACCGGGCCGTCCTCGCCGGCCACCTCACATTCGACGGCGAACGCCTACCGACGGACATGGCGGTACGCGAATGGGCGCGCCGAGACTCGGGCGTCGCCGAACGGCTGCGAGAGGTCGACAACCGACGAATGGAGTTGCTGCGCAAGTCGTTCGCGGGCAACGGTACCAAGGGAGTCGAGCTCGAAGCTCGGTGCCTGATTGCGTTCTGTGTCGCAATCGGCAGCCGACTGCTCGACGCCGACCATCCCGGCTTCACCCGCAGGCAGGTACTCGACGCCGCCACCGAATTGGTGATCGACCCCGTCAACGCGCCTCGTGCACGATGATCGCGATCTGAACCCTGTTGCTGCACTCCAGTTTCGTGAGGATTCGTGAGACATAGGTCTTCACGGTCGCCACACTCATGTACAGCTCAGCACTGATCTCCGCGTTGGACTTTCCCGATCCGACGGCAACGGCCACCTCACGTTCACGATCGGTCAGCGCATCGAGCAGCGCCCGTGCACGTTCGGTGGCAGAATCGTGCGATCGGGCATCCTGCTCGCGCCAGTGCGCAACCAAGCGTCCGACGGCTGTAGGCGACAGCATCGACTCTCCGGTTCCGACGCGATGCACCGCGTCGATGATGTCCCGCGGCGGAGTGTCCTTCAGCAAGAACCCGTTTGCGCCCGCCCGCAGAGCCCGCAGCAGATATTCGTCGGTGTCGAAGGTGGTCAGCACTACGATTGCCGCTGAAAAACCCTCCGCTCGAAGCATTTCGGTGGCGGCCAGACCATCCAGGACAGGCATCCGAACATCCATCAGAACCACATCGGGAGCCAGCGTGTGCACTGCCTCCATACCGCTGCGCCCGTCCGACGCCTCGCCGACCACTGTGATACCCGGATCCGAACTCAAGATGAGAGACAGTCCCGCCCGCACCAACGCGTCGTCGTCGACCAGCAACACCTCGAGCACATCGGCTGCCTCGGGATCATCGGTCAGTTCGGGCACGGTAACCACGCTTCCAAACGGTAGACCACTCCGACGCTACTACGGGCGATACCGTACTCGATTCGTCCGCCTGCCAGCTCGATTCGCTCGGTGAGGCCGATCATCCCCGAGCGAGAACCGGGCACTGTCGCGAATCTCTCTGCACTGATACCGTTTTCGAGCCACACCCTGATCTCGCTGCCCGTCGGAGCAATTCCGCAGCGAACCGGCACACCCGGCGCATGCTTTCTCGCGTTGGTGAGCCCCTCCTGAATGACACGGTGAACGGTGCGAGAGGCCGAGGCAGGCAGCGTGAGGTTCGCGGGCATCTCGTCGACGAACGTCACCTGCGTACCGGCTTTCTCCGAATCCTCGATCAGCGCAGCTATATCGTCCACACCCGGTTGTGGACGCGGAACACTCACGTCGCCCGATCGAAGTACTCCCAGTATCTCGCGCAGATCCTCCAGGGCACCGTGCGCATTGGATCTGATGGTCGACGCGAGTGCTTCGACCTCCCGCGCACCGACATCCGGCCGGACCTCGAGCGCACCCGCATGGAGACTGACCAACGAGATCCGATGTGCGAGAGCATCATGCATCTCCCGCGCGATCCGCTCACGTTCGAGTCCGCGAACTGTCTCGGCTCGCAGGTTCGATTCCGACTCTGCTCGTTCGGCCCGCTCACGTAGCGAATCGATCACCTCGCGACGCGATTTGACGACGATGCCCCATGCCGCCGGGATGCTCAGAAAGGCGAGACTTGTCATCGCGACGTAGAGAATCGACAGCTCGGCCCACACGGTCGTCCAGATCATCGACGCCAGCACGTGCAGAACCACCACCGCGGTGGTGACCCGCCACGACTTTCGAGAAGCCACCGTGAAAACGGCCACCAGTTCGGCCCCACCCACTGCATCGGTGAGAACAGCACACAGCGCCAGCGCCACCGCAAGCTCGATCGGCCACCGGCGACGCCACCACAACAGCACGGCACCGAGAACGCCCACGACGATCGAGACGACCGTTCGGGTGGTGGTCATACCCTCGGTGCCTGCGGCTACCGACAACACCAGCAACAGCGCGAACACGATGGCGGCGACATCCCATGCGCGTTCTCGATGCCGTCGCAGCACAGTCATGATCTGACCAGGGGGCGCCAGTACTGGCTGGTCTTCTTGTCGCGCACCACCACGCCGAGTCTGTCCAGCTCCGAACGCAATTCGCGTGCATCGGCACCCGCCTTCTTCTTCAGTGCCATGTCCCGAGCCCTGAGCACCGCATTCACCTCCGGTGCCAGACCCGGGGTCTCGGGCACCCACAGGTGATAGAGATCGTCGTAGGGATCACCGGGCGCAACCGAGTAGCCCCGCTGCTCGAATACCGTCTCGATCGCCTCACGCTTCTCCTCGCTCGGCACCCGCACCAGCTGACGCGACGCCGCGTCGAGCAACACCAGTTCCTTGCCGTCGACGAACACGGTGCCTACCTGTGATCTGGACACGGTGACGGTCTCGCCCTTCTCGGTGATGCGTACGACTGCCTCGGACACCGCCACCCGGGCAGTGTCGTAGAACACGGCGACCACCAACGCCAGCCCGAGCAGTACCCCCACCCCGATGCAGACGTACCGCACCCACCACTGCGACCACGACGCGATCAATTCCAACGGACCCTGGAACGGTATCCAGGTGAGCGACGCTCCCCACTCCGCCACGTACGGCACCGCGAATCCCAGCAACCCACCGATCATCACGGCACCGACGATCAGGAAGAGCCGATCGCCGCGGGAGAACCACAGCACCGCCGGTGGCGTCTCCCCGAGCATCTTGTCGTCCATACCGTCGACGGTATCGAGTGTGGGAGCCGATACCCAGTCATCGAAAGTCGACACTTCGCCGACTTTCGACGACAGGAAGCACTCGATCAGCCGAGAACCGGCATCACCAGTGTCGTCAGAGCGCCGTCGACCGCGGAACGCACGAGCATCGAGTGATCCGGTGCAGCGATATCGAGCATCAGGTCGGGCCCGACAGCCGACGCAACGGCCGCCTGCAGAACGGCCGCGTCGAAGAACACCACGCTCTCCGAACCGGTCACCTGTGCGGGGACCGCAACACCATCGACCCGGACGCCGTTCGGCCCGGCCTCGATCCGAAGGGTGCCGCCGCCGAGCGGAACGAAATCTCGTTGCAGCACAACCCTGGTCACGGTCGGAGCCAAGCCATCCATGATCGTCCGCCAGTCGGGGAATTCGCCGTCGACCGGATCCACCGCAGCCCGAGCACCGTCGGAGTCGATCACCATCGAGTCGTCGGTTGCTGTCAGCGCGAGAGTGCCAGTTGTAGTCACCGTCCCGAGTGAGCCGATCGCCGCAACTCGAGACCAAGAGGTGCCGGCCGAGCACTGCGCAACGAGACTTCGGGTGGACAGTCGATACCGATCGGTCGCAGTGAGGGTGACAGTGCCACCGTCCACCTCGACCAGCACGCCCCGCAGCACCGGAAACTCCTCGCTGGTCCCGGCCGCAGACGCGACCTGTTCCACCGCCGACGCGAACTCGGCGGCAGATACCGTTGCTGTGCAGTATTTTTCGTCGAACAACCGGCGGATGGACACTGCGGCCTCGGCTGCTGCCCGCGCCCGTGCGGCGAGCTCGTCGACGTGCCGATCCACGATGTCGACCGCTGCAGCTCCGTCGCCGTCGAGGGCAGAGGCCACCTTGTCGAGCGACATACCGATCTCCCGAAGTTGCCGAATGATGTTCGCCCGCTTCGCTTGTGCTCGGGTGTAGTAGCGATAGCCGGACTTGGCGTCGATGAAGGCCGGGACGAGCAGTGCGCAGTCGTCGTAGAACCGCAGGGCGCTGGGGGTCAGGCCGCTCGAGCGAGCGAACGCACCGATGGTCAGGAATTCTTCTTCCGAATCAGTCATGGTGAAATCCTGAGGCTTCGCGTTGGTCGAAGGTCAAGCACTGTGCGTCCGGGCCGGTGTGGCCCGTGTCGTCTGCCATGCTCATCATCCGGCGATACTCGGCAACGGTGTGAATTTCGGCGCGCGGAGGCAAAACACGGAAGTGCTGCCGCGGCCGAAGTATCGGCGCCGTTGTGCACCCTCGCCGCAAGCTCCCCGCCGCTGAGCTGCCGAAGGCAACGCGGGCGCGCTACACGAAACGACGGCGACGACGGCTCGCCCGAGTGGACAACGACCTCACCGCCTCCCAGTGGGCGGAACTTCTCGACGCCTGGGGAGGGTGCGCCTACTGTCGCGCGACGAGTGCGCCGCTGCAACGCGACTGCATCACGCCGGTCTCTCGCGGTGGCCGGTACACACTCGACAACGTCGTGCCGGCCTGCCCCTCCTGCAACGCCAGCAAACACAACAGCGAAGTGACCGGGTGGCTCCGACGCAAGAAGCTCGACGAGCACACGTTCCTGATCCGTCACGCGACGATCCTGGCGACACTTCTCCGATCGACGTAGGTCCCCTAGTCGATTCGACGCTTGTGCGCCCATCGGGTGAGCGCATTCCTGTTGGACTGCTGAGTCTTTCGTAGAACGTTCGAGGCATGCGTCTCGACGGTCTTGACGGAGATGAACAGATCCTCGGCAATCTCGCGATAGGTGTATCCGCGCGCCAGCAACCGCAACACCTCGAGTTCACGGGGCGTGAGCGAATCGAGTTCCGGATCCAGCGGGGGCTCCGGGGCGGCGCTGCGACCGGTGAACGAATCGAGGACGAACCCGGCCAGTCGGGGGCTGAAGACGGCATCTCCCCCGGCGACGCGTCGAACACCGTCGGCGAGCTCAGAGCCGGAGATCGTCTTGGTGACGTATCCCCTCGCCCCGGCACGGATGACGGCGATGACGTCCTCGGCGGCGTCGGACACACTCAGGGCGAGACATACCGGCCCCTCGGAGATGCGGTTCAACACGGCCACGCCGCCGCCGTCGGGCATGTGCACGTCGAGCAACACCACGTCCGGCTTCGTCGAGTCGATGCCCGAGACCGCCTCGGCGACGCCTCCGGCTTCCCCGACGACGTCGATGTCCGCCTCGCGAGCGAGTTCGGCTCGCACACCGGAACGGAACACCGCATGATCGTCGACCAGGAAAACGCGGAAAGGTTCGGTCACGTCGGCTGCTCCTGCTGGGTGGATTCGGAAGATTCGGTGGTGACGGAGGCGCCGTTGCGGGGCATGAAGATTCGCACTTCGGTTCCCTTGCCGACGGTCGACCGTACCTGCACCGTGCCACCGCGGCGCTCGATGCGTCCCCGAATGGACTTCGCCAGTCCCTGTCGATCCTCGGGTACCTCGGATTCGTCGAACCCGGTACCGCGATCGCGGACGAAGACGCTGACCTGTTCCGGTTCGGTTTCGGCGAACAGATCGATATTGGTCTCACCGGAGTGCTTGGCCGCGTTGACAAGAGACTCTCGCGTGGCACCCAGTAGCGCGGTGAAGCTCTCGCGGGACAGGCCTGACTCGACGTCGTCGGGCAGTAGGTGTACGTCACCGACTGTGATGGGTCGAACCGTCACGCCGTGCTGATCCTCGACCTCCCCGGAGATGGTCTTGAGCGCGTCGGCCAAGCTGGAGTTGTCGGTGTCGCCGCCGTCGAAGAGCCATTTGCGTAGTTCACGCTCCTGCCCCCGCGCCAACCGCATCACCTCCTGCGGCTGGTCGGACTGCTTCTGGATCAGCGCCAGTGTCTGCAGCACCGAATCGTGCAGGTGCGACGCGATTTCCTCGCGTTCGTCGTTGCGGATGCGTGCAGACCGCTCGGCACCGAGCGCGCGCCAGGTGCGCAACCAGATGGGAACCGTCAGCAGGCCGACGCCGACGAGAGTGACCACCACCGCCAGCAGCGACGAGCGCAGTGCGGCCAGATCGACGCGGGCGAGCACCACCACGGCGAGGCCGAGCACGATCAACGTCGCTCCGCCGACGACCCTCGCCCAACTCAACACGGTCGGATGCTTGGGCAGACCCACAGCTGTTCGCGGTCCCTCGGAGTCGAACTCGCGCCAGACCAGGGCCGCACCGATCACCACGACGATGACCGGCACGATGACCGAAGCAGCGGTACCGCTGAGAAGCCAGGCGAGACCGACGGCGAGGCCGAGACCGATAGCAGCCAACCCGAGCGCACGCTGGCGTTCGGCGGCACTCGGATGCGCGGTGTCCTCGCCCGCGGGCGTGAACATCCAGATCAATCCGTATGCGGCGATGCCGGCACCGGCGGACGCGGCGAGCAGCGCGAACGCCACCCGAATCTTGAACACGTCGATGCCGAGATGGTCGGCGAGCCCGCCTGCCACGCCGCCGACGATGCGTCCGCCGCCGCGGCGTTGGAAGGGGGCAGGAGCGGAGCCTGCAGGAGTGACAGGAAAAGCAGGAGCGGAGCCTGCAGAAGCGACAGGAAAAGCAGGAGTGACAGGGACAACGGGAGCGACGGGGACAGCGGTCGGCGTGCCATGGGTAGCCGTCGCGTCGCCTGCCGGGGACGGTGTGTTCCGGGCGGCGTCGACGGGTGGATTGTCGACAGGGTGCACGCCTTCGATCCTGGCACGGATGCGGTGGTGATCGCATCAGGGTTCGCCCTGATGTTTCGCGGATCCGGCGAGGTGGACCCGATTTCGGGGATGAAGATCAGGGGTATCCCTGATGTGTTCGGTGCTCGTGGCGGCCACGATGGTTGTCATGAGCAACGTGACCGTCTCGGATCAACTTCAGCAGATGTGGCGCACCCGTCCGCACCGCTTGCCGCAACGCGGGCATGTGGCGGGTGTTGCGGCCGGTATCGGCTATCGCTACGACGTCGACCCCGTTCTGATTCGGATCGCGTTCGTCGTCTCCACCTTGTTCGGCGGTACCGGCATCGTGCTGTATCTGGCGGGGTGGCTTGTCCTCAACCGCGCCGGTGACACCGCGTCGGGCGCGGAGTCGCTGGTCGGGCGTGGCAACAGCTCCGATTCGACGACCAAGATGGTGGTCGTGGCGGTGGCATTGGTCATTGCGGTGTCGACGATCGGCCCGGTGGGCGTCGGACTCGGGGGTTCGGGGCTGATCTCTCTGGTGGCGATGCTCGGCGGACTGTGGTTGCTGCACCAACGGTGCCCGGAGCCGCCGCCGTACATGCGAACGCCGGAGTTCTCCCGCAACCGATACGCCCCGAGACCGTTCGGATCTCCCAGCACGTCGGCCGAGCAGTGGACGGCCGCGCAGTATCGTCCGCCGCAGTTCCAACACCAGAGCTACACCCCGTACACGACTCTGCCCAAGAGCTACGTTCCGACACCGAAGCCGCTCGAGCACACCGAAGCCGACGCCGACGCGCACACCGTGAACCTGAGCAAGACGACCGCATTCGCCGAGAAGCCGAACGACACGCCGACCGATATGCCCACCGTGACTCCCCCGTCGTGGGACCCACTCGGTGTGGCACCGTTCGCCTGGGATCTTCCCGAACCGGCAGGCATATTCCCGCCTGCGGCGATCGAACGCAAGCGTCGATCACGTTGGACGGCAAGCTTTCTCGGCCTGGCTCTGCTCGCTGCCGGCATCACCGCGGCGGTAGGTGCCGCAACCGGCGGAGACTGGGCCTCGGCGGGCCGCGTCGGAGCCGTCGCGCTCGCGGTCATCTCGGTGGGACTCCTGCTCGGCGCATTCCTGCGCAAGGGCTACGGATTGCTGGTGGTCGCGGCACCCCTGGCCGGCTTCGTCGTCCTGGCGTCAGCGGTCGGTCCGATGGACGTGGGCAACAGTGCGTCGGGAACGCAGCGCATCGCACCGATCACCGTTGCCGATCTCGACGCCACCTACGACGTCGGTATGGGTGAGCTGGACCTCGACCTCACGGGCCTCGACCTCACCGAGGACCGGACCGTAGAGATCGATGTGGCGCTGGGCAGTGCATCGGTGACCGTGCCCGATTCGATGAACGTGATCGTGCAGTGCGAGGCGGCGTTGGGTTCGTGCCCTACCGACTCGAGGTTCGGTCCGGGAACGAGCAGCGACGATCCGGTACTGACGATCGTGGGGGATCTGGCACTCGGCGAACTGAAAGTGGGGAACCAGTGAAGAAGAACAAGACCGACCGTGTCGGCCGCGACTACGACGACTCCGCCACCGAGGATCGCACGTCGAGCCGACGCGGCCCCTCGGCGCTGCTGCTCCTCGCCGGGCTGGCCGCCATGGTCGTCTCGGTCGCAGCCCTCATCGGCCAGGGAGCAATCGCGGCACTCGGCGACGTTCAGTTCCGCTGGGTGTTCGTCGTCGCCGCGGTGGTAGTCGGCTTCGCGCTACTACTGGGCCCCAGCAGAAAGAGCTGAGTCCGCTACTCCCACTCGATGGTGCCCGGCGGCTTGCTCGTGACGTCGAGAACGACTCGGTTGACCTCCGGAACCTCGTTGGTCACCCGAGTCGAAATCGTTTCCAGCACGTCGTACGGCAAACGAGTCCAGTCCGCAGTCATCGCGTCCTCGCTCGAGACCGGACGCAGCACGATCGGATGGCCGTAGGTACGGCCGTCGCCCTGCACTCCGACACTGCGCACGTCGGCCAAGAGCACCACCGGGCACTGCCAGATCTGCTGATCCAAGCCCGCTACCGTAAGTTCTTCGCGGACAATCGAATCGGCATGACGGAGCGTGTTCAGACGGTCGCGGGTGATCTCACCGACGATGCGAATCGCCAGACCGGGTCCAGGGAACGGCTGCCTGCCGACGATGTCCTCGGGCAATCCCAATTCTCGCCCGACCGCACGCACCTCGTCCTTGAACAGTGCACGAAGCGGCTCGACCAGGGCGAACTGCAAATCGTCCGGCAGCCCGCCGACGTTGTGGTGACTCTTGATGTTCGCGGTACCGGACCCGCCACCGGACTCGACGACGTCCGGGTACAACGTGCCCTGCACCAGGAACTCGACCGCATCGCCGTGCTCGGCGTTCTCGCCCAGCACCTCGGCCACAGCGCCTTCGAAGCTCCGGATGAACTCGCGGCCGATGATCTTGCGCTTCTCCTCCGGGTCGGAGACGCCCTCGAGCGCGCCGAGGAAGGTATCGACCGCATCGACGGTGACCAACTTTGCACCCGTCGCGGCGACGAAATCCTGCTGCACCTGCTCACGCTCGCCGGCGCGCAGCAGTCCGTGGTCGACGAAGACACAGGTCAGCCGGTCACCGATCGCCCGCTGCACCAGTGCCGCCGCAACCGCGGAGTCGACGCCGCCCGAGAGGCCACAGATGGCCTTGCCCGTTGGGCCCACCTGCTCCTGCACTGCGTCGACCAGTGCGTCGGCGATGTTGGCTGCAGTCCAGTCCGGGGCGATACCCGCCGTCTCGTGCAGGAACCGGCTGAGCACCTGCTGCCCGTGCGGGGAGTGCAGAACCTCAGGGTGATACTGCACGCCCGCCATGCGCTTGCCCTCGTTCTCGAAGGCAGCGACCGGCGCGCCCGCGCTGGTTGCGGTGACGGTGAAGCCCTCCGGGGCCGCGGTGACGGCGTCACCGTGACTCATCCAGACCGGCTGCGTGGCGGGCAGACCGTCGTGCAGACGACCGCCGTCCACGCTGAGTTGGGTGCGCCCGTACTCCCGCGTTCCGGTGTGTTCGACGGTTCCGCCGAGGGCCTGGGCCATGGCCTGGAATCCGTAGCAGATGCCGAACACGGGGATGCCGAGGTCGAGGAGCGCGGAATCGAGCTCCGGCGCACCCTCGGCGTAGACGCTGGAGGGTCCGCCGGAAAGCACAAGCGCGACAGGGTCCTTCGCCGCGATCTCCTCGGCGGTCGCGGTATGCGAGATCACCTCGGAGTACACATTGGCCTCGCGCACACGGCGGGCGATCAACTGCGCGTACTGGGCGCCGAAATCGACGACGAGAACCGGGCGTGCGTGTGCGGGATCGTGTGCAGAGGAGTCGGTCACCGGGTCAGTCTAGTGGGCCAGGTGTAGCGCTCACGCAACACCCGAACGCTCGACGGGCATCGCCGAGGAGCCGGACCGGATCTCGACGATCGGCAGTCGCAGACCACCCGGAGCATCCACCGGGACGACCGGAGAGTTCGGGGCGATCGGGTCGAGACGCTGGTACGGCAGCCCCTGTGCCGGACGGAGATCCAGCTCGCCCTTGTTCGGCCACAGCGCGGCGGAACGCTCGGCCTGCGCGCTGATCGTCAGCGACGGGTTCACTCCGAGGTTGGCCGACACGGCAGCCCCGTCGACCACGCTGAGCGTCGGGTAGCCGTGGACGCGGTGGTACGGATCGATGACGCCGTGCTCGGAATCCGAGGCGATCGCACATCCACCGAGGAAGTGGGCCGTGAGCGGAATGTTGAACAACTCTCCCCACGTACCGCCTGCAACACCACCGATCTTCTTCGCGATGCGTCGGGTGGCGTCGTTGCCCTCGGGGATCCACGTCGGGTTGGGCTCACCGTGCCCCTGCTTGCTCGAGATCTTGCGGCCGAAGGGACCACGCTTGGTGAACGTGGTGATCGAGTTGTCGAGGTTCTGCATCACCAGCGCGATGATGGTGCGCTCGCTCCAGTGCCGAACGTTGACCACGCGCAGGAACTGAATCGGGTGCGCGATCAGCGCGAACACGAACTTGAGCCACCGGGGAATCTTTCCGCCGCCGTCGGTCATCAGTGTCTGCAGCATGCCCATCGCGTTCGAGCCCTTGCCGTATCGGCACGGTTCGATGTGGGTGTTGGGGCTGGGGTGGAACGAGGACGTGATCGCGACTCCGCGAGTGAGGTCCATGTTCGGATCGACCGCCAACTTCGCGGCCCCGACGATCGACTCGGAGTTGGTGCGCGTCAGTTCCCCGAGTGTGTCGGACAGACGGGGCAGCGCGCCCGTGTCCTTCATCTTGTGCAGCAGGTTCTGCGTACCCCAGGTGCCTGCGGCGAGAACCACGTTGGCCGCACTGTAGGTCTTGCGCCCCTTGCGCAGCCGAGCGCCGGTTCGTTCGGTGTCGACGTCCCAGGTGCCGTCGGATCGGGGAACGAGACCGGTGACGGTCGTCATCGGCACGATCTCGGCTCCTGCGCGCTCGGCCAGGCCGAGGTAGTTCTTCAGCAGGGTGTTCTTGGCTCCGTGGCGGCAACCGGTCATGCACTCGCCGCATTCGATACATCCGGTGCGCTCGGGGCCTGCACCGCCGAAGTACGGATCCGGGACGGTCTTGCCGGGTTCTTCCCCGAAGAACACTCCCACCGGCGTCTGGATGAAGGTATCGGCGACGCCCATGTCCTCGGCAACCGACTTCATCACCTCGT
The DNA here is from genome assembly GCF_003688915.1 of Rhodococcus sp. SBT000017. Lineage (NCBI taxonomy): Bacteria > Bacillati > Actinomycetota > Actinomycetes > Mycobacteriales > Nocardiaceae > Rhodococcus > Rhodococcus sp. SBT000017. The sequence continues at coordinate 1,730,159 of NZ_REFU01000001.1, forward strand.
CGGCGGGGGTCATGTGCGGGTTGCGGACGACGCCGAGCATGCGGGTGGCCTGGTCGTAGAACGGCGAGAGCTCACTGCTCCAGTCGGTGATGTGCGACCACTGCTTGTCCTCGAAGAACGGAGCCTGGGGCTTGTAGAGGGTGTTCGCGTAGTTCAGCGAGCCGCCGCCGACTCCGGCACCGGCGAGGATGAGGCAGTCGCGCAGCAGGTGCACGCGCTGGATGCCGTAGAGGCCGAGCTTCGGTGCCCACAGGAAGCGCTTGAGATCCCAACTGTTCTTCGCGAAGTCCTTGTCCTCGAAGCGTTGTCCGGCTTCCAGGATGCCGACGCGGTATCCCTTCTCCACCAACCGAAGCGCGGTGACGCTCCCGCCGAAGCCCGAACCGACGATCAAGACGTCGTAATCCGTTGCGCGAACAGCTGAACCCATGGTGACCTCCGCTACATCCGATGCTGTCGAACAGTATGCACACCCCCATGTGACTACCGCCACAAACGATTCTAGCTGTTACGAGAGGTATCACCAACACAGGGTCGACTTACGTGGACGACATGCAGCAGAAAGGGCGCGCACCCCTGTGTGAAAGGAGTGCGCGCCCTGCTGGAGCAGTCTCGATCAAGCCCTGACGTTCAGGCCCACCTTCTGGAATTCCTTGAGATCGGAGTACCCGGACTTCGCCATCGACCGACGCAGTCCGCCGACGAGGTTGATCGAGCCGTACGACTCACGCGACGGTCCGTTGAGCACCTGGTCCAGGCTCGGACGCTCCCCCGCCGACATCGGCAGCAGCGCGCCGCGAGGCATGGACGGGTGCGCCGCGGCGGACGGCCAGTACCAACCTCCACCGGGAGCCTCCGCGGCGACGGCGAGCGGCGCACCGAGAACCGCAGCATCGGCCCCGCAGGCGATGGCCTTGGCGAGGGCACCGGAGGTGGTGATGTCGCCGTCGGCGATGACGTGCACGTAGCGCCCGCCGGTTTCGTCCAGGTAGTCCCGACGTGCTGCGGCCGCATCGGCGATGGCGGTGGCCATCGGAACGCCGATACCGAGCACCTCACCGGTGGTCGTGCCACCTTCGACCGAGCCGTACCCGACGATGACGCCTGCCGCGCCGGTGCGCATCAGGTGCAGTGCGGTGCGGTGATCGCTCACGCCGCCGGCGATGACGGGAACATCGAGCTCCGCGATGAAGGTCTTGAGGTTCAGCGGCTCGTCCTCACCGTGAGCAACGTGCTCGGCGGAGATGATCGTGCCCTGGATGACCAGCAGATCCAGGCCCGATGCCACGAGGGCAGGCGTGAGCGAGCGAGCGTTCTGCGGGCTCACCCGAACGGCGACGGTCACCCCGGAGTCACGGACCTGACCGACCGCTGCTGCCAGCAGATCCGGCCGAATCGGCGCGGAGTGCAGTTCCTGCAGAAAGGCGATCGGGGCGTCGGGATCGAGATCGGTCTCGGCGATGTGGATCAGCTGATCGAGCTTGGCCTGCACGTCCGAGTGGCGCGCCCACAGTCCCTCACCGTTGATGACCCCCAGCCCACCCTGGCGACCCAGCTCGATGGCGAACTCGGGCGAGACCAGAGCATCGGTCGGATGCGCCAGAACGGGAATGTCGAAGCGGTACGCGTCGAGCTGCCATGCCGTCGACACCTCCTTCGACGACCGGGTACGACGGGACGGCACGATGTCGATGTCGTCCAACTGGTAGGTGCGGCGGGCTTCTCTGCCCATGCCGATTTCAACGAGGTCGCGCACGCGCGCACCTTTCTACTTCGAGAGCGAATCGAGTCGGCCGAGGATAGGCCGAAGCGACTATCGGGTGGTGTAGTTCGGGGCCTCTGCGGTCATCGTGATGTCGTGCGGGTGGCTCTCCTTGAGCCCGGCCGCAGTGATCTGCACGAACTGGGCGTTCTGCAGGTCCTCGATCGAGGTGGACCCGGTGTACCCCATCGCAGCGCGCAGACCACCGGTGAGCTGGTGGATGACCTGGTTCAACGGTCCGCGGTACGGGACGCGACCTTCGATGCCCTCGGGCACCAACTTGTCCTCGGCCAGCACATCGTCCTGGAAGTAGCGGTCCTTGGAGAACGACTTCGCTCCCCCTCGTCCCTGCATCGCGCCGAGCGAACCCATGCCGCGGTAGCTCTTGAACTGCTTGCCGCCCACCAGAATCAGCTCACCCGGGGACTCCGCGGTGCCGGCCAGCAACGATCCGAGCATGGCGGTCGACGCCCCGGCAGCGAGTGCCTTGGCGATGTCACCGGAGAACTGCAGACCGCCGTCGGCGATGACCGGCACACCGTGCGGCTTGCACGCGGCGACGGCTTCGAGGATTGCGGTGATCTGCGGAGCGCCGACGCCTGCGACCACACGGGTGGTGCAGATCGATCCCGGTCCGACGCCCACCTTGACCGCGTCCGCACCTGCCTCGACGAGGGCGAGTGCGCCCGCGCGGGTGGCCACGTTGCCGCCGACGACCTGTACGCGGTCGCCCACCTCGGCTTTGAGCTTGCTGACCATCTCGAGTACCTGCGAATTGTGGCCGTGCGCGGTGTCGACGATGATGACGTCCACCCCGGCGTCGGTCAGTGCCATCGACCGAGCCCAGGCATCCTGCCCGACGCCCACAGCGGCACCGACCAGCAGGCGACCGTCACGGTCCTTGGTGGCATCGGGGTGCTGCTCGGTCTTGACGAAGTCCTTCACGGTGATCAGGCCGGTGAGTGCGCCCTTGCCATCCACGATCGGCAACTTCTCGATCTTGTGGCGACGCAGCAGGCCGAGCGCCGCTTCCGCGGTGACGCCCTCCTGCGCGGTGATCAACGGTGCCTTGGTCATCACGTCGGCGACGCGCCGGTTCTGATCGACCTCGAACCGCATGTCGCGGTTGGTGATGATGCCGACCAACGCGCCGGTCTCGTCGGTGACGGGAAGTCCGGAGATACGGAAGCGCGCACACATGGCGTCGACCTCGGCCAACGAGTCGGTGGGCTTGCACGTGACGGGGTCGGTGACCATCCCGGCCTCCGAGCGCTTGACCGTCTCGACCTGGGACGCCTGATCCTGCAGCGACAGGTTGCGGTGCAGCACGCCCATACCGCCCGCGCGGGCCATGGCGATGGCCATCCGGGCCTCGGTGACGGTATCCATGGCGGAGCTGACCAGCGGCACCCGCAGGCGAATCTCGCGGGTGATCTGGCTGGAGGTGTCGACCGAGCTGGGAATCAGATCCGAAGCGGCCGGCAGCAGCAGGACGTCGTCGAACGTGAGGCCGAGCATCGCGACCTTGTTGGGATCGTCGCCGCCTGTGCGGACGTGGGCTCCGGGACTACTCATGCGAATCTGGCCCTCCCTAGAGCCTGGTTGCACTTCGGCGCGGCGTGCGGCCGGTGAGAGCTCGCAGGCGCACCGCAGTGCGGGATTGGAGAACGGATGGAGTTTCGGCACTTGCACTCATCTGTTCAGCGCCGTGAACCATGGTATCGGCTAGGGCACAACCAGTGCGAATGCCTCCCGCTGTGAGTGGCCTTCGAGCACCGAAATCGCGGTCCGCAGCATTGTCGGCGGCGGACGCGTCCGGCATGTCGCATTCGAACGGCTGGCGCAGACCCACCAGTCCTGCGTACCGTGGAGGCGTGCGCGATCAACTGCCTCCCGGTCTACCCCCGGATCCCTTCGCCGGAGACCCAGCCGACCCGTCGGCCGCCCTCGACGCTATCGAGCCCGGCCAACCCCTAGATCCTCAGGAGCGCCTGGCCGTCGAAGAGGACCTGGCGGACCTGGCCGTCTACGAGGCACTGCTCGGCCACCGCGGCATTCGCGGACTGGTCGTGTGCTGCGAGGATTGCCAGCAGGACCACTACCACGACTGGGACATGTTGCGGGCCAACCTTCTGCAGCTCCTGGTCGACGGCACCGTCCGGCCTCACGAGCCTGCCTACGACCCCGTGCCCGACGCCTACGTGACCTGGGATTACTGCCGCGGTTTCGCGGACGCCTCGATGAACGACGCCTTGCACGGCGACGGATTCGACAGCTGACTTTTTCGACACCTCCGCACGAAGAAGCCCGACACGATCATCGTGTCGGGCTTCTTCGTTGTTCGGGAGGGACGCGAAAACCGGTCAGCTGCCGCCGGAGGGAACCGACATGCGGTCGCGGTTCTCCGACGAGCTACTACCACCGGCAGTCGCCGTCGGCTGATCGGGCGCGTCGAGCACCGTCGGTGTGACGTTCGTGGTCGTTGTCGGACTCGGAGTCGTCGTCGTGGGTGGAGCCACGGGCGTCGTCGTTGTCGGAGCCGGAGTGGTCGGCACACCCGTGGTGTCGGGCGTGACCTGCTCCACCGGTGCCGGTGGCACGAAGACCTCGGGACTGGGGACCGGAGCCGGCGGAACCGGAGCCGGAGCCTGGGGCGGCACAGGCGCGGGCAGCGTGAGTGCCTGCAGTTCCTGCAGCAGACGCGCCAGCCACTGATCGAGCTCGGCGCGCTGACCGTCGTCGAGCACAGCGGAACTGCTGTTCGACGCGCCGTCGAGCAGTGCGCGAGCGGCAGTGGTGTCCCCGGAGGACAGGAGAGTCTCCGCCTCTTGCAGCTTGGACGTCGTATCGATCTGCGCCACAGTCGAATCGGCCTGCTCGGAGAAGACGACCGACTTGACGCTCCACAGCGGATCGTCCGGTGTCGAGTTGTACGAGATGACCACCAGGCCACCCATCACGACGGCGATCGCGGCTGCGGCACCGGCGATGGGACGCAGCAAACGCATCCGTCCACCGCGGTTGGCCGAGCTCGAGCGCGCCATGTCGGCGGCGAGCTTCTCGCGTTCGACCGAGGCGACGACCACATCGAGGGAGGGTCCGGCCGGCATCGCCGGCGTGACCACGTCTGCTCGCCAATTGGCCAACAGAAGGGCGAGTTGGTACTCGTCTGCGTCATCGGTGGCAATCGGTCCGTCACCACTGATCGCGTCGATGAACGCATCGTCACGACGTACGGCGACGAGGTCCACAGGACCACCGTCTGCGCCGATGTCGGCATAGGGATCGTTCTGCTTCGGTCCAGTGGAGCTCACGTGCTCACCGATACGCGAGATTCCGCGACGCGGCGTCTCACCGGGGCCACCGTGACCATTGTCCCTAGCCATACATTTCACCTGCTCTCACAACTTCGTTCTTCAGTTTTGCGATAGCTCGGTGCTGAGCCACGCGGATAGCGCCTGCAGTGCTGCCGACGGCGGCTGCTGTTTCCTCGGCCGACAATCCGACTACGAGTCGGAGCACCAGAATCTCGCGGTGCTTGGCGGGCAAGGTGTCCAGCAGTGCAGTCATCTGTCGACTCGACTCGGATTCGAGAGCGCGTTGCTCCGGTCCGTGCTCCATCGACACGACATCTGGTACTTCGGCGGCCGGGTCCGATTTGTTACGCGAGGCGCTGCGATGGGCGTCGGCGACCTTGTGAGCCGCGATGCCGTACACGAATGCCATGAACGGACGACCTTGGTCCTGGTATCGCGGCAAGGCGGTCATGACTGCCAAAAGGACCTCCTGCGCCACGTCGTCGGCCGAAAGCTGACCGCGCTCAGCCGAACCGACCCGTGCCCGGCAGTACCGAACGACGAGTGGTCGGATGAATTCCAAGACCCGGGACAGAGCCAGTCGATCGCCTTGCGCTGCGGCAACGACGAAAGAGTCCAACTCCTCACCCGCACTGTTCATCGTCGACAAATTTCCCCGCGTTACAGGTACGCACCCGCCTGGGAGCGCTTCCACGTGGTGGTGGAACGAGACCAAGGATAGCGACACCACCCGGTCACAACCGAACCACTCGGTCCGCCTCCGACCCAGGTCCTGGTCAACCGACCGTCGAACCACCCGGACGATCGATGGCGGCGGCCAGGTCGACGGACGAGGTCATCCCCGCGTCGAGCCCGCCCGTTCCCTCGCACAACATCGTGGCGGCCCAGCGCAGGGGCAGCAGACCGGCCATCTCCGCAGCGCAGGCCACCTGGACGGCCGACTCACGGGCCCGGGAGGTCTCACCGACACAGCTCAGTGCCGCCGCAGCCACCAGGTCGGTCTTGACGACGTGGCGTAACGAATCGGCATCGTTGGCGAGAGCGCGAGCGGCCTCGGCGTGTCGGACCGCCTCGGGTCCGTCGCCGCGCATCATCGCCAGCTCGGCCGCCACCCACGCCGCTCGCAGTGCGGGACGCCACAGCCCCCGACCGACGCGGCCCTGCCATTGCTCCGTACTGCGGGCCAGCAGGGCGTCCGCGAGATGAAAACGTCCGCTTCCCAATGCATCTGCGGCCAGGCCGGTCAGCGCATCGCTACGGGCCTCTGTCGCGTCCGTCGATGTCGGCGGTCCCACGAGTCCGACGAGAAAGACCGCGATGCCGTCGAAGCGGCGGGCTCGCTCGTGTTCGCCCACCTGACGCAACCACGATGCTCTGGTCGAGGCGTGCAGCGACCGAAGTTCCTGGCTGTGGGGTCGATGCCGCCGAAGCTCGACTTCGGCGGCGCTGTACCGCCCCTGGCCTGCCAACGCGACACTGCGAAACCAGCTCTCTCGCGAATCGGTGGCGGCGGGGAGAGGGAATCGGCCGGGGTTGCTGCCGAAGGCAGCGTCGAAGAGTTCGGACTGCGTCGCGGTGAACAGCGAGCTCTGCTCTGTTGGCACGCAATCGAGGGTAGGGCCTTCGCGCGCGGCGAACTACGCCCGAGTCCCACCGATTCGACGCGACGCAAATTGCACGGGCGAATTCGGCAACGGTCCGAAAGAAGTATCACTGCATCGTTTCGCGCACACGGAATGCAGTTTTCAAGGAATTAACAATGTGAACACGGGCCGACTCGAAGACGAGAATCTGAACGCTGTGTGGCGAATAGGTTAATCGGCGCACTCGGTCACACAATCGACCCCCGACGAGTCGCCTGCCGAATGCTCGCCCACTCCGCCTTTACCCAGCGATCCGCGCGATCGTGCCGGACACCTCGCGTGGGCTAGAGCGAGCGAACCGACGTCGAACCCGACGCATGGAGCCGAAGCGCCCTCGATGCTATCGGCAAGGCTGTGATCAGCGGAAACATCGACAACGACGGACTGCTGGATCCAGCCTCGGCCCTGTCGCCCGACTCGGGCCGCCTGCGTTCCGCAGCACCGCACCAGCAGCCGGAAAGCCGGTGCGCTTCCCATCGTCTCGCGTGGCGGCGGATTCTTCAACAGGAAGGACACGCACGCAGGTGAGTCGAAGTAAATATCGCCCGTGTTAATTCTTTGCCCCATAACTATGCATTTGCCCACGACAGAGAACTATTGACTCGATTTCGTCGACCCACATAACGTTGTCGGCATTCGGATCACGAATCCGAGAAGCCACACCACCCTAGGAGTTTCCATGCCGCAGCCGAATCACCTCCCTGGGCCGAACGCCGACATTTGGGATTGGCAGATGCACGGCCTGTGCCGTGGCGTCGATTCGTCCATGTTCTTCCACCCGGACGGCGAGCGGGGCCGGGCACGAGCACAGCGCGAGATGCGGGCCAAGGAAATGTGCCGCAGCTGCCCCGTACTCGCCCAATGCCGTACACACGCTCTCAACGTCAGCGAGCCATACGGGATCTGGGGAGGGATGTCGGAGACCGAGCGGGAACTGCACGCTCGTCACAACCGCCGCCGCATCGCGGTGTAAGCACTCGAACACGCAAGAAAGCCCCCAACCCGTTCGGGTCGGGGGCTTTCTCGTGTCACCGAACGTCAGTGAGCGTGTCCGTGCCCGGAAGCAGGCTCGGAGGCCTCTTCCGGCTTCTCCACGATCGCGCTCTCGGTCGTCAGGATCATGCGAGCAACCGACGCGGCGTTGACCACAGCGGAGCGAGTCACCTTGACCGGATCGACGACGCCGTCGGCCAGCAGGTCGCCGTACGTCAGGGTCGCGGCGTTGAATCCGTGACCCTTCGGCAGTTCTGCCACCTTGCTGACGACGACGGAACCGTCGATGCCCGCGTTGGAGGCGATCCAGAACAGCGGTGCGTTGAGCGCGGTGCGCACCACGGCCACACCGGTGGCTTCGTCGCCGGTCAGGCCCAGGTCGTCGGCCAGAGCCAACGCTGCCTGAGTCAGAGCCGAGCCGCCGCCGGGGACGATTCCCTCTTCGACGGCAGCCTTGGCCGCAGCCACAGCGTCGTCGACGCGGAACTTGCGTTCCTTGAGCTCGGTCTCGGTGGCAGCGCCGACCTTGATGACCGCAATGCCGCCCGAGAGCTTCGCCAGACGCTCTTCGAGCTTCTCGCGATCCCACTCGGAGTCGGTGTTCTCTATCTCGCGGCGGAGCTGACCGACGCGCGCATCGATGTCGTCCTGCGTGCCCGCACCGTCGACGATGGTCGTGTCGTCCTTGCTGACGACGACGCGACGAGCGCGACCGAGCAGCTCGAGGCCGGCTTCCTTCAGACTCAGACCCACATCGGCGGTGATGACCTGCCCGGCCGTCACGACGGCGAGATCGTCGAGGAATGCCTTGCGGCGATCACCGAAGAACGGTGCCTTGACTGCCACGGCCTTGATCGTCTTGCGGATGGAGTTGACGACCAGCGTCGAGAGAACTTCACCTTCGGTGTCCTCGGCGATGATGAGCAACGGCTTGCCGCTCTCGGCAACCTTCTCCAGCAGGGGCAGAAAGTCCGGAAGCGAGGTGATCTTCTCGCGGTACAGCAGGACGTAGGCGTCCTCGAGAACTGCTTCCTGCGCGTCGACGTCGGTGACGAAGTACGGCGAGAGGTAGCCCTTGTCGAACTGCACGCCTTCGGTGACCGAGAGCTCGGTGAGCAGCGTCGAGGACTCCTCGACGGTGACGACGCCGTCTGCGCCGACGCGGGTGAGCGCCTCGCCGACGAGTTCGCCGATCTCGGGGTCACGCGAGGACACGGTGGCGACCTGAGCGATCGCCTGCTTGCCCTCGACCGGGGTTGCGGCGGCGAGCAGAGCCTCGGCGACCTTGTCGGCCGCCTTGGAGATGCCGGTGCCGAGCGCGATCGGGTTGGCACCCGCGGCGATGTTCTTCAGACCGCCGCGTACCAGCGCCTGCGCGAGGACCGTCGCGGTGGTGGTTCCGTCGCCTGCAACGTCGTTAGTCTTGGTGGCGACGCTCTTGACCAGCTGCGCGCCGAGGTTCTCGAACGGATCTTCCAGGTCGATCTCACGAGCGATCGAGACGCCGTCGTTCGTGACGGTCGGACCGCCGAATGCCTTGGACAGGACGACGTGGCGTCCCCGCGGTCCGAGCGTCACCTTGACTGCGTCGGCCAGCTTGTCGACGCCGCGTTCGAGTGCGCGGCGCGCTTCCTCGTTGAATTGGATTTGCTTTGCCATGTTTCGGTGTTACTCCTTCGAGTAAAGAAACTCGATCGAACGCACACCGCCCCGGGACCGACACGAAAATCGGATACCGGGGCGGGATGCGTTGTGGCCTACTTGGCGATGACAGCCAGCACGTCGCGTGCCGACAGAATCAGGTACTCCTCGCCGGCGTACTTGATCTCGGTGCCGCCGTACTTGCTGTAGATGACGGTGTCACCTTCTTTGACGTCGACCGGGATGCGGTTGCCCTTCTCGGTGACACGGCCTTCGCCCACGGCGACGACGGTGCCCTCCTGGGGCTTCTCCTTGGCTGTGTCGGGGATGACCAGACCGGAGGCGGTCGTCGTCTCGGCCTCGTTGGCCTGGACGAGGATCTTGTCCTCGAGCGGCTTGATTTTCACGCTCGCCACGTTGAGCCCTCCAAAGTTATGGGGTACGCGTCCGGGGTCGGATCCCCGGACAGCTGTGTGTAAGTACTTCTCGTGCGGTTCTGACAATCACGGCCTGAGCTCGTTCCCGTCGTCGCGGGTGCCGGGACTTCGCTCGGTGCCAACTAGCACTCTATACACGAGAGTGCCAGCACTCAAGGGCTGGGTTCGCCAGGTTCGCGACGCCGTGGTCGCACGCGTGCGCACGAGAGTGGTCACGCACCGTTCCGCACGACCGCGGAGATTCGAAAGCGGCCGAATTCGGGTCCGAAACGCCGAGCATCGCAGTCGTTTCTCGCCTTTTTCCCAGCCTTCGTCGAGCCATCGAAAGGCCAGGTAGGAGGCGATCGACACGCACCGAGCAACCGGCCGAGCCGTATATCACGCTCGCGCCGGAGCGCGAAGTAACGTTACGATAACGGAGCTGTCCGAACGATAACGATCGACAGCTGTGCCGCGACATGGCACAAAGAGCAGTCGATTCCGGACAGGTACACAGGGGTGGGAGGTGCAGCATGCGGGTAGGAGTGGGCATATCCACCGGATCCGAGGTCGTGTGCGCAGCCCTCGTCACCGTCGACACCGACGGTAGTCGCACGGTCGAGTACCGCACCGTCTCCACCGATCGCCAAGCCAACACCGACATCGGTGATCTGGTCACCTCGGCCATCGAACTCATGGCCTCTCTGATCCCCGGCCACCGCTGCCCCGACGCGATCGCCGTCACCTATCGCACGGAGGAGCACGCTGCGGGCATTCGCGCGGCGCTCGCCCACACCACGCGCGATGTTCGACTGGTGCCGGAATCGGCGGCCGCGTCCGCGTACCTGGCACCCACCGGCCTCATCGATCGGTACGACACGATCGCGCTGGTCGATCTCGGAGCCTCGGGGATGTCGGTCACCGTCACCGATCGGACCGCCGAAACGGTGCTGGCGCACGGCCGGTCGGACGCCGTCGGCGGCGACGCGCTCGACGTGCTCGTCAAGAACCTCGTGCAGGACATGACCCGTGACAACCTTCGGGACGACATCCGCGACGACCGCGGAATCGGGTCTGCGCGGTACCGATCGATCAAGGAACAGCTCTCCCACGAGGACGAAGTTCGCATCGAGCGGTACAGCGGAATCCCTCTGACGGTCACCCGTGACGCGTTCGACACCGCCGTGACCCCGATCTTCTACACCGCCGCTCAGTTCGTCCGCGGGGTGTTCGCCGAGAGCACTCACGAACCCGAGGCCATCGTGCTGATCGGCGGAGGAGCGCACATTCCCCGGTTCGCCGCCACGCTCACCGATCAGTTCCACGCCCCGGTCGTTCGACTGCCGGAACCCGACGCCGTTCTGGCCGTCGGCGCTGCTGCCGTCGCCGCGTCGACCGTCGGCGGCGGCTACCAACTCGTCTCGGCCACGCGCAACAGCGCAGGCCGGATGAGCCGATACTCCGGTGCGATCGCGGCCGCGGTCGTCGCCGGTGGACTGGTGCTCGCCTACGGTGTGCAGACGATGACGCCGGCCGACGATCCCAACGTCTCACCGGCCGGAAGTGCCGCCCGATCCGCGACCGAATCGAACGACGCCGGTATGCCGGTCACCGAGGGCTGGTCCCCCGACGAGAACCCGCCGACGACGGGAAGCACCCCCGGGGATCGATCCGACCCGACGGCAACCTCGGTCGACGCCACCGGATCGTCGTCGCGGTCGACCACGACCGCTCCGCCGACCAGTACCCCGACGCTGCGTCCGGCACCCGACCTCCCACCGATCGAGTGGCCGATCGACCCCACGTCGAATCCTTCGTCCCCCGATGTCACCACCGCAATCCCGATCGAACCGCCGACGTCGGTGACCACGATTCCGGTTCGGCCCTCCGAACCGATCGAGCCTTCGGACCCCAGCGATACGACCGAGATCGTTCCGAGTCCGACGCCTGAGCCCACGGCCGAGGTCACTCCCGAGTTCACTCCGGTGCCGACCGAGTCGATCAGTGTGCCGACCACCGATGTCAGCGGTTCGGAGCCCACGCCGGAACTGACGGCACCGCCGACGGTATGGTCGCCGCCTGCACCGGCCCCCTCGAGTGAGCCTCTGTCCGCGGCCGTGCCGTCGACAACCCGTTCGTCCGAGACCACCGCCGCGTCCACACAGGACGCTCAGCCGGGCACCTGACTGGTCGCCACCGACAGGCCGGGATCGGTCACTGCGGTCAATGCCGAAGGCTCGGCTCCGCCTGCGACGAGGTGGGCACCCAGGGCGGCGATCATCACGCCGTTGTCGGTGCACAGTCGCGGTTTCGGAATTCTCAGCGTCAAACCCTGCTCGGCACAACGACTTTCGATCAGCGAACGAATGCGAGAGTTGGCGGTGGCACCCCCACCCAGCACGATCGTGTCGACGTCGACGTCGGTTGCCGCGCGAACGGCCTTCATCGTCAGGACATCGGCGACGGATTCCTGGAAGGACGCGGCGATGTCCGCGACCGGAATCGGATCTCCTGCACGGTGCCTGGCCTCGACGAACCGAGCAACAGCCGTCTTGACCCCGGAAAACGAGAAATCGTAGCGGGCGTCGCGTGGGCCGGTCATTCCTCGGGGAAACGCGATCGCGGTCGGATCACCCTCGCGCGCAGCATCATCGAGGGCCGGACCACCCGGGTAGCCCAATCCCAACAGCCGCGCAACCTTGTCGAAGGCCTCCCCGGCTGCATCGTCGACCGTAGTCCCGAGCTCGGCGATCGGCCGGGACAGATCGTCGACGTGCAGCAGATGAGTATGCCCACCGGATACCAACAGTGCCACGCACGACGGCATCGGCCCGTGCTCGAGTGTGTCGACCGCGACATGTCCGCCGAGATGGTTGACCGCGTAGAAGGGCACACCCCAGGCCGCGGCGTACGCCTTGGCAGCGGCAACCCCGACCAGCAACGCCCCGGCCAGCCCCGGCCCGATCGTCACCGCGACGGCGTCGGGACGCTCGATGTCTGCGGCCTCCAGAGCCCGCCGCATGGTCGGCACGATGGCCTCGAGATGCGCGCGCGACGCCACCTCGGGCACCACTCCGCCGTACCGCGCATGTTCGTCGACACTGGAGGCCACCTCATCGGCCATCAGCTCGCAGGTCCCCGCTCCGCCCCAGCGGACGATCCCGACTCCTGTTTCGTCGCAGGAACTTTCGATACCCATAACGATCATCGAGTTGATCCTTCTGTCTTCTCGGACCGACGCATGGTGAAGGCATCCGCCCCGCTCGGTTGGTAGTACTTCGCCCTGGTGCCCACGATCTCGAACCCTTCGCGTCGGTACAACTCGATGGCGGGCTCGTTGTCGGTGCGGACCTCCAGAAAGACCGGCCCACCGTGCTCGTCGGCCACGCGCAGCAATTCGCCCAGCAGTTTCCCGCCGATACCTCTGCGGTGATGCGACGGGTCGACACCGATGGTGTGCACCTCGGACTCTCCGACGACGAATGCTCCGCGGCTCGGCTGCCCCAACAGCGAGATGCCTGCGTAGCCGACGACCTCACCGTCTTCCCGCGCGGTGACGTAGTGATTGTGTGGCGCCGCCAGTTCCGCGATGAATGCATCCTCGGCCCACGGGTCGTCACCCGGGAACAGCACGGTCTCGAGATACGCGCACCGAGCAGCGTCCGCCGCCGTCATCGACTCGATCGACACCGTCACTTCGAAGCCTTCGCTGCGGCGCGCTCGTCGAGCGTCTTGGCGTCGGGGCGGCGCAGGTACAACGGGACGAGAGGGCCCGGGACGATACCGCTGCCGATATCGGCGGCAGCAGCCGCGACCAACCCGGCCGGAGACGGTGCCTGCACATCACGGATCGGAAGCTCGAAAGCCGCAGCATGCGGTGCCGATCCGGCCACCGCGTCGACGCCGAAGGGATCCAGTTCGGCCGGGGCGAGAACGTCGGGCCCAGCCACCCGCACTCCGGCTTCGTAACGCGCCCAATAGATTTCGCGTCGGCGCGCATCGGTCACCACCAACAGCGATCCGGGCTCGGAGACATCTGCGGCGATGGCGTCGAGACTGCAGACGCCGTACACCGCAAGACCGAGTGCGTCACCGAACGCCGCGGCCGTCGCCATTCCCACCCGTAGGCCGGTGTAGGGCCCGGGGCCGACGCCGACGACGACGGCCTCCAACTCGGCCGCGGTGATGCCGGCCTCTGCCAAGCACTCGAGAATGTTGGGCGTCAGAATTTCTGCATGCGATCGAGCGTCCACCCGAACCCGGGTGGCGAGCGTGGTGGTCACTGCACCGTCGGCGGGCTCTGTCAGGCTCACCACACCTGCGGTGACGGCGGGGGTCGAGGTGTCGACGGCAAGTACAAGCACGATATTTCAGATTACCCGTCACCGGGGATACGGCCGCGCACCCGGTACCCGGTCAGGGCCGCTCGCGCGGATCCACCCCGCTGTGCACCCGACTCACCGTCACGCGCCGAACGTCGGAGTCCGGATCACGAGTCAGACGAACCGACACATGGCCGTCCGTCAGCTTCTCGACCAATCCCTCGCCCCACTCGACCACGACGACGGCATCGGTGAGGTCGGTATCGAGGTCGAGGGCATCGAGTTCGTCGACCGCCGACTGCCCCGTCATCCCGAGCCGATATGCATCGACGTGGACCAGCGCAACCGGCGGCAATCCATGGGGCCGTGAGCCGGGCCGATGCTCGCGGGCGATGACGAACGTCGGCGAGGTGACGCGGCCCTGCACACCGAGTCCGGCCGCAATCCCCTTGGTCATGGCGGTCTTTCCGGCCCCGAGCGGGCCGTCGAGAATCACCAGATCACCGGCGACCAGCACGTCCGCAAGCCGGGTACCGAACTCGGCAGTGTCTGCGGCAGTGACCAATTCGACGTCCACCGGTAGAGTCAGCGGATCGTCAGACAACGCCCCACCGTCGCTTCTTGCCCGCGGCCTCCGTTGCCCGTGCCACGAGACGCTGTATCGCGCCGTTGACCTGTTCGGGGAATTCGAGCTGGACCAGATGCCCACCCTGGCGCACACGCACCATCTCCGAACGCGGCAGAGCCTGAGCCAGAGCCTCCGAGCTGGCGAACGGAATGATCCAATCCTCGTCGCCACACACCACCGACACCGGAATGTTCTCGAATTCCAGCAGGGCCTCGGACTCGTCGTGCAACTCGAGCGTCTCGAGGAAATTGACGATCGTGACGACGGAGGTGTCGTCGATCATCGACTGCGAGAACGCCACCAGGCGCGGAGACACCCTGGTCCCGTAGGACGCCGCGCGCAGTACCGGTGAGATGAGCGCACGCACAGCACCGCGACCGAACTGCACGAAGCCGGGCGACGTCCGCACCGCGAGCCGGAACGCGTCGACCGCCGGATTCTGCAGACTACGACCCACCCCGGACTGCGCGAGACCGGCAGCTGTCGTCGAGATCAGGACTGCGCCGATGACTCGCTGACGGAGCACGTCCGATCGTTGCCGCGCCATGGACAGGATCGACATTCCGCCCATCGAGTGCCCGACCAGAACGATGCGCCCCTTGGGTACCACCGAGCGAATCACCGCATCGAGATCGAGGCCGAGCTGGCCGATGGTGCAACTCTCCGGGCTCGGGACTCCCGAACGTCCATGACCGCGCTGGTCGTAGAAGACCATGCGAACCGCAGAGCCCCACTGCTGTTCGAGGGCGCGGCGCTGAAAATGCCACGACGACGTGCGCAGGCAGTAGCCGTGGACGAAGATCACGGTGGTCTCGGCGTCCGACGGACCCACTTCGCGTACCGCGAGCGGCACACCGTCGTCCGCGGTCACGATACTGCCGCGATCGGCGTCCATCAGGTCGAGGTTCTCGGTGGCCAGCGGGTCCTTGTTGGACCGGAACGCCGTCTCGCGCACCACAATCGCAATACTCTCCAGCAATCCGAGCATGATCTAGATCGTCGCCTCCCCTGCGCGAGCGCCGACGAACCGTCGTCGGACGCGTCCACGAACGCCGGTGACGACTTCGTAGCTGATTGTCTCGAGCGCATCCGCCCAATCCTGAGCGTGCGCCTCTCCCCTGTCCCCTGATCCGAACAGTAGCGCCTCGTCGCCGACCGCGACACCCGAGCGGTCACCACCGAGGTCGACAACGAATTGATCCATGCACACTCGTCCCACCGAGGGATAGCGACGACCTGCGATGGTCACCTCGAACCGCCCGCTGAGGCGGCGAACGACCCCGTCGGCGTATCCGAGTGCGACGAGTGCAACCACGGTGTCGGCGGAAGCGGTCCAGGTGTAGCCGTAGGACACAGACTCACCCTCGCTCACCTTCTTGATGTTCGCAACCTGCGCCGATAGCGTCATGACCGGGCGCAACCCGAACGTTCCCAGCTCGGGGACCGGCGACAAGCCGTACAGGGCAATACCCGGGCGGACCAGGTCGAAACCGAGATCGGGTCTGGTCAGCGTGGCTGCCGAGTTGGACAGGTGCACGACGGCGGGAGGCGTTCCGCGTCGGGTGGCGCGCCGCACCGCGTCGCGAAGCCGCTCGGCCTGGGCGTCATTGGCGGGGTGCGCCGGTTCGTCCGAGCAGGCCAAATGCGAGAACATTCCGGTCAATCTCACTGCGCCCTCCGCGACGGCGGCCGCAGTGGCGTCGAGTACGACGTCGAGATCCGATTCCGCGACCCCGTTGCGATTGAGCCCGGTATCGATCTTGAGCGAGAGATCAGCGGTGGAACCGACTCGGCGTGCTGCTTCGACCACGGCGTCCAGCTGGGCAGCCGTGGAGACCCCGATCCCCACCTGCTCGGCGATCGCCGCCGCGAAATCGGAGTCCGTTCGGTGCAACCACGCCAACACCGGGACCGTCACACCGGCAGCGCGGAGTTCGAGGGCCTCACCGATGGTGGTGACGCCGAGCTCGTGCGCCCCCGCTGCGACTGCGGCGTGTGCGACTTCGACGGCACCGTGGCTGTAGCCGTCGGCCTTGACCACCGCCATCACGGCGGCGTCCCCGGCGAACTGCTGCAGCACGCGAACGTTGTGGGCCACGGCGTCGAGGTCGACGGACGCCACCGCGCCCGAACCCGTCCGAGGATCGGTCCTCTCGTCGCCGCAGCCGATGGTCACAACATTCGATAGTGCCATCCGAGCCGCCGATACGACGGATCAGGGTGGCACATCTCGTGACACATCACGAACCGGAAGTGGGCCACGCACGACCACGGTCAGACTGTGAGAGAGCGCACGGTTCGGATGGCGTCGGGGATGGACTCGCACAGCGGACTCGCAGAAATGGGTGCCGCGAACTCTCCGTCCGACCCGTGAGCCGCACGGGCTGCGGCCAGTGCGTGGACCTTCGCTCCGCAGGCAGCCGCGGTGGACGGCGTCATTCCTGACGCGAGCAGGGCCCCGAGGATGCCGGAGAGTACGTCGCCCGAGCCTGCGGTCGATGCGGCCGATCCCCCGGCGTCGCTGACGTACGTGGTGCCGTCTGCGTCGGCGACGATCGTCGCTCGTCCCTTGAGGAGAACGGTGACGCCCCAGCGCGCAGCAAGATCTCGAACCGATCCCATCCGGTCGGGTGCAGGGTCGGCTCCCGTCAGGCGGGCGAATTCTCCGGCATGCGGGGTCAGCAGCGTATGTGCGGCGCGTCCGGCAACCCAGCGTTCGTTGTGCGCGAGAACCGTGAGCGCATCCGCGTCGACGACGACCGGCAGGTCCGTTTCGAGAACTCGGCGCACGATGTCCGCCGACTCCTCGTCGGTGCCGAAACCGGGACCGACCACCCACGCCTGCACCTGTCCCGCCGCGTCGAGGTCCGGGGCGGCCACGACCTCCGGATAGTGCGACACGACCTCTGCGCCTGCGCTTCCCACATAGCGGACCATTCCGGAGGTGGCCGCGACCGCTGCGCCCACACAGAGCAGTGCCGCACCGGGGAACGTGGAGCTGCCGGCCAGGACACCCACCACACCCTGCGAGTACTTGTCGGCCGCGGCTGTCGGGATCGGCCACACCCGTCCCACGTCGGCCGGCTCGAACGACGTCATCGCCGGAGCCGGCAGCTCCAGGCCGATGTCCACGAGTTCGATTCGGCCACAACGAGGTACGGCCAGCACGTGAACGGGCTTGCGGGCACCGAACGTCACCGTCACGTCGGCCGTCACGGCCGGCCCCGAGACGGCACCGGTCTCCACGTCGACTCCACTGGGCACGTCCACTGCCACGATCGGTGCGGTGATCTGCTCGACCACGGCAGCAGCATCGGGCCGCAGCGGACCCTTGCCGGAAATCCCCACGATGGCGTCGACCACGATGTCGGCAGGTCCGCACCGAGTCACCACGCGTCCGCCCGACGAGCGCAGGGCCTCGAGACCTTCGGCATGCACCCGCGTCGGGTCGAGCAGGAGAGCCGACACCGAGACGCCGCGTCGACGCAGATACGCCCCGGCCCACAGACCGTCACCGCCGTTGTCGCCCGTGCCCACCAGAATCGTCACGCGACGCCCCGCGACGCCTCCTGTACGCACGGCCAGCTCGCCCGCCACGACCGTGGCCAGTCCGTACGCGGCGCGGCGCATCAGAACGCCGTTCGGCAGGGAATTCAGCAGCGGCGCTTCCGCATTCCTAATCTGCTCGGGTGTGTAGTAGCCGCGCATGCCGAGCGCTATTCGACGGTGACGGACTTGGCCAGGTTGCGCGGCTTGTCCACGTCGTAGCCGCGCGCCTGGGCGACCTCGGCCGCGAACACCTGCAGAGGAATCGTCGACAGCAGCGGTTGCAACAGCGTCGAGGCCGCCGGGATCTCGATCAAGTTGTCCGCGAAGGGGCGCACTGCCTCGTCGCCCTCTTCGGCGATGACGACCGTTCGCGCACCGCGCGCCTGGATCTCGCGAATGTTGCTCAGCATCTTCGAGTGCAACACCGCCCGACCCTTCGGCGACGGCATCACGATGATCACCGGAACGCCGTCCTCGATCAGCGCGATCGGACCGTGCTTGAGCTCGCCGGCCGCGAAGCCCTCCGCGTGCATGTACGCCAGCTCCTTGAGCTTGAGCGCGCCTTCGAGAGCAACGGGGTATCCGACGTGTCGGCCGAGGAACAGAATGGTCGTGGCCGTCGAGAGCTCGCGCGCGAGCGCCCGAACCGGTTCGACCGTCTCGAGAACCCGCTGCACCAACTCGGGCATCGCTTCGAGTTCGGCGAATTCACGCGCAACCTCGTCGGGATACTTGGTGCCGCGAGCCTGCGCCAACGCCAGCCCGACCAGGTAGTTCGCGGTCACCTGGGCGAGAAAGGCCTTGGTCGACGCGACGCCGATCTCCGGACCGGCCCGCGTGTAGAGCACAGCGTCCGCCTCGCGCGGAATCTGCGAGCCGTTGGTGTTGCACACCGCGAGAACTCGCGCCTTCTGGTCCTTGGCGTGCCGAACGGCTTCGAGTGTGTCCGCAGTCTCGCCGGACTGCGAGATGGCCACGACGAGGGTCGAACGATCGAGAACCGGGTCGCGGTAGCGGAATTCGCTGGCCAATTCCACCTCGACCGGCAGCCGGGTCCAGTGCTCGATCGCGTACTTGGCGAGCAGGCCGGAGTGGTATGCGCTACCGCAGGCCACGACGAACACCTTGTCGACGTCGCGCAATTCCTGATCGGACAGTCGCTGCTCGTCGAGCACGATTCGACCGTTGTCGAAGTGACCGAGCAATGTGTCCGCCACCGCTGCGGGCTGCTCCTGGATCTCCTTGAGCATGAAGTAGTCGTGGCCGCCCTTCTCGGCGGCTGCCAGATCCCAGTCGATTCGGAACGGACGCCCCTGCGCCTCGTTGCCCTCGAAATCGCTGATGCCGTAGCCGTCGGCGGTGATCACGACGACCTGGTCCTGGCCGAGTTCCACGGCGTCGCGGGTGTGCTCGATGAACGCAGCGACGTCGGACCCGAGGAACATCTCGCCCTCGCCGACACCGAGTACCAGGGGCGTGGAGCGACGAGCCGCGACGATCGTGTCCGCGTGATCGGAATGGGTGAACACCAGGGTGAACGCACCCTCGAGACGACGCAGAACTGCTTTCGCGCTGGCCACGAAGTCGCCCGCAGTCGGGCCTTCGGCGTAGGCACGCGAGACGAGATGGACGGCCACCTCGGTATCGGTGTCGGACAGGAACTCGATGCCGACTGCTTCCAGTTCGGCACGCAGCGGACCGAAGTTCTCGATGATTCCGTTGTGCACCACCGCAACGGTTCCTGACGCGTCCCGATGCGGGTGAGCGTTGCGGTCGGTGGGACGGCCGTGCGTCGCCCACCGGGTGTGACCCATTCCGGTGGTGCCGACGAACGTGTCGGTGCCGATGTCGTCCAGTTCGGCCTCGAGATTCGCCAGGCGACCGGCCTTGCGCTCGACTGCCGTCGCTCCCGCGCCGTCCAGAATGGCGATGCCTGCCGAGTCGTAACCCCGATATTCCATACGCCGAAGCGCCTCGACCACCACACCCAGAGCTGGGCGGTGGCCGACGTAACCCACGATTCCGCACATGGACAACCAGGGTACTCGGCAGGGCGCGCACGACCCATTCGCTCGGGTCGACGTGTCCGGTGTCCCCCTGATGCGCATCGATTCGGTAGCGTCATCTCTCGTGGCGAAACCGAAGAAGCTGGCATCTGCTCTCTCCAAGCGCGGCCCGCACAAGGTGCTCCGAGGCGACCTGGCCCTCGCCGGGCAACCCGGTGTCGTCTACACCCCCGCCGAGGGCTTCGGACTGCCCGGCGTGGCCTTCGCACACGGCTGGATGCTGCGTCCCAGCCATTACACCGACACCCTGAAGCATCTTGCGTCCTGGGGCATCGTGGTTGCGGCACCGGACACCGAGCGCGGTCTCGTACCGTCCCATCGCGGCCTCGCCACCGATCTGGGCACTGTGCTCGACATCATGACCGGCGTGCGTCTCGGCCCCGGCAACATCAGCGTGCATCCGGACAAACTCGCCACAGCAGGCCACGCGATGGGTGCAGGCACCGCAGTTCTCGCCGCGTCCCGGCGATCCGACATCAAGGCCGTCGCCGCGCTGTTCCCCGCACCGACGGCACCCTCGTCCGAGGACGCCGCCGCGGGCCTCACCGTGCCGGGACTCGTCGTCGGAGACAACTCGAACGCGGATTCGCTCACCGATAACTCACTCGCGCTCGCCCAGGCCTGGAACGGACCGTCCATCCTGCGACGAATCGACGGCTCGACGGCGGACGGATTCGTCGAGGGCCGCCGGATCCTCGGCGCACTCGGTATCAACAAGCCCGACCGCAAGACTCAGCAACGCACCCGCGCGGTCCTGACCGCCTTCCTGCTGTTCCACCTGACCGGTGACTCCGACTACGAGGAGCTGGCCGGAACAGCAGGAGAGATCGACGGCACCAGGGCGGTCGATCCGCACGCTCCGCTCGGGGAGCAGCCCAAGCCCAAAGCCACAGCGTCGATCAAGGCGCTGCTCGGACGGGGCTAGTCCCGATCGTCACCGAACGGTGTCACACCAGCCAGGTCCTCGGCCGTTCGTCGGGATCGGTCTCGACATGCGGAGTGGGTTCTCGCCGGTCCAGGTGAGCCGGCTGCAGCACCGATCCCGACACCGGCTCGACGTCGGAGTCCGCTCTGCTCACATCGAGTGAATTCCGTCCGGCTCGGTCGACTGCAGGAGCCTGGGCCCGACTCAACGCCTCGGCCGCCCGCGACATCGCGATTCGATGCTCGTCGCGTATTCGATGCAGATCCCGACGCCACCCGCTGTCGGTGCTCACAGCTCCCCCGCTTCACTCAGGCCGGCACCGCTACCCGTGTCGGCGGGTTGCGCATCGGTGACCGGTCGATCCGCAACTACCGGATGCTGCACCGCTGGCGGCTCGATGTCGGGTGACTCGGGCGGGCAGTGCTCCTGTGCATTCGAATCGGCTTCGGACGGCGGCGCAGGTTCCGCCCCAGGCACAGGCTCGGTCGCAGGCACCGGCTCGGTCGCAGGAACCGGTTCGGCAGGCGGCACGGGTTCCTCCGCCGCGACGGATTCGGCCGCAGGCAACGATTCGGACGGCACCGATTCGGACGGCAACGCTGCAGCAGAAGCCGGTGCGTCCACCTCGTCGGTGCCACCGGGAACCTCGACGATCTCGGGTAGGCCGAACGGTCCGATTCCGAGCTCGAACGAGCGTGTTTCGAGTCCAGGAGTCTCGAGTTCGAGGGTCACCGCACCGTCGTGCGTCAGCGCGATGCGGGCACGATGCCCATCGAGCTCGGCCTCGAGATGACCACGCTCGTCGGTGGCCGCAGGCCACGGCTGCCCGGGCTGCGGCAGCGGTGCCGACTCGGGTCTCTGGTCGCCGCTCCCGTCCGGAGCAGCCTCCTTCGTGTTGTCGTCACCGGCCCGGTTGTCGTCTGCGGTGTCGCCGGAGCTTTCGAGATCTCGACCGTCGATCGTCTCGGTCAGCGCATCGTCGACGCGGTCGATGATGCCGGCGACCACTCGATCCACGAGCCCGTCCAGAGAATCCTCCAGCTCGTCACCGACGGGACCGTCTTCGCTGACAGATTCGGCCGGATCCACGCCGTCTGCTCCGACGGGTGCGGGGCTGCCGGGGAGTGACGCCGCCGGTCCGACCGCTGCGTTTCCGACCGCTGCAGGTCCGACCGCTGCCGAACCGAGAGCGGCCGGTGCGGCTCCGGAACCGGTGGGTGCCGAACCGATCTCGGCGGGAGCCGGGTTTGCGGACGAGCCGTCCGGCCCCGGCCACGGCACTGATACTCCGGGTTTTATCGTCCAACCGCCGTCGTCGAGTTCGTCGAACGATGGCTCGTGGACACTGCCCAGAACGTCCACCACCAATGCCAGACAGCTTCGGACAGCGGTGTCCGTGGCTCCACATGCTCCGAGGACCGCCTCGCACGTACCTTGCACCCGCGGAACGAACTCGGTGTCGATCCAGCGCCTGCAGCGTTCGGCCACCTCGGCAGCGAACTCGTCGGAGACATCGCCGCCGCGCGCCCTGTCCTTCAGGTCCTCGAAGGCAGACGCCAATCGTGGGAACACCGATTCTCGATCGACCGGGAGGCACTCGACCCCCGACGCAACCAGAATCGCATCGATCTGGTCGACATCCTTGCCGTCCACCAGGTCGATGTCGATGCCGCCGACGAGCTCGGCCTTGTCGGTCACCGCGTCACGGAGCACGTCGACGGCCGCACACATCGTCTGATGAGAATCTTCGATCGACGCGAGGAACTGCGAAGCCTTTTCCTGTTCGGCCGACAGATAGGTCTGCACCGCCTCCCCCGCATCACCGTGCCAGCGCAACTGCAGGACCCGGCGAAGTTGAATCTGCTCCTCGAGCTGATCGGCGAGTACTGCGGACACCGCCCCGACGGCGTCGGCGTCGTCTCCGAGCGCACCCAGGTTGAGTCCGCGCTGCTCGTCGTACCTGGCGCACACGTCCTGATACTGCGGGACGTCGACGCCTGGAACACGGCCGGCCAGCGGCAGGAAGCGCTCGAAGTACAGCAGTCCTTCTGCATTCGCATCGAGAATCTCGTCGATCGACGCCCCGTCGCCGGACGAGGCCGGAGGGGGTGTCACCGGTGTGACTCGATCGCGTACGAGGTGGCGTCGTCCTGTTGCTCGTACTCGTTCATCGCGGTGGTGAGGGCATCGGAAATGTCGTCGACCGAGGACCTCCATGCCCGGACGGCACGCCCGAGCCCGAGGTGCGCCTGCGAATAGGCAGCGCCGAGGTCACCGTAGTTCCGTCCGGCCCCGGCTGTACCGAAGCCTGCGTCGGCAACGAAATCGGCGGCGTCGCCGAGCGCCTCCGCAGACACCGCCAATGCATCTGCCACGCCGCGAACTCGGTCCGCGTCCACCCGAACTCCGTCGCTCATACGTTCCCGTTCCCCCCTCGAAGTGCCCCTATCTCACTATGACGTGCGCCGACTCACATCGGTTCCCCAGGGAGCGGTAACGTCCCGATGTGAAATGTCCGTAACAGGTACCTGAAGTGGCTGCACCAGCTGCTCACCGAACTAGGAGTCCCATGCACATCGGAACGATGCTGAACTACAGCGGTGGTTTCAACGAGACCGTTGCCGAGGTCGCCGAGCTCGAGAAGGCAGGTCTCGACATCATTTTCGTGCCCGAGGCCTACTCGTTCGACGCCGTCAGCCAACTCGGATTCCTCGCGGCCAAGACGAGCACGATCAAGATCGCGTCCGGCATCTTCCAGATCTACACCAGGACACCGTCATTGACCGCCATGACCGCCGCCGGTCTCGACTACGTCTCCGATGGCCGGTTCGTACTCGGACTGGGTGCATCGGGACCTCAGGTCGTCGAGGGCTTCCACGGCGTCAAGTACGACGCACCGATCGCCAGGACCCGCGAGGTCATCGAGATCTGCCGCCAGGTCTGGCGCCGCGAGAAGGTGCAGCACCAGGGCAAGTACTACCAGATCCCGCTGCCCGCCGACAAGGGAACCGGCCTGGGCAAGCCACTGAAGCTGATCAATCATCCTGTGCGCGATCGCATTCCGGTCGTCATTGCCGCACTCGGACCCAAGAACGTCGAACTCACCGCCGAGATCGCCGAAGGCTGGCAGCCCATCTTCTACTTCCCGGAGAAGGCCGCCGATGTGTGGGGCGATTCGCTCGCCGCAGGCAAGGCCAAGCGTGACCCGTCACTCGGCGATCTCCAGGTCTTCGCCAGTCCCACCCTCGCCATCGGCGAGGATGCGGAGAAGTACCTCCCCTGGGTCAAGCCACACCTGGCGCTGTACATCGGCGGCATGGGAGCCAAGGGCAAGAACTTCTACAACTCCCTGGCTCAGCGATACGGGTACGAGGCCGAGGCCGAAAAGATCCAGGACCTGTACCTGGCCGGCAAGAAGGAGGAGGCCGCTGCGGCAGTTCCCGACGAGCTCGCTCGCGCGGTCAACCTCATCGGACCGGAAAGCTTCGTCAAGGAGCGAGTGGCAGCCTTCGCCGAAGCAGGTGTCACCACCCTCAATGTCGCGCCGCTCGCCGAGAACACCGCAGGACGCGTCGCGCAGCTGACCGCACTACGCGAACTGACCGCCTGAGACGTCAGACCGACGCGACCCGGCCCGCCAACTCTTCGGCGAGCCGGGTCGCGACGTCGAGTTCGGACGCTTCGACCATCACCCGCACCAACTGTTCGGTACCACTGGGGCGCAACAGAACTCGACCCGATTCCCCGAGTTCGCGCTCGGCCGACGCCACGGCGTCCGATACCGACGGTGCAGACGCCACCGCTGCTTTGTCGGACACGCGCACGTTGATCAGCACCTGCGGCAGCGTCCGCATGGCCGACGCCAGATCCGCGAGCGAACGCCCGGTCTGAGCCATCCGCTCCATCAGTCGCAGGGCAGTGGCGATCCCGTCTCCGGTCGTTCCGACCGCGGGCAGCACGACGTGTCCACTCTGCTCGCCGCCGAGCGCGAAGCCGCCGCGGCGCAGCTCCTCGAGCACGTACCGATCTCCGACTGCTGTGGTACGCAACGTGATTCCGGCCTCGCGCATCGCAATGTGCAGACCGAGGTTGCTCATCACCGTCGCGACCAACGTGTCGTCGGTCAAGTGCCCCGCGTCGTGCATCGCGATGGCCAGTACCGTCATGATCGCGTCGCCGTCCACCACGGAACCCGACGCATCGACGGCAAGGCATCGGTCCGCGTCTCCGTCGTGCGCGATACCGAGGTCGGCACCATGCTCCACGACGGCCTTCTGCAAGCCCTCGAGGTGCGTCGATCCGCACCCGTCGTTGATGTTGAGACCGTCGGGTTCTGCGTTGATCGCCACGACCGTCGCACCGGCCCGCCGGTAGATCTCGGGCCCGACGACCGAGGCGGCACCGTGCGAGCAATCCACCACGACGGTCACGCCGTCGAGTCGATGCGACACCGATCCGGCGAGATGCTCTGTGTAGCGCGCCGCGGCGTCGTGCGCGAGCTCGATACGGCCGATCGCGGCACCGGTGGCGTCGAAGGGCTGTGCGTCGTTCCGGGAGCGCCCCTCGGGATCGAGGGCAGCTTCTATCCGGTCTTCGACGTCGTCGTCCAGCTTGTGCCCGCCCGCGGCGAAGATCTTGATTCCATTGTCGGGCATCGCATTGTGGGATGCAGAGATCATCACACCGAGCGCCGCGTCATATTCGGCGGTGAGGTAGGCGACTGCGGGTGTGGGCAGTACTCCGACGTCGATCACGTCGACCCCCGATGCGGTGAGTCCGGCGGAAACGGCTGCGCTCAGCATCGCCCCGCTCACTCGCGGATCACGACCGACCACTGCCACAGCCCTGACGCCGTCGACGTTCGGTGCCAACACGGCGGCTGCGGCGCGCGCGATCCTCAACGCCAGCTCAGCGGTCAGAACCCGCCCGCCAGTCCCCGAACTCCGTCGGTGCCGAACAATCGCGCCATGAACCAAGAACCCCTTCGAGGGAGAGAATGTGGTGGGGGGAAATGCCTCGAGGGCAGGCGTCCGATACTGCTGGATGCCTGCCCTCGAGGATGAAACGGGTAAGACGCGTCAGCGCTTGGAGTACTGCGACGCCTTACGGGCCTTCTTCAGGCCGTACTTCTTGCGCTCGACTGCACGCGCGTCACGCGTGAGGTAGCCCGCGGCCTTGAGCGGCGGGCGATCGTCGGGTGCGAGTTCGATCAGTGCGCGCGAGATGGCCAGACGCAGTGCGCCTGCCTGTCCCGACGGTCCGCCACCGTGCAGCAGCGCGACGATGTCGAAGGACTCTGCGCGGTCCACCAGAACGAGCGGAGCCTTGATCAGCTGCTGGTGCACCTTGTTGGGGAAGTAATCCTCCAGGGTGCGGCCGTTGAGCTTGAATCCGCCGGTGCCCGAGGACAACCGAACGCGAGCGACGGCTTCCTTACGGCGACCGACGGTCTGGATCGGGCGATCGAACACGATCGGGGCCGGAGCGGCCGCAGCTTCGATGTCCGAGACCACCTCGGGATCTTCGACTGCCACGAACTCGTCGGCGGCGATCTCTTCGATGTTCTCCTGCGACGTCACGTCATTTCCCTCCGGCGCCGTCACTGGGACACCTGCTTGATCTCGAACGGAACGGGCTGCTGAGCGGCATGCGGGTGGTTCGGTCCCGCGTAGACCTTCAGCTTGCTCGCGATGGCACTACCGAGCTTGTTCTTGGGGATCATGCCGACGACGGCCTTCTCCACGAGACGATCGGGGTTGCTCTCGAGGACCTGACGGGTCGAGCGCGACTTCAGACCGCCCGGATGGCCGGAGTGGTGGTGGTGGAACTTGCCGTCGAGCTTGTTGCCGCTGATGGCAACCTTCTCGGCGTTGATGATGACGACGAAGTCGCCACCGTCGACGTTGGGTGCGTAGGTGGGCTTGTGCTTACCGCGGAGCAGAGTCGCGGCCTGGACGGCGAGGCGTCCGAGCACGACGTCCGTGGCGTCGATCACATGCCACGTCCGGGTGGTGTCCCCGGCCTTCGGGGCGTAAGTAGACACAGAAAATTCCTGTCTTCATGATGTCGCTGCTGGCCAAGACGAGTGGATGCCCTCGGCGGCCAGTTGAGACCCGAGGACAAGAGCTCGATGCGCACATCAGTACGCGGCGAGCCCATACACGCCAACGGGGAACGATACCGGGAGCGGACGCCCAGGTCAAAACGCCTCCGCTCGCCGACGTCGTCAGCGCAGGCGCACACACTGCATGCATCGACGGGCAGCGGGCAGCGCCTCGAGTCTGATCGCCGGGATCTCGCTTCCGCACCGCTCACAGGAACCGTACGTCCCGGCCGTGAGCCGCGAGACCGCCGCGTCGATCTCACGAATCTCGGATTCGGTGTCGGTGATGAGCGCCGCGATCTTCGCTCGCTCGAACGCGATCGTCGACCCCTCGGGATCGTGCTCGTCGTCGTCCGTGGTGAACCGCGATCCTTCGATCACCGACGTCAGTTCGGCCCGAAGAGACGCCAGTCGATGCTCGGCACGAGACCGCTCGGCCCCCAGTACTGCTCCGAAGTCCGTCACCGCACCAGTAGACACCCCGGCCGGCGTCGTGACCAGGACACCAGGCTCTCGAGAACCGAGCTCACCAGAAGACGAAAGGCCCCGACCGATGTCTCGGTCGGGGCATCCACTCTTCGGGACGACAGGTCAGCGAGCCATCCGCGCCTTGTTCGCCATCTCGACGCCGTGCATCGTCTCGCCACCGGTTCGGGCGGCCGCGACGAGGCTCGACAGAATGAGGTTGAGCTCGTCGGATGCAGAGGTCCACTGACGCTGCAGCTCGTAGTAGGACGTCATCGCGTCACCCTCCCAGGACTGGTAGAGCCGCTTCGCGGTGCTGTCCACGTCCCCGAGCAGGTCCTTGGTCACGTTCGCCTGCTTGTTCATCGCCTCGGTCAGCGCCGCGATCTGCGCGAAGTCGTATTTCATGTCGGATCGGTCTCCTTGGTCGAGCGTGGTCGTGTGGATTGTCGTGCGGTCACCGGGAGCGACGTTCACTTGAACGAGGACAGTCCCGAGTTCAGGGATCCGGCCACCTGGTTCACGGCCGACACGTTGTCGTCGTCGGCGTCCGAGTAACCGTGGCCGTTGGTCTTGATGTCCGCGGAGATCTGCTCGAGCGCACTCCGCATCTTCTGCGCACTGGTGTCCCACTGGGCCATGACGTCCTGGAAGGACTTGCCTGCCTTGCCGACCCACGCCTCGGCGGTCTGCTCGACGATCGAGCGAACGGCCGAATTGGACGCGTTGATCGACACGCTCAGACCTTCGATCGTGGCTCCTGCAGCGACGAGCTCCTGCGGTGTGACCGTGACGCCGTTCGACGAACCCGTAGCTTCCGGTCCCCCTGGATATCCCACTTCGACTCCTTGTCTTCGATACTCGATTCACATGCACCCGCGGTACACGTGCTGCTCGACCGAGAGGCCACTGTCGGCCCGCTCACTCCCCTACATCTCCTTTGACGCAACGACACCTCGATTCGGTTCCGGCCGTACGCGAAAAACTGTGGGCGGCTCTCACGACGCCGGGACGATCTCCAACGTCTGCGTTGCCTGCCCGCATTCGGCGTCGATCACCGTCGCGTCCTCTCCCTCGAACTGGCAACCGATACTGACCTGTAGGTCCGACTCGACGAACACGCGCCAGAGCACCGTCGAGTCGTCGATCGGTCTCTCGGTGTAGGCGATCCCGACGCGGCCGCCGAAATCGCGGGTGGGTTCGAGAGATCCGATGGTGGAATCCGGCCCGCGTGCATCGATGGCCGACCGAAGCTCGTCGGCAACCTGCTCCTGTGTCGAACCCGGCAACAGGTCGGCCACGGTGACGACGATCCGACGCTCGGGCGGGGTCGGCGGAATCAGCACCATGCGGTCCGGGTCGTCCACCTTCGTCCAGGTACCCGGCAACCGCATCGAGACCCGCCCGGACACGAACGTCATCGTCTCGACCGGCGTCGGCACATCGGGCGTCGTTGTAAGTGGCGGTTCGACGAGGGACGGCGTAGCACCCGGGGATTCGACAGACGACAAGGGTTGCGCCGCAGCAATATCGGAACTGCTCGGAGGCTGTCCGGTGAAATACACAGCTGCGCAGACTATTGCGATGACCGCTGCCGCGGCGCCCACTGCCGCGAGCAGTGGTGGACGCCGCTTCTTCCGGGACCGCGGCGGTGCGGTGACCTCGTCGAGCCATGCCGCCGATCGCGTCGTCGCCGCACGGACCGACGGTGCCGGGACGATATCCGCCCCTGCTCGCCGGTACAGCGACCTGGCGACATCGAGTCCGGTCAGCCATTGCGTGGGGTGATCGACGACGAGATCCGCTCCGGCGCGGGGTGCCCCCACCACGTACACCTCGTCGGGGCAGTGCGTGACCGACGACCGAACGTACTCCCCGACCGCTCGTCGCCAACCGTCGTCGTCGCCCGTACCGAACGGCAGGATCGCGCCGGTGTCTCCGCCGTGCGCCCCCGATTCGTCGAGGACGACGACGGACGTATCGAGAGCCCCGACTTCGACGACCACTGCGGCGGACGGCGCGCGTTCACCCGACCACGACAGGGCGGCCTCGGCCGTCTCCACGAGCACCACCTCGTTCGCCGAGGTCGCAAACATCGCGCGAACGATGCCCGAGCGCTGCTCACCCCAGGTCGACGGATACGCGATCTCGAGCACGTCGAGTCGGTCGTGCACCCCCGCACCCTGCAGGGCCGACCACACGATTCCGTGGAGTACCGCCTCCCGGTCCCACACCGTGCTCCCCACCGGTATCGACGCATCGTCGATGCAGAGCAGAGGCGGAATCTCGTCCCCCGCCGTGCTCAGGCCGAACACCAGACGGCCACCCTCCACCGTGGCGAACGCCGATCCGACGCTTTCTCTCGGGCCCTCGAAGGCTCCGCCCGTGGCGACGACGGAGATCTCCGTGTAGCCCAGATGCACTGCGGCATAACGCCACGAGGGGTTCGTCAACTCGAATGTCCGAGCTGAACGAGTGCCTGGCCCGAGCGGTCGACGAATACCCCACGTCCGGGCGGCATGGCACTGGGACGGACCGTCCCGAGCAGGTTCCCCTCGTCGCGGCTTCCGCTCATGACCAGCCCCGGCGTCACCAGATCGCGCAACCGTCCGATCACCGGGTCGAACAGCGCCCGGCCTGCTCCGCCGGAACGACGCGCCACGATGACGTGCAGCCCGATGTCTCGCGCGTGGGGAAGGTGTTCCACCAACGGGGCCAACGGATTTCCCGACGATGTGGCGACCAGGTCGTAATCGTCGACGACGACGAACACCTCGGGGCCGCTCCACCACGACCGCTCGCGAAGCTGCTGCTGGGTCACGTCTGCACCCGGCATGCGATCGGCCATCCGGCCGGCGAGGTCGACGAGCATGGCCGTCAGCGTCGCCTGCGAGGCCGCATACCCGGCCAGATGTTCGGAATCGACGGTGCCGAGCAGAGTTCGGCGATAGTCCGCGACGATGAGTTTGACGGTGTCGGACGAGTTCGCCTCGACGAGCGATCGACAGATTCCGCGCAACAGCGAGGTCTTGCCGCACTCGCTGTCGCCGAACACGACGAAATGTGGATTCTCCGCGAAATCGACCACCACCGGCGCCAACTCGGCCTCGTCGATGCCGATGGGAACTCCGAGCTCAGGGA
Organism: Rhodococcus sp. SBT000017; assembly: GCF_003688915.1. Lineage (NCBI taxonomy): Bacteria > Bacillati > Actinomycetota > Actinomycetes > Mycobacteriales > Nocardiaceae > Rhodococcus > Rhodococcus sp. SBT000017. The sequence goes on from NZ_REFU01000001.1 coordinate 1,761,130, forward strand.
TGCCGCCACGGGTTCGTGGCCACGCATCACCGAGCTGATCGAGAACCGCGGATCGTTCGAGCAGCTCCGGCAGCATACGCACCGGCGGTGCCGGGCTTCCCGTAGATGCATCCGCGATCGCGGCGACCGACTCACCGACTGCGCGAGAGAGGTCGTCGACGGAGCAGACGTCGTCCACCCGTGGAAGTGCGATCAGCAGATGCAGTCCGTCCCTGGTCATGCCCCGGCCCGGCCGCCCCTCGGGAACGCTCGCCGCCTTGGCTCGGCCCATGTCCGAATCCGACGGATCTCCCAGCCGCAGTTCCAATCTGGTGCCGATCAGGTCCTTGGTCGCAGGCCGAACTTCCGCCCACCGAGACGCGGTGAGGATCAGATGCAGACCGAAGGCGAGGCCCTGCGTCGTCAAGGTGGCGATCTGCTGTTCGAGGCTCTCGAAATCGGACCTGATGGACGGCCAACCGTCGATGACGAGAAAGACGTCGCCGAACCGATCCTCGGGGTCGACGGGTTGCGTTGCACGTCGACGTCGGAATTCCGCCATGGAGTCGATCCCGCGATCACGGAATGTCTTCTCTCGCTGCCGAACGATGCCGGCGACCTCGGCCACGGTCCGCCGAACCCGATCGACATCGAGCCGGTTGGCCACCGATCCGACGTGCGGCAGATCGGCCAGCCCGGCCAGCGTTCCGCCGCCGAAATCCAAGCAGTAGAACTGGACCTGCGCGGGCGAGTGCGTCATCGCGAGAGCCAGGATCAGCGACCGAAGCGCCGTCGACTTACCCGATTGCGGGGCGCCGACGATGGCGACGTGGCCCGCAGCACCGGACAGATCGACGGTCAGCAGATCGCGGCGCTGATCGAAAGGCCGGTCGATGATGCCGATCGGGGCCCGCAGGGCGGCGAGCGGACCGATGCGTTCGGTCAGAACCGATGCGGGCAGCAACCGGTTCAACGTGGGTGCGGTGTCCAACGGTGGCAGCCACACCTCGTGGGCCGGCATTCCGCGACCCCGGATTCGTCCGACGACCACGTCGAGCACCGTCGCACCGGTGCTCTCGGAGTCGACCGGATCGGGTTCTGTTTCGGGGACAGTGGCAGCCTCGATGCGGCCGAGGTCGATGGAGTCGAGCGGTACCGCGTAGGCGGTGAAGGGTTTCGGCCTGATATCGCCTCCGAGCGTGGGCCGCGCGCCAGGACCGGAACGCGGCGGCGAGTAGGGACCGGAGACGTACGCCGCAGCGAACCTGACGATCTCGGCCGAATCGCACTTGAGGTAGCCCGCACCCGGTTGCGCAGGCAGGTGATAGGCGTCGGGAACTCCGAGCACCGATCGAGACTCGTTCGCGGAGAACGTCTTCAGGCCGATTCGGTACGACAGGTGACTGTCGAGACCGCGCAATTTTCCCTCTTCGAGGCGCTGACTGGCGAGCAGCAGGTGCATGTGCAGAGAACGTCCGAGTCGGCCGATCGCGACGAACAGCTCGGCGAATTCCGGTTGCTGACTGAGCAATTCCGAGAACTCGTCGACCACCACGAACAGGGCGGGCATCGGTGCCAGATCCGCTCCCGCGGCTCGCGCCCTCTCGTAGTCGGAAACGTTCGCGAAGTTGCCGGCCGAGCGCAGCGACTCCTGCCGCCGGTTCATTTCGCCGGCCAACGCATCGCGCATTCGATCCACCAACGCCAAGTCCTCGGACAGGTTGGTGATGACCGCGGCCACGTGCGGTGCCGACTCCAGGCCCGCGAACGTCGCTCCGCCCTTGAAGTCGACGAGCACCAGGTTCAGCTGTTCCGGCGAGTGAGTCGACACCAAGCCCAGCACGAGCGTGCGAAGAAACTCCGATTTTCCGGAACCCGTTGCCCCGATACACAATCCGTGAGGTCCCATACCGTTCTCGGCGGATTCCTTCAGATCGATCTCGACGGCGCTGCCGTCGGGGGCGACCCCGATCGGTACCCGCAGCCTCTCGCGTCCGCGCCGCATCGTCCACGCGCGGTCCGTGTCGAGTGCACCGACATCGGCGATACCGACCAGGCTGTTCCATCCCGAGATCGGTACTCCGCCGTCGTCGACGACGTCGACCACCGACGAGGACGACGGCGCACGATACGGCGACAGGCGTCGAGCCACGGTGTGCGCCTGGGTGGTGCTCATGGAATCCGCGACGGCGAACACCTCGACCGTGGTTCCGCTGACCGCCCCGATCGATCCGTTCTCGGCGAACAGCTGAAGACCACGCGATGCAGCGAGCCTGGGGCACAGGCCGGACAGATCGATGATCGTGACGGAATCGAGGCCCGTGTCGGTGAGATCGGTCGATCGGTTGTCCAGAAGCCCGCCGTCCACCACGATCACCAACTGCACGACACCTGCAACCGGCACAGCTCCGCGCGCAAACCGATTTCGCGTCGACAGCACGTCGCCGAGCGCACTCTCGAGTTCGAGGAAGCTGCCGAAGATCATCCGAGCGGACCCGGCCCCGTCGCGCAGAGCATCATGCTGGGTGTGCGGAAGCCACTTGGCCCACTCCCACTGCTGCACGGTGTCCGGACCGCAGACGATCGCGACAGCGACGTGGTCGGGTCCGTGAAAGCTGCACAGCGAGGCCAACATCGCGCGCACCATCGCCCGGGCGTCGTCTCGATCTCCCGCGATGGACAGCGCCGCGAATCCCCGCAGTGACACCGCAGTCGGCAGTGCGGCCACCACCGAATGCGCCCGCACGAATCGGCGCAGAGACACAGCCGAGACGGGTTCGAGTTCTTCCACCGGCCCGGTCTCCGGCGGAACCAGTCGAGTGGCAAGCCGCTGATCCCCACGGCCGACGCGTACGTGCGCGAAATCCGGATCCGCCAGTCGCCGTTCCCACATGCGCTCGGTTCCGGCGATCGACCACAACGTCTCGGGGGCCGGGTGACTCCATTCGAGGGCTCTGCGTTGAGCGCGCTCGGTCTCGGCGACGTCGCGGCGGAGCTGATCCAGATAGCGGAGGTAGTCCTTGCGGTCCTCGTTCGCCTCGGCCGTGCGCGCACCGCCCGACTTCCCGCCGCCGGCCATCATCCCCGCCATGGACATCAGCATCATGGCCGGAAACATCAACATCATCGGGTTGGCCGCTGCACCGGAGGTGAACATCAGCGCGACCATCCCGACCATCGCAGCAACCATCACCAGCGGCATCAGCTTCATCAGCAGGTTGCCCGGCACCGCGCGCGGGATCTCGGGCGGCGGCTGCAGGGTGACTTCCCCGCCAGGAGATCGAGGTACTTCCCGTCGGGCACCGCGAACGAAACGCACGGTACTCATCGATCCGCCCCCACGGCTACGCCCCCAGAACTGCATCGCGGCAGCCTCCCCCCGAGGCCGCAGGACGACAGGCTAACGCATCGAAGACCGAGCGGTCCACAGCTGCCGTCGCGTCCGTCGGAGGGACGAACTGCCGGTCGGTCCGACGAGAAATAGAACGCTGCCCGACGCCGTTGCACCTTGATGTGGCTTTCCGGCTGCGTGCTCCACGAACGAAAGGCTGGCCCCAACCGTGTCCGTACCCCTGTCCATCCTCGATCTCGCTCATGTGGGCGAGGGCGAAACAGTCCGCGACAGCTTCGATGCAAGCGTCACACTCGCTCAGCATGCCGAGAACTGGGGATACCGACGCATCTGGTACGCCGAGCACCACAACATGAAGACGATCGCGTCGTCGGCCACGTCGGTTCTCATCGCACACGTCGCTGCCAACACCGAGCGAATCCGGCTCGGATCCGGCGGGATCATGCTTCCCAATCACGCGCCGCTGACCATCGCCGAGCAGTTCGGCACCTTGGCAACGCTGCACCCGGGACGAATCGATCTGGGTCTGGGCCGCGCCCCCGGCAGCGACCAGGTGACGATGCGCGCGATGCGGCGCGATCCCGCGTCGGCCGATCGCTTTCCCCAGGATGTCCAGGAACTGCAGGGCTACCTGTCGGCGGAGTCCCTGATCCCCGGAGTGAGCGCAACTCCCGGCGCAGGTACCGAGGTACCGCTGTACATCCTGGGGTCGTCGCTCTTCGGCGCGCAGCTCGCCGCCGCACTCGGCCTGCCCTTTGCTTTCGCCTCGCACTTTGCACCCGACGCCCTCGAACAAGCCGTCGAGATCTATCGACGGGACTTCCGACCGTCCGCGCAACTGTCGGAGCCGCACCTGATCGTGGGTGTCAACGTGATCGCGGCCGATTCGCTGGCCGAGGCACAGGCGCAGTTCCTGCGCACCAAGCGCAGTCGCGTGAGCCTGCTGCTGGGCCGCGGTCGGACCTTCACCGACGAGGAGGCCGACATGGTCCTCGAAGCGCCTGCGGGCCAACAGATCGCGAAGATGACCAAGTACTCGGCGGTCGGCACTCCGGACATGGTGAAGGACTACCTCGATCGATTCGCCGAACGCACCGGGGCCGACGAGCTGATCGTCGCGTCCGGTGTGTCCGACCGCGCATCGTGGCTTCGCTCGTTCGAATTGCTCGCACAGGTGAGTGATCTGGTTCCTGCCTGAGAGCTGCGCACATCGGCAGATCCCGACGGGCGATTGCTTGTCGCCGCGATGTCGTAAGGTTTGGACACCGATGCCCACTGGGGCGGGCATCGGCACGCGAATCGCACGTATCCGGGGGGATCTTCATGACACGCGCCGACAGCCGTCCATCGGCCGGCATTGCGCCGTCACGCACGGCACCTGCCGATCCGACACAGTCACCCGCCGCGGCGGACGCGAGTCGGCGGGCATCGGGTGCACAGGCCGTCTTTGCGCAGGAAGTCTGTCGGGTGACGGTGCTGGCCAGGTCCACGCAAGTGGACATGGCTCTGCCGGTGGACGTTCCGGTATCGCTTCTCGTTCCGGGAATCGTCGACATGATTGCGGCGCATCGGCCTGGTTCGGGGCGCGGTGAGCCGAGCGACGGGGATCCCGCGTCGGACGGGTTGCCCGTTGCGTGGACGCTCGCGCGGATCGGGTTTCCACCGTTGTCGCCGACTGCGACGTTGGCCGAGCTGTCGGTGCGCGACGGGGAGTTGCTCGTGCTGGGTGTGGCCGAGCGGCCCGCGCCGGTTCCGCTGTTCGACGACCTCATGTATTCCGTTGCGCGGTCGGGTAGTGACGATGTTCCGCACTGGACGGCGCGTACGGCGCGCACGGTGGGTTCGGTGGTCACCGGTCTGCTGGTGTTGCTGGCGTGCGCGGTGGTGTTGCGTGGGCCGATCCGGGCGGGATCCGAGCACGTCGGCAGTCTCGTCGAGGGGCTTGCTGCCGTCACTGCGTCGATTCTCTTCGCGATTGCGGGGGTGATTCTGGGGCGGGTGTATCACCAGTACGCCGTCGCTGTCCTCTTCGGCGGATGTGCCGTCGCGCTGACGTTCACCGGCGGCACTGTGCTGGTGCCCGGGCAGTTCGGTGCAGCTCAGCTGATGCTGGGTTCGGCCATGGCCGGCGCTGTTGCTCTGCTGTCCCTTCGTATCGGCGGGACCGGGTTCGCTGTGTTCACCGCTGCGATCGTGCTCGCACTCATGACGTTCGCTGCTTCGGTGTGCACACTGTTCACCACCATGCCGCAGCCGACCATTGGCACTGCGGCTGCTCTCACCGGCCTGGCGGGAATTGCGCTTTCTGCCCGAGTGTCGATGATGCAGGCCAAGTTGCCGCTTCCCCCGGTTCCCACCGCAGGAGCACCGTTGGACACGGTCGAGGAAGCCGAACTCGATGCGATCTCGTTCGCCGATCTGCAAGTCGCCGCAGCCCGAGCGCGTAGCTATCTGACCGGTCTGTTGTCGGCGTTCACCGTCGCCGTGGTGGCGGGCGTGCTCGTTGCGGCGGCAGCCGATTCCGACGGTGGCGTGCGGTGGCCTGCGATCGCGCTCGCGGGATTGTGTGCGCTCGTCCTGCTGCTGCGTGGGCGCACCTATGCGGTGGTGACCCACGCTGTCCCGCTGGTCGCAGGCGGAACGACAATTCTGCTGGCGCTTCTCGTCGGTGCGGTCGTTGCGTTACCCGACAACGCTCTCGCCTTGTTCGGTGTGGCACTGGCCGGCGCGGTGACGGCATCGATCTTCGGGGCATTCGTGCCCACACGCACGTACTCGCCGGTGATGCGCCGGTCGGCCGAACTGCTCGAATATGCCACCATCGCCCTGGTCATTCCGATCGCAGTGTGGGTGTGCGGTCTGTACAGCGTCGTCCGCGGGCTGTGACTCCGCGCAGGCAGCGAACGATCGTCATTGCGGCGTTCACTGCTCTCGCCCTGTCGTTCGACGCGGTCGTCGGCGTGCATCCGGCACGCGCCGAACGTCCGGTGATCGACCCGTTCCAGCTGCCTCCGCCGAGTCCTCCCGGCCCTCTCGAACCCACGGAACAGAAGAACGCCTGCGCCCTTCCGTCCGCGGCCACCGATGTTCAGGACGTGCCGACCGCGCTGAAGGCGCTCGACTTCACGTCGGTCTGGCCCATCACCCGTGGGGCAGGTCAAACGGTTGCCGTCATCGACACCGGGGTCACCGCTCATCCACGCCTACCGGGACTGATCGCCGGCGGTGACTACGTCAGCGCCGGTGACGGGTTGTTCGACTGCGACGCGCACGGGACGATGGTCGCCGGTCTGATTGCCGCGCAGACCGCACCGGGCAGCGGATTCGCCGGAGGCGCACCCGACGCACGAATTCTGTCGATTCGCCAGTCCAGCAATGTCTTTCAGATCGTCGACAACAGGCCGGAAGAGGAGCAGGCGGGCGAGCCGGAGAACGCCGCCGGCTATGGCAACGTACGCACCATGGCGATGGCCATCCGAACTGCGGTGGACTCGGGTGCCTCGGTCATCAACATCTCCGAGGTCGCCTGCGTGCCCGCGGGAGGTGGTGTGCCCGACGGTCCGCTCGGCGCGGCCGTGCAGTACGCCGTCCGAGAGAAGAATGTCGTCGTCGTCGCAGCAGCCGGTAATCTCGGCAGCGCTGCCTGCCAGGCACAGAACCCGATGACCGACCCGCTTCGGCCCGACGCGGACCCGTGGGCCTCCTTCGCGACCATCGCGACGCCGGCCTGGTTCGACGACGTGTTGACTGTCGGTTCGGTCGAGTCGGACGGTACACCGTCTTCGTTCAGTCTGGCCGGTCCGTGGGTCGACGTCGCAGCTCCCGGTTCGAATATGACCTCGCTGTCGCCGACGGGCAACGGACTGGCGAACGGCACCCGTGGCACCGATGGCGTGATTCCCATGACCGGGACGAGTTTTGCGGCACCGCTGGTGGCTGCGGTGGCGGCGCTGGTGCGCGCCCACCGGCCCGAACTGTCTGCGCTGGAGGTGGTGGACCGGATCGAACGAACGGCGCATGCGCCGGCCGAAGGGTGGAATCCCCTCGTCGGCCACGGCATCGTCGATCCTCTCGCCGCGGTGACCGATTCGGTGACGCCCGCTCCCCCGTCGGTACCCGCAGACAGTGTTGCGATGAGTGCGCCGTTGCCATCGCCTGCGCCGGATCATCGCCCGCGGACCGTAGCGGTCACCGGATCGGTGCTGGTGGCGGTGATTCTGGCACTCGGGCTCGCGCTGTCGGTACCTCTGCGCCGACGCGGCAGACCCGACTGAGCCGGGCCTACTTCGTGGGAAGTGCCGCGGCCTGCGGGTCGGGAGCAACACCGTCGTGCATCGTCAGGGCCTGTCCGCGCCCCAGAGTGGGTCCACTGCCGAGCAATTGGAGTATCTGCCAGGGTGCGGGTGCAGGCGGTCCGAATCCCAGCGCCGACGCGGCCTCGGCACCGTCGACGCCGTACCGCACTCCGGTGTCGGCCACGAAGAAGACGCTGCCCTGACGCGTGCTCGACGTGGAGATACCGGTACTGCGGACGAACCCGCCGCTACCGGGTGCCAGATAGACCTGGTCGACGGCGTCGCCGCCGCCATCGGCCTGAGCCAGCGCAACAGGTTGTGCACCGGTCTCGAGCGGCAACCCGCGACCGGCGGACTCGACCAGTCGAGCCGACGGTCCGCCGTCGGCAACTGCGAGTGGCTCCCACGTCAAGCATCCGACAGGGCGGTCACCGGTATCGACGATCGCGGGAGTGGTCGCCGGGAACGTCGAAACCTCCAGTCCGGATGAGGTTTTGGGAGCATCCGCGAGCAGGTCGGGATTGACGGCTGCGATATCCGGACTGCCCTGTGAATCGGTGAATTTGATGAGCAGTGCCGCAGTTTCGTTGATCGCTTGGATTCCGTCCTCGAGAACCACGTAGTACTGGACGTCGCGACCGGCGACCTGGACGACCGAACCGATCGTCCGGCCGTCGAACGGGAACGCAGGAACCTCGCCTGCCCGTGGAATGAACGGTGCTGCGACGGGAGGCGATTCGGGCACGGAGTTGAGTAGACCGGCACTGACCGGGGACGGTGTCGCGTCCTCGAGTCCGAGTGCGCGGACCACCGCCCTGTTGTTCAGGTCGACCGGTGATTTGGTGCCGTCGTGCACGAGATACGCAGTGCCGTTGGATGTCCAGAGGAAGGCCTCGGAATCGGCAAGCGCGGCGGTGCTGTCACCGTAGCGAGGATCGCCCACCACCACCGTCGTCGAGGTCACTCCGGCGAACGGGTCGACGGTGTCGCATACGGTCCACGATTGCGCGCTGCCGTCACCGTCGTGCGGCAGCGCAGACGGAGCACCGGGAATACCCACCAGCGCGCCGCGGGGTCGTGACGACAATTCGGATTCCTTGACCGTCAACGGGTTGTCGGGTTTGCCGACGATCAATCGAGCCGACGCGAGATTGAGCACCGGATGAAACACGTCGTCCACTTTCACGAACATCGCGGCCGAGTCCTTGCCGACCACGATCGACGCGTCGCCGATCTTGTCCTGTGGCCGAAACAGTGCCAGGGCAGCGCATCCCGCCAAGCCTATGCAGGCGATGACGACACCCACCAGCAGTGCCCGCGACTGCGACTTCATCGGATCGTGCAACATCCGAACATCGCGCCTGATCAGCGCATGTTCCATTCTGCGGACGAGAAAGCGGTAACCGCCAACCTGCCACTTCGTTGTCGGCGTCGATGCCACGATTCCTCCCCAGGATTGTGCAGACGACCCGATCCCCATTCGGGTCACGCGACACAGTACAGTTCGTCCGCACACCTCGGCGACCGCGTTGGCGGTCATCGACGGGGCACTGCGACCTTCGGGGGGGTTTCGATGACGCGTACCGGTTGGGCAGGGCGGGGGCGAGCCGCCGTTCCTTTCGTCGCACCAACGGTTCGGCGGGTGATCGTGGCCGAGACCGCAGCCGTGGCGACCGGTCTGGCTCTGTTGGCGGCGCAGGTGCGGCCCGGGTGGGTGCTGCTCGCCGCTGCGGCAGTAGCGCTCGTTCCGTTCGTGGCCGTTCGGCGCAGACCGGTCGTCGACTGGGTCCGGGCCATCTGGCGGTTTCTCGCCGATCGTGCCCCCGATGTCGGCGTGACCACCGAACACACCGACACCTCGGACGGCCCGGTCGGGGTCCACTGGCAGCGCAACACCGTCACCTGCACCATCGAAATCGCCGCGCCCGAGCACGCCACCACGGTCCTCGGCAGGGCGAGCGCCGAGACGCAGCACGCACTTCCTGTCGACGCGTTGGCGTCGTGTCTTCGACAACACGACATCGAGGTCTGCTCGATCGACGTAGTCGCACTCGGTTTCCGAACCTCGGCAGGGTCGGTCGCTACCGAGGTGTACGAGGGACTCATCGGTCCGCTACCGGCCGTAGCGGTGCGAACCGTCTGGGTGGCAGTCACTCTCGACCTGCGCGCGAATGCTCGGGCGATCGAGGTCAGAGGCGGAGGCAGGGCCGGAGGCGCCCGCACCGCTGTTGTCGCGACCACGAGGGTCCTTCGCGCTCTGCACGCCCACGGTCTGTCCTCGCGACTGTTGACGGGTTCCGAACTTCGGTCGGCCGTGTTGCACCTCTGCCGGGGGGTCGGTACCGACGATCTGACCCAGACATGGTCGACAGCGCCCATGCCTGGTGCGTCGAGCACCGTGTTCGGAATCGATTGCAGCGCAATCACTGCCGAGGACATCGCAACCCTGTGGGCAACACCGTCCCTCGGAACGACGATGTCGTTCCACCTGCAGCCGACCCGCGACACCGGCACGGTGCGCGTCGGTGGGTCGTGCAGATTCGCCGCCCGGACACCGATCACGAAGCCTCGGGTACGCGCGTTGACCTCGATGAGTGGAAGTCAACACGACGGCATCCTCGCACAGCTTCCACTCGCCGTACCCGTACCGAAGTCGTTGTCTCCCAGCCGAATTCTCGATGTCTCGACGGTGAACGAGTTGATGCTCCCGGTGAGCGGCTGCGGCCAGCTGCTGGGATCCGACGCCCACGGACACGGCGTCGCGGTGCGGTTGTTCGGACCGGGACTGACACGAGTTCGAGTCGTGGGAGAGCTCTACCTCGCTCAGCAACTGCTCTTCCGAGCCATTGCCACCGGTGCCAGAGTCCTCGTCCGCACCGACCGCCCCCACGCCTGGCGCGCGCTTCTCGACGCCATCGGCGCTCCCGATCGACTCCTGGTCGACGGCACTACGTCCCGATCCCGCCCGTCGTACGACGTGATCCTCATCGACTTCGCCGACGGTTCGGAACCGCCTGCACAACAGGGACTTTCGGGCGTCACGGTGATCTCGTTGTCCGAGCATGTGCCGCGGACCGGCCGCACCGATCAGGAGCTGAGCATGCCGCGATCGGAGCCGGATCTGACGATCGTGCAGCCCCATGCGTCGGGTGATCGAATTCGAGTCCGGTCCGGTCCGCTCGACGTCGAGTTGACGCTGGTCACGATTCCGCAGGAAACAGAATTCATCGGCCGGCCACGGAGTCTGCGCCCCGCAGTACGTGCATGACCGATTCTCAGCCGGGGTAGTCGGCCCGCCCACGTGCGCCGGCCACTGCGTCGGCCCACCACTCCAGCTGATCGAGAAGACGCCCGAGAGCGTCGACGGCGGCTGCGTCGTCGATGCGTCCCGACTCGTCGAACCGCTTACGGACCCGATGCAGCGACACGGCGTCTCGGACGGAGACCATGTGCAGTTCGGCGGTGATCTCCCGTAACTGTTCGGTGGCTCGAATTCCCCCGCCGAGCCCGCCGTACGAGACGAATCCCACTGGCTTGCCACGCCATTCGTATTTCACCGTGTCGAGGGCAGTCTTCAACGCACCGGGCACGCCGTGGTTGTACTCGGGGGTGACGAACACGAAGGCGTCGGCGCGTCCGACGGTCCGGGTGAAGCGTTCGGAGGCCTCACACGGAACGAGGGAATTCGGTAACTCGAAGTCGGCCAAATCGACGTCGACCACCTCGACGGCGGTGCGTTCGGCGGCGACACCTCGAACCCAGGCGGCGACGGTCGGACCCACTCGACCGGCGCGCACACTACCGACGACGATCGCGAGCTGTATCGGCTGCATCGCTCCGACAGTAGACCCGGTGGCGCTCGGTCAGCCCTCTCCCCCACAGCAACCGTCGGTGATCGCCGACCGCACTTCTCGGGTGGCCGCGTTCCGGGCGGCCAGCTCGTCGGCCGGTGGATAGTCGACTCGAACCAAGGACAAGCCGTGCGCCGGAGCCACCGCCACCTCGCTCGCCCTCTCGCGGCGAGTCAACAGCGACCGCGCCCAGTCGGGAGTTCGGCGGCCTTCCCCCACGGCCTGCATGGCACCGACGAGACTACGCACCATCGACCAGCAGAATGCGTCGGCGCTGACGTACGCGGTGAGGCGATCGCCGTCGCGCTCCCAGTCGAACCGCTGCAGTTCCCGAACGGTGGTGGCACCGTCACGTCGCTTGCAGAACGCGGCGAAATCGTGCAGACCGATCAATCCCGCGGATGCCTCGCGCACCGCGCCAAGATCGATCGGCCTCGGCCAGGACACGACACCGGCGACGTCGAGGGGGTCGACGCCGTAGAGCGCCGTGCCGAATCGGTACTCGTAGTGCCTGCGGTACGCCGAGAACCTGGCGTCGAAATCGCGGGAAACGGTGCTGATGGCCCGCACTCGAACATCGGTTGGCAGAAACCGGGCCATTCGCCGGACCAGTCTGTCGTGATCGTCCGGAACGTCGACGGCATCGAAGTGCGCCACCTGTCCCGTTGCGTGGACTCCCGCGTCGGTTCGCCCCGCCACGGTCAGCTCTATCGGTTGCCGCAGCACCGTGGAGAAAGCTTCTTCGAGCACTCCGCAGACGGTGCGGATACCCGGTTGGCGCGCCCATCCGGAGAAGTTCGTGCCGTCGTAGGAGATGTCGAGCCGATATCTGGTGGGTACCGAAAAAGCGGGCCCGCCTTCCCCTGAGGGAATGGCGGGCCCGCTTCGATCGTGCTCGGAGCTCAAAAGGACTAGTCCTTCTTTGCTTCCTCGGCCTCGGGGGCGTCCGACGCGTGTGCGTCGTTGTCCTCGATGCCGTCGATGACTGCGTCGGCGTTGGCCACCTCGGCGTCGGTCGCGTCGGCTTCGACAGCCTCGACGACGTTCTCGTCGGTCGCGTCCTCGGCCGGAGCCTCGGTTGCGGCGGGAGCAGCCTGCGAAGCCTTCACGCGGCGTGCGCGATCGGCTTCGTTGGACACCGTCTGCTCGTTGACGAGCTCGATGATGGCCATCGGCGAGTTGTCACCCTTGCGGGGGACGGTCTTGATGATGCGCGTGTAGCCACCGTCGCGATCGGCGAAGAAAGGCCCGATCTCGGCGAACAGCTTGTGCACGACATCTTTGTTGTTGATCGTCTTGAGAACCTCACGACGATGCGCCAGATCACCCTTTTTGGCATGGGTGACGAGCTTCTCGGCGTGGGGACGAAGGCGCTTGGCCTTCGACTCGGTGGTGGTGATGCGGCCGTGCTCGAAGAGTGACGTCGCCAGGTTGGCCAGGATGGCCTTCTGGTGCGACGCCGACCCGCCGAGACGGCGGCCCTTGGTGGGCTTGGGCATGATGAATCTCCTAGTAAGAGCTCCAGCGAGCTGATTACAGCTGTTCTGTCTCGGCGTAGTCCTGCTCGGCACCTTCGGTGTCGCTGAAGGAGCCGGCGTCGGTGTCACTCCACGTGCCCGTGGTGGCGTCGTAGCCAGGCACGGTGCTCGGATCGAACGACGCGGGGCTGTCCTTGAGGGAGAGGCCGAGCGAATGCAGCTTGACCTTCACCTCGTCGATGGACTTCTGCCCGAAGTTACGGATGTCGAGCAGATCGGACTCGGTACGACCAACCAACTCGCCGACGGTGTGAACACCCTCGCGCTTGAGGCAGTTGTAGGACCGGACGGTGAGGTCCAGATCCTCGATGGGGAGTCCGAAGGAAGCAATGTGATCGGCCTCGGCGGGCGAGGGTCCGATCTCGATGCCTTCTGCTTCGACGTTCAGCTCACGGGCGAGGCCGAAGAGCTCAACCAGGGTCTTGCCCGCCGAAGCGAGCGCGTCCCGCGCGGTGATGGAATTCTTGGTCTCCACGTCGAGAACGAGCCGATCGAAGTCGGTGCGCTGTTCGACGCGGGTGGCCTCCACCTTGTAGGTGACCTTGAGCACGGGTGAGTAGATCGAGTCGACCGGAATACGGCCGATCTCGGCACCCGATGCCTTGTTCTGAACGGCGGGGACGTAGCCGCGACCGCGCTCGACGACGAGCTCGATCTCCAACTTGCCCTTGTCGTTCAGGGTCGCGATGTGCAGATCCGGGTTGTTCACCGTGACGCCGGCCGGAGGCACGATGTCGCCTGCGGTCACAGCGCCGGGGCCCTGCTTGCGGACGTACATGGTGACCGGTTCGTCTTCTTCGGAGCTCACCACGAGGCCCTTGAGGTTCAGGATGATGTCGGTGACATCTTCCTTGACTCCGGGGACGGTGGTGAATTCGTGGAGGACGCCGTCGATACGGATGCTGGTGACAGCAGCGCCGGGGATCGACGACAGCAGGGTGCGGCGGAGCGAGTTGCCGAGTGTGTAGCCGAAGCCGGGCTCGAGCGGCTCGATGACGAATTTCGAGCGGTTGTCGGCGATGACCTCTTCGGTCAGCGTCGGGCGCTGTGAAATGAGCATTGTGTGTTCCTCCTGTACGGGCGTCCGCTATTTGACGCCCACGTGTGGAGGCGAAGACGCATGTGAGCCTCGCGAGGAGACTCACATGCGTGCCGCGCCTTACTTCGAGTAGTACTCGACGATGAGCTGCTCCTGGAGCGGCACATCGATCTGTGCGCGCTCCGGCAACCTGTGAACCAGGATGCGAAGACGGTTGGGAACGACCTGCAGCCACGGGGCGACGGGACGGTCGCCGTAGCTTTCGCGGGCGATCTGGATCGGCAGCGTCTGTGCCGACTTCTCACGGACGTCGATGATGTCGTACTGCGAGACGCGGTAGCTGGGGATGTCGACGCGCTTGTTGTTCACCAGGAAGTGACCGTGCGTGACCAGCTGACGGGCCTGACGACGCGTACGTGCCAATCCGGCGCGGTAGACGACGTTGTCGAGACGACTCTCGAGGATGGTCAGCAGGTTCTCGCCGGTCTTGCCGACCGTCCTGTTGGCTTCCTTGTAGTACAGACGGAACTGCTTCTCCATGACGCCGTAGGTGAAGCGAGCCTTCTGCTTCTCCTGCAGCTGAAGCAGGTACTCGCTCTCCTTGATCCGCGCGCGGCCGTGCTGGCCGGGCGGGTAGGGACGACGCTCGAACGCCTGGTCGCCTCCGACGAGGTCGACGCGCAGACGACGCGACTTGCGGGTGATAGGACCGGTATAACGTGCCATTTTCTAAACCTTTCCTTCCCGCTAGACCCGACGCCGCTTGGGCGGACGGCAGCCGTTGTGCGGCTGAGGGGTGACATCGGAGATGGTGCCGACCTCGAGGCCAGCGGCCTGAAGCGAGCGGATCGCGGTCTCACGGCCGGAGCCGGGACCCTTGACGAAGACGTCGACCTTCTTGACGCCGTGCTCCTGTGCCTTGCGCGCAGCGTTCTCGGCTGCGAGCTGTGCGGCGAACGGAGTCGACTTGCGCGAGCCCTTGAAGCCCACGTGTCCCGAGGACGCCCACGAGATGACGTTTCCGGCGGGGTCGGTGATCGACACGATCGTGTTGTTGAACGTGCTCTTGATGTGCGCAGATCCGTGCGGGACGTTCTTCTTGTCCCTGCGACGCGTCTTCTGCGCCTTCTTCGGACCGGTACCGCGTGCTTTGGGGGGCATTACTTCGCCTTCTTCTTGCCGGCAATGGTGCGCTTGGGTCCCTTACGGGTACGCGCATTGGTCTTGGTGCGCTGTCCACGGACGGGCAGACCACGACGGTGGCGAAGACCCTGGTAGCAGCCGATTTCGATCTTGCGACGGATGTCGGCCTGAACCTCGCGGCGCAGGTCGCCCTCGACCTTGAGGGACTCGTTGATGTAATCGCTGAGCTTGCGCAGATCGTCGTCGCCGAGATCCTTGCTTCGCAGGTCGGGGCTGACGCCCGTCGCTGTGAGGATCTCCTTGGAGCGGGTACGGCCGACGCCGTAGATGTAAGTCAGTGCGATCTCCATGCGCTTTTCGCGCGGCAGATCCACACCTGCGAGACGTGCCATGTGGCATTTCCTTTTCTTGTCCGGAGGTCTGCTCCCAGTCCGTCCCCTGTGTCCTTCTCACCGCTGGGGTGTGAAGCGTCTTTCAACAAACTCAGTGGGGCCCCGGCCTCCGTGCCGGGGGTATGCCGTGACGCGTGTGTCACGGTTGGTGCTGGGAGGTCATCTTCTAGCTGTTGCCAAGCCGACGTGCGAAAAGCTCGGTGGTTATCCCTGACGCTGCTTGTGCCGCAGGTTGTCGCAGATCACCATGACGCGTCCGTTACGACGAATCACCTTGCACTTTTCGCAGATCTTCTTGACGCTCGGCTGAACCTTCACGTCGTTGATCTCCTGTGTGTAGCTCGGCCCCGCTGCATGCAGTGGATCCGAGCATGGTTCTCCCCGACCGGACGTGGCCGGGGAAGCTCTTACTTGTAGCGGTAAACGATGCGTCCACGCGTGAGGTCGTAGGGCGAAAGCTCTACCACGACGCGATCCTCGGGAAGGATGCGGATGTAGTGCTGACGCATCTTTCCGCTGATGTGAGCGAGTACCTTGTGGCCGTTTTCGAGCTCAATGCGAAACATCGCATTGGGCAGCGGTTCGACAACTCGGCCCTCTACCTCGATAGCACCGTCTTTCTTGGCCATATCCTCCGCGATCCTGGCTCTCACACCTGGTTGATTGCATCTGTTTCCGTTACCGTGATGCCCACTGACCGACCCGAGTCAACGGGCCGATGTGTCGCCGGAACGGTTCGCAGGCCACCAGGGCACGCGAACATCCGGTACGCAGGGCGCACCGTCGATCCATGTTACCGGGTAATGCACGTCTGGCCAAATGCGTCCCGCGTCCATGCTCCAGGTCAACGGTTGCCCCAGTTCGATTTCCTGAGCTAACGTTCTGCTGGGCTGCATCAACAGCCGCACTTCAGGCCGTCCCGCCTGCGCTCGCAGCGGCGGCCATGTCCGCGACGACGACCACAAGGCATCCCTCTTGAGCTCAGACACGCGCACCGGCAACCCGGTCGTATCCGTCATCATTCCGGTTCACAACTCCAAGGATGTTCTCGACGACCAACTACGAGCTCTCGCTCGACAGGACTACGAGCATCCCTTCACGGTGATCGTCAGCGACAACGGCTCGACCGACGGCCTTCGCGAACACATCGACAACCATTGCCTCCGTGGAGCCCTGGATCTGAAGTACGTCGATGCTGCGGGACAACCGGGCGCATCGTTCGCACGTAACAGGGGTGCAGACGCCGCCCGCAGCGAACTGCTCGCCTTCTGCGACGCGGACGACGCGGTGCACCCGAGCTGGCTCCGGCGCATCGTTGCCGGCCTCGACGAGTACGACCTGGTAGGCACCGGCCTGGAGACCGAGACCCTGAACTCCGCTGCCACGCGAGCATCGACACCGTTCGCGCCGCCGTCGGATCAGGGCAAGTCGACATACCTACCGTTCGCCATCGGTGCCAGCATGGCGTGCCGCAGATCGACCTACCGTCAACTCGGCGGCATGCTCGAGTACGTACACGCCAGCGAGGACATGGAGTTCTCGTGGCGCGCACAGCACGCGGGATATCGATTGCACTTCATCGCCGAACCGCTGGTCTCGTACCGACTGCGCACCGGCCATCGAGAGAACTGGAAGCAGGCAGGCGCTCTGGGGTACGGATCGGCTCACGTGCGCGGCCTCTACCGAGTACACGGCTGCCCACCCTTCCGGGCACGCTCGATCTCCATCGCTCTGCTGATGCTCGGCATACGAAACCCGCTACTTCCCACGGCGGTGACCAAGATGCCCACTCGGCTCTGGCTACGTCTGGTGGCTGCGCACCTCGGACTGGTCCGCGGGGGTCGGCGCTACGGATCGTTGGCCTGGTGACCCTAACTGGGTCGTAGCGTCAGGATCCGCGGCCCGTCCTCGGTGACGGCAACGGTGTGTTCCCAATGCGCCGACCGGGATCCGTCGGTGGTCACGACCGTCCACCCGTCGTCGAGGATGTCGGTGTCGTACGTACCGAGGGTCAGCATGGGCTCGATCGCGAGAGTGGACCCGACGACCAGTTCCGGTCCCTTACCCGGCGCGCCCTCGTTCGCGAGGAACGGGTCCATGTGCATCTCACGGCCGATGCCATGACCGCCGTACCCGTCGACGATTCCGTACTTGCGGCCGTGAGCCTGCTCGGCCGCGTGAGTTCCGGATTCGATGGCGTGCGAGACGTCGGTGAGCCGGTTGCCGGGAAGCATCGCGGCGATGCCGGCTTCCATCGACAGCCTCGTCGCCTCGCTCAGCATCGCATCGGCCTCGATGATGTCGCCGACGCCGAATGTCCAAGCAGAGTCTCCGTGCCAACCGTCGAGAACTGCCCCACAGTCGATGGACACCAGATCGCCTGCGACAAGGAGTTCGTCTGCCGACGGAATGCCGTGCACCACACGGTCGTTCACCGACGAACAGATACTGCCGGTGAAGCCGTGGTATCCGAGGAACGACGGCACCGCACCGGCATCACGAATGACCGCCTCGGCCACTCGGTCGAGCTCGAGAGTCGAGACACCGGGCACCGCCGCGTTGCGGACGGCCACCAGAGCAGCGCCGACGACCGCGCCGGCCGCAGCCATGGCGTCGAGTTCGCCGGCACTGCGGAACGGCACGACCTTGCGTTTACGGCCGAACGCCATTACTTGCCGTGGTCCTCGATGGACTTCAGCGCGCGAGCGTTGACCTCGTCCACCTCACCGATCGCGTCGACCGTGACGAGTTGACCCTCGTAGTAGTCGAGCAGCGGCGCGGTCTCGTCCCGGTACACCTTGAGTCGGTTCCGGATGACGTCTTCCTTGTCGTCCTCGCGTCCACGCGAGAGCATCCGTTCGACGACGACATCCTCGTCGACGACGAAGGAGAGGACGGCGTCGAGCTTCGCGTTCAGATCCGCCAGGATGCCGACCAGTGCCTCGGCCTGACCCACCGAACGTGGGAAGCCGTCGAGCAGGAAGCCGTTGACGGCATCGGGCTCGGAGAGGCGACTGCGGACCATGTCGATCGTCAGCTCACTGGGAACCAGGTCGCCTGCATCGAGGTACTTCTTCGCTTCGAGTCCGAGCGCCGTCTTCTCGCCGATGTTCGCGCGAAACAGGTCGCCGGTCGAGATGTGCGGAACGCCCAGCTTCTCGGACAGGAGGACGGCCTGGGTGCCTTTGCCGGCACCGGGGGGACCGAGCAGAACAAGTCTCACTTGAGGAACCCTTCGTAGTTACGCTGCATCAGCTGGCTTTCGATTTGCTTCACGGTATCCAGGCCCACGCTGACCATGATCAGCACGGCGGTGCCACCGAAGGGGAGGTTCTGTCCTCCACCCGAACTTCCGATGTCGAGGAACAGGTTCGGGAGCACGGCAATGGTGCCCAGGTAGACCGCGCCCGGCAATGTGATGCGACTGAGGACGTAGTTCAGATAGTCGGCGGTCGGCTTGCCCGGCCGGATGCCAGGGATGAACCCGCCGAACTTCTTCATTTCGTCGGCGCGCTCTTCGGGGTTGAACGTGATCGCCACGTAGAAATACGTGAAGAAGACGATCAGACCGAAGAAGATCGCGATGTACACCGGGTTCGCGGGGTTCACCAGGTACTCGTTGATGATGCGCTGCCACCAACTCGGATCGACCGCGGTGCTCGCCGAGGTGAGCTGGGCGATGAGGTTGGGCAGGTACAGCAGCGAGGACGCGAAGATCACCGGGATGACGCCGGCCTGGTTGACCTTGAGCGGAAGGTACGTGGACGAGCCGCCGTACATCTTTCGACCGACCATGCGCTTGGCGTACTGGACGGGAATTCGGCGCTGACCCTGCTCGACGAAGACCACGCCGGTGATGATCAGGAACGCTGCGAAGCAGACGAATCCGAACACCAACCCACCGCGGCTCTCGAGGATCGAGTTGCCCTCGGACGGGATGCGCGAGGCGATTCCCGCGAAGATGAGCAGCGACATGCCGTTGCCGACGCCGCGTTCGGTGATGACCTCACCGAACCACATGACGACGGCTGCACCTGCGGTCATGACGAGCACGATGATGACGAGACCGAAGATGCTCTGGTCGGCGATGATGTCCTGCTGGCAGCCCTGAAGCAGTTGGCCGCGCGAGGCGAGGGCCACCAGGCCGGTCGCCTGCAGGATGGCCAAGGCGATCGACAGATAACGCGTGTACTGCGTCATCTTGGCCTGTCCCGACTGTCCCTCCTTACGGAGTTCCTCGAACTTCGGGATGACGACGGTGAGCAGCTGCACGATGATGCTGGCGGTGATGTACGGCATGATGCCGATCGCGAACACCGAGAGCTGAAGGAGCGCTCCACCGGAGAACAGGTTGATCAACGAGTAGATGCCGGCCGAGTCTCCACCGGAGACCTGGTCGATGCATGCTCGGACATTGGCGTAGTCGACACCCGGCGACGGCAGCGTGGCACCGAAGCGATACAGGGCCACCAGACCGAGCGTGAAGAGGATCTTCCGTCTCAGGTCAGGAGTCCTGAGGGCCGACACGAAGGCGGAAAGCAAAGATCCTCCTGGCACGACTGCGTTGACGCTGCGAGTGCTTCGTCGGGAGCGCAACCGGCGCTCCCGTGAGCCTCACGAGCATGGACTGCAGGCGACATGCATCGCCCGCATCGAAACGAACTTCTGTGAACTCTAGAACTCTAACAGTGCGTATCGAACCGCCCGACGGTCAGTGTTGGACCCTGTCCGTTCGGTCGACCACGGCACGTGGTGCCGAGGCAACGATGGCCGCAGCTCAGCTGCGAGAGCTGTGGCTGCGGCCATCGTCACGAACTGCTGGTCGATGCGCTGCTACTCAGCACATCGAACCGATGCTCATACCTCGGTTGCAGAACCGCCGGCAGCGGCGATCTTTTCCTTGGCGGAGCCCGTGAACTTGTTGGCCGAGATCTCGACCTTCACGGTCAGGTTTCCGTCGCCGAGAACCTTGACGGGCTCGTTCTTGCGAACGGCGCCCTTGGCGATGAGCTCGGGGATACCGATCTGACCGCCCTCGGGGAACAAACGCTCGATGTCGCGCAGGTTCACGACCTGGAACACGACACGGTTGCGGTTGGTGAAGCCCTTGAGCTTCGGGAGCCGCATGTGGAGGGGCATCTGGCCACCCTCGAAGCGTGCCGGCACGTTCTTGCGTGCGCCGGTTCCCTTGGTACCGCGACCTGCGGTCTTGCCACGCTTGCCACCTTCACCACGGCCGACGCGAATCTTCGTCGACTTGGATCCGGCTGCGGGGCGCAGGTGGTGCAGTTTGATGGTCATGGTTAGACCTCCTCAACAGTTACGAGGTGGCGCACCGTGTTGACCAGTCCGCGGTTCTGCGGGTTGTCCTCGCGGACGACCGTCTGGCGGATGCCCTTGAGCCCGAGAGTACGCAGGCTGTCACGCTGGTTCGCCTTCTGGCCGATGGTGCTCTTGATCTGGGTGACCTTCAGCTGAGCCATTACTTCACCGCTCCTGCCTGTGCGCGTGCGCGCAGCATTCCGGCGGGTGCAACCTCTTCGAGGGTCAGGCCGCGGCGAGCCGCAACTTCCTCGGGACGCTGCAGACCCTTGAGGGCTGCGACGGTCGCGTGCACGACGTTGATGGCGTTGTCGCTACCGAGCGACTTCGACAGCACGTCGTGGACACCGGCGCACTCCAGCACGGCACGCACAGCGCCACCGGCGATGACGCCGGTACCGGCGCTGGCCGGACGCAACATGACGACGCCTGCTGCGGCCTCGCCCTGGATGGGGTGCGTGATGGTGCCGGCGATCATCGGGACGCGGAAGAAGCTCTTGCGAGCCTCCTCGACACCCTTCTGGATGGCCGCGGGAACTTCCTTGGCCTTGCCGTAACCGACGCCGACCAGTCCGTTGCCGTCACCGACGATGACGAGGGCGGTGAAGCTGAAGCGTCGACCACCCTTGACCACCTTGGAGACGCGGTTGATCGTGACGACCTTCTCGATGAAGTTCGACTTGTCCGCAGCGTTGCCGCCACGGCCGTTGTCACGACGGTCACGACCGCCACCGCGGTTGTCGCCGCGCTGGTTGTTGTCGCCACCTGCGTTGGGGCCACTGTTCTGTCCGGCGGGGCCGCTTCCGCCGTCACGCCGTTGACGTCCCGGCATCAGGCTGTCCTTCCGTTGTCAGTCATTGTCATCATCAGAACGTCAACCCGCCTTCACGGGCTGCGTCTGCGAGTGCCGCGATGCGGCCGCTGTAGTTGTTGCCGCCGCGGTCGAACACGACTGCCTCGACGCCGGCTGCCTTCGCGCGGCTGGCGATGAGCTCGCCGACCTTCGCGCTGACGGCCTTCTTGTCGCCCTCGAGGGCGCGCACATCGGCTTCGATGCTCGACGCGCTGGCCAGCGTGTGGCCGGCGAGATCGTCGATCAACTGCACGTGGATGTGACGCGAGGACCGGTTGACGACCAAGCGGGGACGCTCGGGCGTACCGGAGATCTTCTTGCGAAGGCGGAAGTGACGACGTGCCTTCGACAGGCGACGCTTCGTCGAGACGTCGGTGCCACGCGGAGTGCGCTTGACGACGTTCGCCTTGTCTGCTGTTTGCTGGCTCATATCACTTACCCGTCTTTCCGACCTTGCGGCGGATCACTTCACCCTCGTAGCGGATGCCCTTGCCCTTGTACGGGTCCGGACGCCGCAGACGACGAATGTTGGCAGAGATCTGACCGACCTTCTGCTTGTCGATGCCGACAACGGTGAATCGCGTGGGCGACTCGACCGTGAACGTGATGCCCTCGGGTGCTTCGATCAGCACGGGATGGCTGTAACCGAGTGCGAACTCGAGGTCCTTGCCCTTGAGTACGACGCGGTAACCGACGCCGTGAATCTCCATCTTGTTGGTGTAACCGTTGGTGACACCGGTGATGAGGTTCGCGACGAGAGTGCGCGAGAGTCCGTGCAGTGCACGGCTCTTGCGCTCGTCATCGGGCCGCGTGACGGCGATGGTGCCGTCGTCGGCGCGAGCGATCTGGATGGGCTCGGCGACCGTCAGGCTCAGGGCACCCTTGGGGCCCTTGACCGCAACGTTCTGGCCGTCGATGGTGATATCGACTCCAGCGGGGACTGGTACCGGCAATTTTCCAATACGTGACATGGTGGTGGCCTCCCCTACCAGACGTAGGCGAGGACTTCTCCGCCCACACCCTGCTTGGCCGCCTGACGCTCCGTGAGCAGACCTGTGGACGTGGAGATGATCGCCACGCCCAGGCCGCCGAGAACCTTGGGCAGATTGGTGGATTTTGCGTATACCCGGAGACCGGGCTTGGAGACGCGTCGCACGCCGGCGAGGCTGCGCTCACGGCTCGGGCCGTACTTCAGATCGACGATGAGGGTCTTGCCCACCTCGGCGTCTTCCGTGCGGTAATCGGAGATGTAGCCCTCGCGCTTGAGGATCTCGGCGATGTTCGCCTTGAGCTTCGAGTGGGGAAGCTTCACCTCGTCGTGGTACGCCGAATTGGCGTTGCGCAGACGGGTCAAGAAGTCTGCAATTGGATCGGTCATCGTCATGGTGTGACCTGTGCACCTTTCTCGCAGCGGTTCCCATGCAGCACGCGCGAGCTGGTGCCCCTGGATTCTCGAAAACCCGGCGGGCCTGGCTCGTCACATCGTGGGCCTACAACGAAGTGAACATGTCCTGACCGACTGTTGCCGGTCAGGGGTTGCGCTCCAAGCAATGCATCGCTGCACTGCCAGGTGTTTCGAGCTTCCGCATTTCGATGCTGACGTACGGAGAACTCGAGGTTGCGTTCTGTATTGCAAGGACTCGCGTGCAGGCACGACGAAGCCCGGGCAACCGCTCTAGTGTAGGCATCGCACCCCCGAAGACCAAATCGCCTTACCATTGTGCGACGGCTCGGGTCCAGTCGGACACCCCGGCGTCCAGTTCTTCGCTAACGTCGGACCATGACGGACTCGAAGGCAGTCGACATCGACCACCTCACCCACACTCTGCGCGACCGCAACATCGCCGGGGTGACGATCGGGTGGGTCGACAACAACGGCATTGTCCGATCGCGCACCGTACCGACCGCAGAATTGACCGCAGTCGCACGTCGCGGAGTAGGGGTCACCGCGGTGTTCGCGGTTTTCGATTCGCACGACGGGATCACCTTCGCCCACGATGGATTGTCGACGCCGTCGGGCGATGTGCGGTTGATTCCGGTGATCGACAGCGCGTCGAGCGTGGTCGCGCTCTCCGACCAACCAGGGCTTGCCTGGATACATGGCAGGCAGCTCTCGGCGGACGGCTCGCCCTGGCCCTACGATCAACGCGCGGTTCTCGAGCGCCAGGTGCAACTGGCTGCCGATGCCGGCTTCGAGGTGCGGGCCGGATTCGAGATCGAGTTCGCCCTGACCCGTGAATCGGACGGCATGTCCGCTCATCGCGGACCTGCGTACTCCGCCAACGCACTACGCGATGTCGACGACTTCGTCGTATCGCTGCTGCACGCCCTGTCTGCGAACGGTGTGAGCATCGGTCAGATTCATGCCGAGTACGGCAGTTCCCAGCTCGAGATCGCGCTCGCTCCACTCGATCCACTTGCTGCGGCCGATGCGCAAGTTCTCGCGCGGCAAACCATCCACGCGGCGGCGAAAGCTCACGGCCTGCGGGCAAGCTTCGCTCCCCTGCCCTCGTCGAGCAATGCGGGGAACGGATGGCACCTGCACACGTCGCTGGTTCGCGACGGCCGGAACGCTCTGACCGGAGACGGTGACCATGGATTGTCCGATACCGGGCAGTCGTACATCGCAGGCCTGGTTCGAGAGCTGCCGGGAGTCACCGCCGTTACTGCACCGAGTTCGGGATCCTTGCTCCGACGTCGACCCGGCTACTGGGCCGGTGCCTTCGGTTTCTGGGGCGTCGAGAACCGGGAGGCTGCAGTACGGCTCGTACCCGCTACCCCTCTACTCGGTCCGAATCACACCAACGTCGAATTGAAGGCGTGCGACGCTTCCGCCAATCCGTACCTGGCGCTTGCCGTCACGATCGCGGCCGGCCTGTCGGGAGTGGCGGATGACGCGCAGTTGTCGCCACCGGTTCAGGAGGATGTGGGCGGCTGGGACGATGCCCGTCGCGACGCCGCCGGTATCTCCCCACTCGCGACGACGCATGCGCAACAACGTGAGAACCTACTGTCGTCCACGCTGGTCGCAGACGTGTTGGGCGTGGAGCTTCTGGGCGCATTCGTAGCCTGCCGGGACGCCGACGCCGCGTGGGCGGAGAGCCACACCGAGGACGAACTGCTGGAATCGCTGCGCTGGATCTACTGACATGCTGCGACAATTCCCCGGCGTAGGCGCAATCGTCTCGGCCCTCGACAGCGCTCTGCCACAACCGGATCAGCTCTGCGGACCGTTCTCGGCATCGATAGCGCTGACCGCCGTCGTCGGCGACACACCGGACGTCACTGCGCTCGCGATCGCATCGGGATCCGCGATCTGGCCGGGCGAGATCGACTCGGCCCGCCCTCCCGGAACGCCGAGGCTCACCGACGGGTGGGATTCCCTTCCGAGGGCCGCATCGATCGACACGGCCGGGACCACAGCGGCAGGTCTTGCGACGGGTATCGAGACGGCGACCGAAGGACGCGTCGCAGTGGTTCCGATCATGGGGCCCGGTGCCGAGGGTCTGCGCCTGCTACTCGCCCGCCTTGCCGACGTACAGTTCCGATTCGGCCTGCTGGCGAACGTCCACACCGCGGAACTGACCGAATTCGATTGGAGCGTAGGCCATTTCGTGACCATCCTGGGAATGGACACTGTCGAGGACGTGGTCGGGATCGCCGATACCTATCGAGAGCTCGGAGTCTCGGGTATGCCACCCGGATGTCGAACCGTTCCCATCGACGCTCTCGCGTCGTCGATGTCCGAGCGTGGCCTTCTTCTGTTTGTCGACAACGACGGCCGTCGTGCTGCGCTGGATCTGACTCGGTCACTCGATCTACGAAACGACGTGTGGTCGGTATGAGATGGGAGAGGTGAGCAAACGCGAAATGGGCGTGGGTTCCTTTCGGAACCCACGCCCATCAGCGTGGTGTGGTGAAGCCCGGAGGCCTCAGATCACCAGGAGCTCTTGCGAACTCCGGGAAGCTCTCCGGCGTGTGCCATCTCGCGCACGCAGATACGGCAGAGGCCGAACTTGCGGAACACGGAATGGGGACGGCCGCAGCGGTTGCAGCGAGTGTATGCACGCACCGCGAACTTCGGCTTCTTGTTGGCCTTGTTGACCAATGCCTTCTTCGCCATGGACTCAGTTCTCCTTGAACGGGAAGCCGAGGTGCTTGAGCAGCGCGCGGCCTTCTTCGTTGTTGGTTGCGGTGGTTACTACGGTGATGTCCATGCCGCGCGGACGGTCGATCTTGTCCACGTCGATCTCGTGGAACATCGACTGCTCGTTGAGGCCGAACGTGTAGTTTCCGTTGCCGTCGAACTGCGTGCCCGAGAGGCCGCGGAAGTCCCTGATTCGGGGAAGGGCAATGGAGACCAGACGGTCGAGGAACTCCCACATGCGGTCGCCACGGAGGGTGACGCGTGCGCCGATGGGCATTCCTTCGCGCAGCTTGAACTGTGCGATGGACTTGCGTGCCTTGCGGATCTCCGGCTTCTGGCCGGTGATGGCAGCGAGGTCGGCAACTGCACCGTTGATCAGCTTGGCGTCACGGGCGGCGTCGCCGACACCCATGTTGACGACGACCTTGACGATGCCGGGGATCTGCATGACGTTCTCGTATGCAAATTCGGTGTTCAGGGCGTCTTTGATCTCGGCGCGGTAGCGCGCCTTGAGGCGGGGCTGTTCGCCCGCGATGTTTTCGGTGGTAGTCATCTCAGATGTCCTTCCCGTTCTTCCGGGAAACACGAACGCGCTTGCCGGTTTCTTCGTCGGTCCGGTAGCCCACGCGAGTGGGGTTGCCGTCCGAGTCGACCACTGCGACGTTCGATACGTGGATCGGGGCTTCCTGGGTGACGATGCCACCCGAGGATGCTCCGCGCTGGTTGGCGGAGACCGCGGTGTG
Source organism: Rhodococcus sp. SBT000017 (assembly GCF_003688915.1). Taxonomy (NCBI): domain Bacteria; kingdom Bacillati; phylum Actinomycetota; class Actinomycetes; order Mycobacteriales; family Nocardiaceae; genus Rhodococcus; species Rhodococcus sp. SBT000017. The sequence continues at coordinate 1,787,784 of NZ_REFU01000001.1, forward strand.
CTTCTTGATGCGGTTCACACCCTCGACGAGAACCTTGGAGTCAGCGGGGTAGGCCTGAATGACCTTGCCCTTGGCACCCTTGTCCTTGCCTGCGATCACGAGAACGGTGTCGCCCTTGTGCACCTTCATTTACAGCACCTCCGGGGCGAGCGAGACGATCTTCATGAACTTCTTCTCACGCAGCTCACGGCCGACCGGGCCGAAGATACGAGTTCCACGGGGATCGTTGTCCGGCTTGATCAGCACCGCAGCGTTCTCGTCGAAACGGATGTACGAGCCATCCGGACGGCGACGCTCCTTGATGGTGCGGACGATGACGGCCTTGACGACCTCACCCTTCTTGATGTTTCCACCGGGAATGGCGTCCTTCACCGTAGCTACGATGATGTCGCCGATTCCGGCGTAGCGACGTGACGAACCACCGAGAACGCGGATGCAAAGGATTTCCTTCGCGCCCGTGTTATCAGCGACGCGTACTCGCGACTCCTGCTGAATCACTAACTTCTCCTTGACCTGGATGTACGTACGTGCCGGATTTCCGTCCCGACACGCGCGGTCGGCTGCTGGGTGCGGGCACACGAAGGGACACCGCTGCCACAGGCAACCGGTCAAGTGTAGGGGAACCGACCCCCGGGATCCAAATCGCTTTCGCTCCAGCACCGGCCGTCGCCTGCGAACTCGGAACTCTCGGTACGGTTTCGGGGATGGGACATCTTGGGATCAGCGAGGCGCGGCGATGACGTCGACGGATGACGACGGCGGATGGTGGTCGAGTCTGCCACTGGATCGCGTCGTCCGACTGCACGGTGCCACCGAGCGCGAACTCGCCGAGTCCGTGAATCCTCTGCCGTCGGATTCGCCCTCGATCGTGTTCTTCGCGGTCGATCCCACGACGGCGAGTCGTGCCGTCGATCTCGTCGATGCGGTGGTCGCGGAGTTAGAGAACGCGGCAGTCGACTCGATTCCGCTGTTGCTCACCGAACTCGATCACCACGAAGGCTCGTCGACGTTGGATCGGCGCGCTGCACGCGTCGCGGCTGTGCGGCTCGCCGGCGACACCGCACACTTCGGCCCGTACGTCGGGTCACTCGCAGACGCCGCGGTCGCGGGCCGGTTGCCGCGTCGAACCGCATTCACCGTCGAGACCCGAGCCGCAGGGTCGGCCCGAGTCCTTGCCTCGGCTCAGCATCGAAGCACTGCTGCCCTCGTGTTGGTCGTGCCCGCCGGAATGGATGCCGGAGTCGTCGCAGCGGCGGCGGAATGGTTGTGCGCCCACGCCGAGGCCGCCGTGTGGGTGACTGGCGACGGGGCCTCGAACATGGACCGATTCCCGTCGGTCTCGGTACGTGCGCCGGAAGTACCCGATGGTGTCAGCACTGTCCTCGACCGATTCCGACCGCTGAGCTATCCCCCGATCGCGGGTCACCCTCACCCGGCAAGCGAACCCGAGAAGCGCCTGTGTCGCGCGCTGGACGCCCACGACTGGGCCACCGGGCGTGAGCACAACCGCTCGATCCGACTCGGCGAGCTCAGCCGTCCGTTCACTGTCGACGTACTGTGGCGCACCGAGAAGGTCGTGGTGGAGATAGACGGCAACGAGCATCGGGCCGTCGACCGGTTCGCCGAGGACCGCGTCCGTGACAACCAGCTGCAGACACACGGCTACATGGTGTTGCGCTTCACCAACGCTCAGGTGATCGACGATCCGCAACGTGCGGTCGCTACCATCCGCGAGGCAGTATCGAGAAGACGATCGAAGGGGGATCCTCGATGAGTACCGAAGACCTGAACGGGACCGAAATAGCAGTGCTGCTCGTCCTGATGGCCGAAGCGAGTCCGGTCAAGAACTCCGAGCTCAAGACGATGGGCCCCGAACTCAAGAAGACACCCCGCGACAAACTGGAGAAGTCCGGTCTTATCGACGTGAACCGGAACGTCACTCCGATGACACTCGAACTCACCGACAAGGGGTGGCGGATCTGCGGCGAACTCATCGGTGGGGAACCACCGGCTCGATCGACCGGTGCCGGTAAGGCCATGTTCACCGTGTTGGCGGGGTTGCGTCGGTGGCTCGATCGCACCGACAGCCGCCCGGCGGATGTGTTCTCGCCGCGAACAGATGAGCCTGCGCCCGTCGAGAAGACCGAGACGACGGTCGACATCGAAGGCTCGATTCGCGCGGCCTATGCCCGGCTCGCGCGCGAACCCGGCAGCACCGTTCGGCTCTCCAGGCTGCGAAACGAGTTGCGCGACATACCTCGAAGCGATCTCGATGACGCCCTTGCGCGTCTGCGTCGCGCGGCAGACGTCTCGTTGATACCCGAGGAAAATCAGAAGACGCTGACCGATGAGGAACGCGCCGCGGCCGTCGTCGTCGGAAATCAGCAGAACCACCTTCTCTCGATCGAACCATGATGGGCGTTGAGTCGACGATGACGGACAACGAGCAGATCCGAGCTCTCGAATCGGTGCGGTTGAGCTGGGCACCGACCCCCGACGACGTGTGGCGTTCGCAGTCGAACGTGCACGTGCCGGGAATGCACGAACGTGTGTTCCTCGAGGTGATGAATGCCTACGACGACGCGGACGCCTCCGATGACGCCAGTCCGCTGGGGGTCGTCGTGCGCGGCCCGGCCGGTTCGGGCAAGACGCATCTGCTCGGCCAGGTACGAGAAGAAGTGCAGCTCAAGGGCGGCTACTTCTTTCTGATCAGGTTGCTCGACGCTGCCGGATTCTGGCGCTCGACGCTGATGGGGATGCTCGACGACCTGATGCGTCCGTCGGGACGCGGATCGGACAGCCAGCTCGGGCTGTTGCTCCGACGCCTGTGCGAGATCGGCGAGATCCCCGAGGATCAGCGTGCAAAGATCATGGGCGAGAACATGATCGACTCGGACACGTTGAACGATTTCGTCACTGCGGTGTACAAGGTTCACCCCCGCCATCGACGGACGTCGCAGCACACGCTGCGCGCGCTCGTACTGTCCATCGCGCCCGATTCGGCCGTTCAGGATCTGGGTGACGCGTACCTGCAGTCGATCGACGATGTCGATCCCGACGAGTTCTCGGCCTGGGGCATTCGCCGGGCCGAGCTCGGCCATCAGGGCATCGCCGAGAACATCTCGCGCCTGCTCGCCATCACCGGTCCGACGATTCTCGCGATCGACCAGATCGACACGCTCGTGGCGCAGTCTCGTACCGGATCGGATCAGGAGTTCGCCGATGCGCAGGAAGACAAGGTCGTCGAGCAGCTCGCACACGGCTTGATGTCGTTGCGCGAGACGCTCCCCCGCACTGCCTCCGTGCTCTCCGCGTTGTCGAGCGCCTGGGAACTGATCGCCGCGCGCGGCGTCGCGCCGATGCGTGACCGCTTCCGAGTCACCCAGTCTCTCAAGCCGATTCCCTCGTCGGACATCGGACGGCTGCTTCTCGGACGACGTCTGGCAGCGTGTTTCCTCGAAGCCGGGTTCATCCCGCCGCACCCCACGTGGCCGGTCGCGCCCGACGCGTTCGAGCAGGCCCCGGATTTCACTCCGCGCCAGCTTCTCATCGCCGTCGATCGGCACATCAGGCATTGCCTCGACACCGGCGTCGCGTCGGAGCTGGAGAGCTTCACCGACAGGTCCGGTCCAACCGATGCGCCGGACCTGCCCACCGCACGGGTCAACGAACTCGACGCGCTCGACGATCGATACAAGCGACTGTGCGAACAGGTGGACGTGTCGGTTCCGTTGGCACCCGACAGTGAGGACTCGATCGTTCCCGCACTGCTGTCGGCGGGATTGACCGCGTGGATTCACGAACATCAGTCGTCCGACGACAGCCTGGCTCAGGACCCACCGCCGAGCGGAAAGCCGGCGCTGCACGCGCGCCTGCGTCACACCGTCGATACCGATACCGACGACGAGGAGCACTGGTGCTTCCGTGCGGTCACGTCCGGCAACGCTCGCGCCGCGTTGGCCCGGGTCGAGCGGGCAGTGACGACGGCGGGCCTGCGCATCGACATGCCGAGGCGACGGCTGATCCTGATCAGGAACGACCCGTGGCCCAACGGCGCGAAAACCGAGCAGACGATCGCGGCCCTGCGCCGCGCCGGCGGCATCGTGGTGCCCCTCGGCGACGAGGACCGCAGGTCCCTGGCGGCATTGTCGATCCTGTTGGCCGAGAACTCCCCCGCGCTCACATCCTGGTTGCTCGCACGCAAGCCGGCACACGATGTCGAACTCTTCGGGGCGGTGCTGCCCGCTGTGAGTGTCGTCGACGACGACACCGCGCTCATCGAACCCGAGACACCCAGCGTTGCCGCGCAGCCCGCGGTGTCGCGGCGGCCGTCGATCGTGGTCGGTGCCGAACTGAGCACCGGTGCGGATGTCGCCATTCCACTCGAAGCGCTGCGCAAGCACACGGCGATCTTCGCGGGATCCGGCTCGGGCAAGACGGTTCTGATCCGCCGGCTGGTGGAAGAGTGTGCCCTGCAGGGTGTTTCGGCGATCGTGCTGGACGTCAACAACGACCTGGCTCGGCTCGGCACCGCGTGGCCCGAGGACGAGAGGACGTGGCCTCCGGGTGACGAGGCCAAGGCAGCGGCGTACCTACGCGACACCGACGTCGTGGTGTGGACGCCGCGTAAGTCGGCCGGTCGGCCGCTCAGCTTCCAGCCGCTACCCGACTTCGCCAGTGTCGTGGGCGACGCGGACGAGTTTGAGGCCTCGGTCGAGTCCGCCTTGGCCTCGCTCGAACCGGCCGCGGGTGTCCTCGGCACGTCCCAGAAGGCCAAACATGGTCGGGCAGTGCTGAAATCGGCCCTCGATCAGTTCGGTCGCCGTTCGCGGGGCGGGGATCTGTCGGACTTCATCGACCTGTTGGAAGAATTCCCCGAGGACGCGAGCGAGATGCGCGATGCGGTGCGCATCGCTGCCGGACTGGCCGAGAATCTCAAGGCCGCCGCCGCGAACGATCCGATGTTCGCAGGAGCGGGCACGCCGGTCGACCCTGCTGTCCTACTGACACCGGCCGAGGGCAAGAAAGCCCGGGTATCGGTGATCAACCTCGCGGGGCTGACCACCGACGAGCAGAAGCAGAGCTTCGTCAATCAACTCCAGATGGGGCTGTTCGCCTGGATCAAGAAGAACCCGGCGGGCGACCGGCCACTCGGAGGTTTGTTCGTCATGGACGAGGCGCAGAATTTCGCACCCTCCGACCGGAGCACTGCGGCAACCCACAGCACCCTGGCCCTGGCGTCGCAGGCGCGAAAGTACGGACTGGGACTGGTGTTCGCCACGCAATCTCCGAAGGGCCTGCACAACCGCATCGCGGGCAATGCGTCCACTCAGTTCTACGGCCTGCTCAACAGTCCATCGCAGGTCGAGGCCGCCAAGGAGATGGCGCGGGTGAAGGGTGGCTCGGTTCCCGACGTCGGACGCCTGCCTGCAGGTCAGTTCTACGCGGCGGTGGAGGGCGCAGAATTCCGACGCACCGCCACTCCACTGTGCCTGTCCTACCATCCGAAGAGTCCGCCCACCGAGGAAGAAGTCATCGCGTTGGCTCAGCTGTGACGACCACCCGACGGATGGGCAGGACAGCCGCTCGTGTCCCGGTCATCGCACCACACCGATACCAGGAATGCGATGCGCCGAGTCTCGACTTCGGTGCCGATTGCACCCGTATCGTGGATGCCTGCAGCCTGATCGGCAGTCGGAGTAGTTCGTGAGCGTCATGTATACGGCACAGTCCGTCGAACTATTCGGGGTCACCCTCGTGGGAGTCAGCATCACGACCGGCGTGAAGCTGGTGGTCACCGCCGTCTTCGTCACCATCGTGCTCGCTCTGCGCCGGCTGGTGTTGGCACTCACGCGCCGATCCCTCGGGGGCGAGGTCGGTGATTCGCGGCGATTCTGGGCGCGCCAGGGCCTGCAGGTGATCGTCGCCGTAGTTCTCGTGCTGGGCCTGGTATCGATTTGGGTGACCCCGAATACCGATATCACCACCGGCGTCGGATTGATCAGTGCAGGTTTGGCTTTCGCTTTGCAGCAGGTGATCACCTCGCTGGCCGCCTACTTCGTGATCCTGCGAGGGGACACCTTCGGAATCGGCGACAGGATCACTCTGGGCGGTGTGCGCGGTGACGTCGTCCGTCTCGGCTTTCTCAAGACCACGATCATGGAGATGGGCCAACCGCCGGCTGTGTCGGACTCCGATCCCGCAATCTGGGTCAACTCGCGCCAGTACACCGGACGCCTGGTCACCGTCACCAACGGTGTCATCTTCACCGATCCGGTCTACAACTACACCCGTGAATTCCCATATCTATGGGAAGAGATCGTTCTGCCCATCGCCTACACCGACGACCGACAGTTGGTGGAGCAGATCCTCCTCCGTGCTGCACGCGACCACGCGGTGGTGGACGACCCGAGCGCCAACGGCGCTTTCGAGTCCATGCGCAGGCGCTATGCCTTGGCACCCACATCGTTGAACCCGTCGGTCTACTGGCGGATCACCGACAACTGGGTCGAACTGTCGCTACGGTTCCTCGTGCCGCACCGCGGCGTCAGAGCGATCAAGGACCTCATGACCCGCGACATTCTCGCCGGTCTGGACGAAGCTGGAATAGGTATAGCGTCAGCCACCAACGCGATCGTGGGGATTCCCGATCTCAAAATAGTCGATGCTCGTCGACACCCGGACGCACACCAGTGAGGTGTGAATTCAGCGATCCCGATGATCGAGGACGACGGCATACGACCCGACTCCGGTGAGGGTGCGTCCCTCGATGGATACGGTGTCCACGATCACCGACGTGACAGCGCCTGTCTCCGGATCGAACTCCACGTCGTCAACCGTGCCGAGATCGACCCCAGCGGTACTGAGCGCGCGTTTACCGATCACGCGGTGGGCTTTGCCGTGCAGTTCGGACAGTGAGTCCTCGGTTCCGATATCGACGATGGAGTCCGCCGACTCGACTGTCACTGCGTCCGAACCGAACGAGGAAATACCGGACCACATAAGCGCATCACCGGTTTTGCTTTTCTTGATCTGTAGACCGGCTACGGTGCGACTTCGCGGATCGACAAGAAATTCCCCGACGGCCCCGACAGTGTCGGCGGTGGAGGTGCTCACTACCTTGCGTCCGATGGACTCTGAGAACAACATCAGCGAGTTCCCTTCAGCTGTGCTCGGAAGGCGTCCACGGCCGCGCCGAAACCTGCGAGGTCGTCACGTACGAAATCGGTGGCACTGGCCGGAACCATGAGGTGCTCGCCCGAGGCCGCAAGTGTGTCCGGCAGCGGGATGAGCACGGTTGCTCCCTTGTTCTTCATCGACTCGGAGGACTTGATCTCGTAGCCGACGACGTCGCACTGCCCGCCGTTCCGTCCGCTCACCTCGATGATCACGTCGACGACAGTGCCCAGATCCGTTCCCGTATCCGTCAGGACAGTAGAACCCAGAATGTCCCCACGACGCTCCGGCGCAGGCTCGAAATTCTCACCGTCGTCCTCGGCTGCGGCGAACATCTGATCGGCGGGGGTCAGAGCGTCCTCGCTGAGAATCATCACCGCGTCAGGTCCGAGGGCAGCCACCGATCGCCACGGCATGACCTCTTTCTTCGGGCCGGAGAAAAGGCCTCGGCCTGCGAGGGTGAAGCCTGCTACGGCCCCGCCATCCGGGGCGTACACGATGTCCTTGACCTGCGCGACGTCCTCGCCTGCGAAGGTGACTACGGGCCTTTTGGCGATCTCACTCGACCGCATCAATTTTTCGCTCATGGTTCTTTTTTCGTAGGCGTTTCGTTGCGCGGCGCGGTGATGATCACGCCTCCGGACCGACGCCGGGCCTGCACCAGCAGTACTGCTCCGACGATCGCCACAATCAACACGAGGGCCACAATGACCCAACCCCACCACTGCATAGTGAGCACCCTTTCTCGACAAGAAGTGAATGAGCCCAAGGATCACCCGCTCGGCTTCCTGTACTACCCCTTGACGCACACCTTCAAACGCGACACCGGCGTCTCGGCAGATTCTCGTACACCAGATGTGCCTGGCACACTGGTTCCTGTGAAAGTCCTCGCACGCGGGGAGAACTGCCCTGCACCAACTGGTCCACTGACGGTCGAACTGAGTAGTTCGACGCACGTCGACGTGTCGGCTCTGCTGCTGGCCTCCAACGGCCGCGTGCGGTCCGACGCCGATATGGTCTTCTGGAATAAGCCCGAGGGTGCAGGCGTCGAATACCGACGCGCGTCGTCCGGCCATCTCGTTCGGGTGGATCCGTCGGCGATTCCAGCCGACATCGAGACCGTCGTCATCGCTGCTTCCCTCGATGGCACCGGGCCGACGACGTTCGCAGCAGCCGGACCGGTATCTGTTGCCGTGTCCGACGCGTCGGCACCTCAGGTCTCGTACTCGGCAGACGGCATCGGTGACGAGTCTGCGCTCGTGTGCATCGAGGTATACCGGCGCGGCGATCAGTGGAAAATCCGCGCCGTCGGCCAGGGCTATGCAGATGGCCTGGCGGGGTTGGCCACCGCATTCGGCATCAGCGTCGAAACGGACGAGCCACCCGCGCCCGCCGAGCCGTCCTCACCCATCACGAATTCCACCGTGAATTCACCTGCTCGACAAGGAGTTCTGGCCATGAGAAGCGAACTGTTCGCGCCCGCCCACGCCGAGGTTCCCGGCTCGGGTATCCAGAAGCAGGGCAGCAAGATGTGCCGAATCGGGATGAACGGCGACATCATGGCTCGAGCCGGTTCGATGGTCGCCTATCAAGGCAATCTGCAGTTCGAGGCCAAGGGCTCCGGAGGCATCGGCCGGGCTCTGAAACAGGCGTTGTCCGGCGAGGGCGTTCCGCTGATGAAGGTCACCGGCCAGGGGGATCTCTTCCTCGCCAACGCCGCCCAGGACGTGCATCTCATCGACCTGGACGGCTCCGACGGTCTGACCATCAACGGCGCCAACGTCCTGGCCTTCGAATCCACGCTGAGCTACGACATCAAACGGGTGCAGGGTGCAGCGGCCGGCGGCAACGCGGGCTTCTTCAACTGCGTGTTCACCGGCCGTGGCCGCATTGCCATCACCACCGAAGGCATTCCGGTGGTGCTGAACGTCGATCAACCGACGTTCGCCGACCCGCAGGCGGCCGTCGCATGGTCGTCCTCCTTGCAGACCAGGGTCAAGAAGAACGATTCGTTCGGTCTGGGTGCGCTCATCGGCCGCACGACCGGAGAACGATTCACCCTCGAGTTCGCCGGCGATGGATTCGTCGTGGTTCAGCCCTCGGAGCAACCTCCTGGTGGTCTGGTGGGTGGCACCGGTGGCGGAGAGCAGGCCGGCGTCGGCGGGGCGCTCGGCGGCTTGTTGGGCCGATGACCTCGCGTCACAGGAACAGCGTCCGGTAGCGGATCGAGCCTTGTAGATGACCGACGACCACCGCCGCGGCACCGATCCACTGTCCGCGGGGTGACCTCGAAAGCGCGTGCGGGACTGCAGGATTCGTGACCAGCAGTCGCAGGACATGCTGTGCAAAGTCCGTGTTCGACAGTCCGGTGAACCCGTACTCGCGATACGCCGAATACAGCAGAACGTCGCCCACGGCATACCTGCGCACCTGAGACCAGAACTCCCGAACCGTCGGTCTGAGCCGGTAGTCGACGATGGCTGCGCCTGCATGAGCCATCCGATACCCGGCCAACTGCACCCGCCACGAGAAATCGAGGTCTTCTCCCCCATCGGTAATAGTTTCGTCGAAGCCTCGAACAGCCCTGAACACCGATGACCACACCCCGAAGTTGCACCCCGGTGCGTACGGCAGAAAGTCGGTCTCGAAACCGTGGAGAGATGGGCTCAGGGGACGTCGGCGGTACGTGGCCACCGAGTTCACCACCGAGGTGTCGAGCGATCCGCTCACGAGATCAGCCGTCGAGGCAGTCGCTACCAGCTCGCGCAACCAGGCGGACCGCACCACATCGTCCGCGTCACAGAATGCGAGGAACTCGCCTGAGCTGTGAGCCGCACCCGCGTTACGTGCGTGAGATGCCCCAGCCGAACCGGAAGCGTCCACGTAGTGCACGACCTGGCCGTCCACCCGCACCCGCTCATCGAGCCATTCGCGCAACCCGTCGATCGAACCGTTGTCACTGACGATGACGTCGTATGCGCCGTCGTAGTCCTGCGCGGCCAGCGCATCGAGCTGGTGTCCGATCGTAGCGATCGCGTCGAACGTCGGAACGATCACCGACACCAGTGACGGTCGAGGACGCTTCATGGTTGTCGACTCGTTCACGGCTCACAGCCAACCAGACCTGGCATCGAACACAAAAAACCCACCCTCGTTGCCGGGGGTGGGTCTTTCGAGCATCAGATGCTTACTTGGCCTTTTCGAGAACCTCGACCAGTCGCCAGTGCTTCGTGGCGGACAGCGGGCGGGTCTCCATGAGCTGAACGCGATCGCCTACGCCGGCGTCGCCCTTCTCGTCATGTGCCTTGACCTTGGTGGTGCGACGGATGATCTTGCTGTAGAGGGGGTGCTTGACCCTGTCCTCGAGCTCGACCACGATCGTCTTCTCCATCTTGTCGGATACGACGTAGCCGATCCGAACCTTACGGTTGTTGCGCTCTTCAGTCACAGTCTTTTCCTCGCTCATGCTGCGTCACCTGCTGTGTCCTCGGAAGGACCAGAGGCCAAGCCGAGCTCACGTTCGCGGAGCACCGTGTAGATACGCGCGATCTCGTGGCGCACCACGCGCAGTCGACGGTTGTTGTCCAACTGGCCGGTAGCCATCTGGAAACGAAGGTTGAACAGCTCTTCCTTCGACTCACGCAGCTTGGTGACCAGCTCTTCACCGGTGAGCTCGCGGAGCTCTGCGGCTGGGGTTCCGGTAGCCATCAGAACTGCTCCTCCCTGGTGATGATGCGTGCCTTGATGGGCAGCTTGTGGATGGCGCGAGTCAGTGCCTCACGCGCGATGGTCTCGTCGGGGTACGACAGCTCGAAGAGCACACGACCCGGCTTGACGTTCGCGATCCACCACTCGGGCGAACCCTTACCGGAACCCATGCGGGTCTCGGCAGGCTTCTTGGTGAGCGGGCGGTCCGGGAAGATGTTGATCCAGACCTTGCCGCCACGCTTGATGTGGCGAGTGATCGCGATACGTGCGGACTCGATCTGACGGTTGGTGATGTAGGCGGGCTCGAGAGCCTGAATGCCGTAGTCACCGAATGTCACCTGAGTTCCGCCCTTGGCGGCACCCGAACGCTTCGGGTGGTGCTGCTTGCGGTGCTTGACCCGGCGGGGGATCAACATGCGTCAGCCCTCCTGAGTGGGCTCGGTCGAGGTCGGAGCCTCGGTTGCGGATGCCGCGCGGCCGGCCTCGGTGCTGGTCGCCGTGGTGCCCGAGGCACCGCTGCGACGCGGACGAGTGGGACGCTCACGACGGGGACGGTCTGCACCGGCGGCCGGAGCCGCAGCGGCAGCGAGTTCACGCCGTCCGCCGACGATGTCGCCCTTGTAGATCCAGACCTTCACGCCGATGCGGCCGAAGGTGGTCTTGGCCTCGTACAGCCCGTAGTCGATGTCGGCACGGAGCGTGTGCAGGGGAACGCGTCCCTCGCGGTAGAACTCCGAGCGAGACATTTCGGCGCCACCGAGACGGCCGGAGCACTGAACACGAATGCCCTTGACGTTCGGCTGACGCATGGCCGACTGGATGGCCTTGCGCATTGCGCGACGGAATGCGACGCGGTTGCTGAGCTGCTCGGCAACACCCTGGGCCACGAGCTGAGCCTCGGACTCGGCGTTCTTGACCTCGAGGATGTTGAGCTGAACCTGCTTGCCGGTCAGCTTCTCGAGAGCTCCGCGGATGCGGTCGGCCTCGGCGCCACGACGACCGATGACGATGCCCGGACGTGCCGTGTGGATGTCCACGCGAACACGGTCACGGGTGCGCTCGATCTCGACCTTCGCGATGCCTGCGCGCTCCATGCCGGTGGCAAGAAGCTTGCGGATCTCGACGTCTTCCTTGACGTACTCCGAGTACTGCTTGTCTGCGTACCAGCGCGACTTCCAGTCAGTGGTGATACCCAAGCGGAAGCCGTGCGGGTTGATTTTCTGACCCACTACTGAGCCCCTTCCTTGGACGCCTGGCCCTTACGACGGTTGCGAGACGTTCCGCCGGTCTTGGGCAGGCTTTCGACGATCACCGTGATGTGGCTGGTGCGCTTGCGGATCCGGAATGCCCGGCCCTGAGCGCGCGGCTGGAATCGCTTGAGGGTTGCACCCTCGTCGACGAATGCAGTGGCGACGATCAGCGTGCTGGGATCGAGATCCAGGTTGTTCTCGGCGTTGGCGGCTGCGGAGGCGATCACCTTGGCGACCGGCTCGCTCGCTGCCTGCGGCGCGAACTTGAGGATGTTCAGGGCGTCCTCGACGGAGCGCCCACGAACGAGATCCACGACGCGACGTGCCTTCATCGGCGTGACGCGAACGTGCTTCGCTACGGCCTTGGCAGTCGGATTGGCGGTGGGGGTGAAGTTGGTCATCGCCTCTTCGCCTTCCGGTCGTCCTTGATGTGACCCTTGAACGTGCGGGTCGGTGCGAACTCCCCGAGCTTGTGGCCGACCATGGAGTCGGACACGAACACCGGCACGTGCTTGCGACCGTCGTGGACGGCGAAAGTGTGACCGATGAAGTCGGGCAGGATTGTCGATCGACGGGACCAGGTCTTGATGACCTGCTTGGTTCCCTTGTCGTTCTGGACGTCAACCTTCGCGAGGAGGTGATCGTCTACGAACGGGCCTTTCTTCAGGCTGCGTGGCATTCTGAACTCCCTCCTAGCGCTTGTTCTTGCCGGTACGACGACGACGGACAATCAGCTTGTCGCTCGCCTTGTTCTTGCGGGTACGGCCTTCCGGCTGTCCCCAGGGGCTGACCGGGTGGCGTCCACCGGAGGTCTTGCCCTCGCCGCCACCGTGCGGGTGGTCGACCGGGTTCATCACGACACCACGAACGGTCGGGCGCTTGCCCTTCCATCGCATGCGGCCGGCCTTGCCCCAGTTGATGTTCGACTGCTCGGCGTTGCCGACCTCGCCGACGGTTGCGCGGCAGCGCACGTCGACGCGACGGATTTCACCGGACGGCATACGCAGCGTGGCGTAGGGGCCTTCCTTACCGAGGAGCTGGATGCTCGCTCCGGCGGAGCGGGCCATCTTCGCGCCACCACCCGGACGGAGTTCGACCGCGTGGATGGTCGTACCCGTCGGGATGTTGCGCAGGGGCAGGTTGTTGCCGGGCTTGATGTCGGCGTTGGCACCCTGCTCGATCGGCGAGCCCTGGGCAATGCCCTTGGGTGCGACGATGTAGCGCTTCTCGCCGTCTGCGAAGTGCAGCAGTGCGATGTTCGCGGTGCGGTTGGGGTCGTACTCGATGTGAGCGACCTTGGCCGGCACGCCGTCCTTGTCGTTGCGACGGAAATCGATGAGACGGTACGCACGCTTGTGACCGCCACCCTTGTGCCGGGTGGTGATACGACCGTGTGCGTTACGTCCACCGCGACCGTGCAGCGGGCGGATCAGCGACTTCTCGGGGGTCGAACGCGTGATCTCAGCGAAATCGGAAACGCTGGAGCCACGACGGCCCGGGGTTGTCGGCTTGTATTTACGGATTGCCATGAGTCTTCTCGTCCTCTATATCCGAAGAGTCCCAGTCGCTTACGCGACCGGACCTCCGAAGATCTCGATGGGCTTGCTGTCGGCGGAGAGCGTTACGAGCGCGCGCTTGGTGTCCTTGCGCTTGCCGTAACCGAACCGGGTCCGCTTACGCTTGCCCTGACGGTTCATCGTGTTGACGCTGGTCACGGTGACGTCGAAGATCTTCTCGACGGCAATCTTGATCTGCGTCTTGTTCGAGTCCGGGTGCACCAGGAACGTGTAGGTGCCTTCTTCGATCAGTCCGTAGGACTTCTCGGAGATGACCGGTGCCAGCAAGATGTCGCGGGGATCGGCGATCGTGGTCACTTGCTTGCCTCCTCGTTCTTTGCAGGCCCAGCGATGAAGGTGTTCAGCGCTTCCACGCTGAAAACGACATCATCGGCGTTGAGCACGTCGTAGGTGTTGAGCTGGTCGGGTGCAATAGGGTGCACGCCGTCCAGGTTCTGAACGCTCTTCCAGGCTGCGATGTCCTCGCGGCCGACGACGAGCAGGACCTTCTTGCGGTCCGAGATCTCGGCGAGGAACGTCTTCGCACCCTTGGTGGACGGAACCTGTCCGGCAACCAGTTCGGTGATGACGTGCAGACGCTCGCTGCGGGCCCGATCGGAGAGGGCTCCGCGCAATGCGGCGGCCTTCATCTTCTTGGGGGTCCGCTGGCTGTAGTCGCGCGGCTGGGGTCCGTGGACCGTGCCACCGCCGACGAACTGAGGAGCGCGGGTCGAGCCCTGACGAGCGCGGCCGGTGCCCTTCTGCCGGTACGGCTTCTTGCCACCGCCGCGAACCTCGCCACGAGTCTTCGTGGAGTGGGTTCCCTGACGAGCAGCTGCCAGCTGTGCGATGACGACCTGGTGCAGCAGCGCGATGTTGGCCGGAGCGTCGAAGATCTCCGCGGGGAGATCGACGGTGCCGTTGGTCTTGCCGCCGGCTTCCTTGACATCGAGCGTCAGCTTGGTCTCGGTGTTCTTCTCGAGGCTGGTCATGCCCGTGCACCACCCTTCAATGCAGACTTGACGATCACGACGTTGCCGCGACGGCCCGGGATCGCTCCCTTGATCAGCAGCAGACCGTTCTCGCTGTCCACCTTGTGGACCGAGAGGTTCTGCGTCGTGACGCGGTCGCCACCCATACGTCCGGACATGCGCATTCCCTTGAAGACGCGACCGGGTGTTGCGCAACCACCGATGGATCCGGGACGACGGTGCACGGCCTGTGCGCCGTGGCTCGCGCCCTGACCCTTGAAGCCGTGACGCTTCATGGTTCCGGCGAAGCCCTTGCCCTTGCTGGTGCCGGTGACGTCGACGTATGCGCCGTCCTCGAACACTGCAGCGGTGAGCTCCTGGCCGACCTCGAACTGCGAGGCGTCGGCTACGCGAATCTCCACGATGTGGCGACGCGGCGTGACACCTGCCTTCTCGAACTGGCCGGTGGTGGGCTTGTTCACCTTGCGCGGGTCGATCGCACCGAATGCGACCTGGACGGCGCTGTAGCCGTCACGTTCCTGGGTGCGGATCTGGGTGACCACGTTGGGGCCTGCCTTGATCACGGTCACCGGAACGACGCGGTTGTTCTCGTCGAAGACCTGGGTCATTCCGAGCTTGGTGCCCAGAATTCCTGTCGCAGGCCGGTTCTTGTTATCAGTCATCGTTGTCTCCGCGCTCACTGGATGTTGACGTCGACACTGGCCGGGAGGTCGATGCGCATGAGCGCGTCCACCGTCTTCGGTGTCGGGTCGAGGATGTCAATGAGCCGCTTGTGAGTACGCATCTCGAAGTGTTCGCGCGAGTCCTTGTACTTGTGCGGCGAACGGATGACGCAGTACACGTTCTTTTCTGTCGGCAACGGCACCGGTCCGACGACGCGGGCACCCGTACGGGTGACCGTTTCGACGATCTTGCGCGCTGACGCGTCGATCGCCTCATGGTCGTAGGCCTTGAGCCTGATGCGGATCTTTTGTCCCGCCACGCTTAGTGTCCTTTTCTTGCCGCTTGGTCGTAGAACGGGCCGTTCGGCCTGCTCCACCTCGTCTGCACAGTCCCCGAGCCGTGGGAAACCCATCGACCCGAACTGCCTTCGTGCACACACGACAGTGAAAAACGTTGACGACCAGGCGTGGCCTGATTCCGTTGCCGCTCTTCATCTGTCATGGTTCTCCGGTCCACGCGGTCGGGCGTGTCGCGATTCCGCTCATTCTTCTGCGCTGAAACTTTCGCCGCAACCATCCGAATCGAACGAAACCCGCACCGATCGAGCTGGTGTTCCGGACGCGCTCACGTGGAGCGCTGGTCTCATGTTCTTGCTCAGTCGGCCTTTCGGCCGACTCACCTGTTTCAGGCCGCACGCATGCGCGTCCCGTGTCCAGGCAACCCGACCAGTATGCCGCAGACCGGGCAGTAGATCAACTCGGGCCCGATCGATTGCCACCGCACTACCTTACCGAGCAGTAAGGTAGCGCCATGACCACTGTCCAGAACACCACCGGCGCAACCTATCGAGCCTGGTCGAAGCTACCGAACAACACTGTCGGCTCCACCCTCTTCTCTGTCGGCATGTGCCTACGGGTTCCGTACTTCGCATCCGTGCTGCCCCGCGTCGTCGCGCTCGAGCCGGGACGCTGCGAGGTCACCGCGCCCAAGTGGTTCGGCATTCGGAACCACCTGGGCACCTTCCACGCCATCGCCGCCTGCAACCTCGCCGAGGTCGCCATGGGCATGCTCGCCGAGGCGACCGTCCCCACTTCGCACCGATGGATCCCCAAATCCATGACAGTTCGGTACCTGACGAAGGCCACCACATCGCTGCGCGCGGTCGCTGAACTCGACGAGGTCCCCGACTTCGGGACGATCACCGATGGCATCGACATCGTCGTGCCCGTCGCGATTCGAGACACCGCGGGCATCGAAGTGGTGCACGCGGACATCACCATCTGGGTCTCCGCGGCGTCCCGTTGACATACTCGACCGATGAACTCGGTGACGCGGTCGGAGTCCGGTGACTCGGTAGTGGTGGTCGGAGGTTCGGGAGCGGTCGGCCGCTTGATGGTCGACCTCCTGCTCGCGGACCGCGTGCCGGTGACCATCGTGGACGTGCACGGCGGCTCGGCGCCCGGGGGTTCGGCGGCGATCGCCGGCGATATCACCGAACCAGACGCTCCGGTCGAGTCGGTGCTGAGACAAGCCGCCACGGTGATTCTGGCGGTCCCCGAATCCGTGGCACTGCGGGCCGACCTGTCCGCGATTCGCCCCGACACCCTGCTGGTGGAAACCCTCTCGGTGAAGTCCGGCTTCTCCCGCCATGTGCAGGACGCACGTCCGATAGGTGCCGCGGTGGGAATCAATCCCATGTTCGCCCCGTCCCTCGGGATGGCCGGACGCCCGGTCGCCGCCGTCGTGCACCGACCCGGCCCGCCGGTGGATGCCTTCCTGGACAGCATCACGCGGTGGGGCGGCCGAGTGGTCCATCTCGACGCGGCACGCCATGATCGCCTCGCCGCGGCGACGCAGGCGCTGACGCACGCCAGCGTCCTGGCGTTCGGCATGGCTCTGGCCGAACTGGACCTTCCGTTCGTCGATATCGACGCCGTTGCGCCTCCCCCACACGCGACGATGCTTGCCGTGCTCGCTCGCATCACCGGCGGCGAACCCGAGGTCTACTGGGATGTCCAGGCGGGCAATCCGCACGCCGCCGACGCCAGGGCTGCGCTACACCGAGCGACGCAGACGGTGAGCGAGACGGTCGACTCCGGTTCCGAGGCCGACTTCGCCCGCCTGTTGGCGCAGGCCGAAGCCGCTCTGGGCGGGAACGGCGATCGGTATCGAGCATTGTGTGCGGAGATGTTCGGTATCGTTCGAGGCAGCGGTGGTAGCCCATAGCCGCGGTGGGACGAGTGCGGAAGCGGAGGCACACGATGTTGGAGCAACCGTCGTTGCCGGAATTCGACTCCGATGATGTCGTCGAGAGCGCAGTCGTCGCACGGTTGGCGAAGAACTGGTCGCAGCGCGCGACGGTCAAGAAGCCCGAGCCCGAGCTGGACGATTTGTTCGACCTCGCCAAGCAAGATTTCCCCGACGCCCTGATCCCCTTCGGTGAGCACGACACCTTCACCGGTGCCACTCCCGAGCAACAGGATCGACTTCGGGCGTGGGGTTGGATCGCGTTCAACAAGAACGTGATGGACGTCGAGCAGCACGTCGTTCATCCCGGTTTTGCGCTGTTGGCGCAAGACGTGTTCGAGACCGGAATGGGTGACACCCTCGCGGTCGCGGTGACCCAGGCCATGGTCGACGAGCAGTACCACACCCTGATGCACCTCAATGCGAGCGCAGCCACTCGGCGCGGACGCGGCTGGGCTCTGTCGGAACGTTCATTGCCGTTCAGCTCCACCGTGCGCAGGCAGCGTGCGGCGCAGGCGAACAGCGACGACCCCTGGTCGGCAGCTATCAGCTCGCTCGCGTTCATGACGGTCGCAGAGATCTCCATCACCTCGTATCTGGACCTGATCGAGGACGACGACGTCATTCAGCCCATCAACCGGGCAACCGTGAAACTGCACAACCGCGACGAGTACTGCCATGCATCGATCGCCGACGACATGGCTGCGATCGTCTTCGACCGACTCGGCTCCGACGACCGGCAGAAGTTCCTGGACGGCCTCGTCGACGGCATGGACGCGTTCTCGAGCAGCGATTTCTCCACCTGGGGACGCATACTCGAACTCGAGGGCATCCGCGGCGCCGAAGAAATGCTCGCCGACGTCGAGCAGGACGTCAGCCGCCGCGCGTTGGTTCAGGATTACAGCGGGTTGCGGTCACTGTGCCGAAAACTCGACGTCGAGAACAGTATCGATATCGACTGGGACTGACTGCGAGGCTCACGCAGCGCCTACCCACACGTAACATCTACGGCGAATTTCGCTATCAAGTAGTGGCCTCGACTCCACGGGGCCCGGTCCCACCACTCCCCCCGACAGCTCGGAGATTCGATGTCGTCAGCTCAACACGCAGCCGTACACGTGGAGGATGTACACAAGTCCTTCGGCGATGTGCAGGCGTTGCGCGGCATCAGCTTCTCCGCAGAGCGGGGAACCGTTCTGGGCATTCTCGGCCCGAACGGTGCAGGCAAGACGACGACCGTGAAAGTGCTGTCCACCCTGATCGCACCCGACAGCGGCAGAGCCTTCGTCGCGGGTCACGATGTGGTGGCCGACGCTCCGGCAGTCCGTCGTTCGATCATGATGACCGGGCAGTACGCGGCTCTCGACGACACGCTGTCCGGCCGCGAGAACATCGAGCTCTTCGGTCGCCTGATGGGTCTGGACAAGAAGGCCGCCAAGGCGCGAGCCAAGGCGTTGCTCGACGAGTTCGACCTCTCCGACACCGGCAAGCGCCCCGTGCGCGGCTACTCGGGCGGTATGCGTCGCCGTATCGACATCGCCTGCGGCCTCGTCGTGCGGCCGG
Organism: Rhodococcus sp. SBT000017; assembly: GCF_003688915.1. Lineage (NCBI taxonomy): Bacteria > Bacillati > Actinomycetota > Actinomycetes > Mycobacteriales > Nocardiaceae > Rhodococcus > Rhodococcus sp. SBT000017. The sequence goes on from NZ_REFU01000001.1 coordinate 1,806,939, forward strand.
AGGTCGTCTTCCTGGACGAGCCGACCACCGGACTCGACCCACGCAGTCGGCAGGGCGTCTGGTCGTTGGTCGAGGCGCTCAAGGCGCAGGGCATCACCGTGCTGTTGACGACGCAGTATCTCGAAGAAGCAGACGTCCTGAGCGACAACATCATCGTCATCGACAAGGGCACGGTCATCGCGGAAGGCACGTCGGACCATCTCAAGGCCATGACCGGCGGCAGCTACTGCGAGGTCGTTCCCCTCGATCCCGGCCAACTCCGCGCGGCCGCCGAAGCCCTGGGCGACATGGTCCCCGCTGCAGTGCACGCCGAGATCACCGCTGCCTCGGACCGGCTCTCCGTTCCTGCACCCGACGGCGCAGCCACTCTGTCGGAGATTCTGCGCCGGATCGATGCGGTGGGAATCGTGCTCGCCGACATCGCCCTCCGCCGTCCGTCGCTCGACGACGTGTTCCTCACTCTCACCGGGCACTCGCAGACGAGCACCACGCCATGACGGCCACGACACGAGGCGTGGCCGATTCGCAGGCCAGGACCGTGCCGAGGACCGATGTCGGGTCGACGGCTCAGCAGCCGAAGCGGCGGTCGAGGACGAAGCCGTCGGGATTCGTGCAGTGGCAGGCTCTGACCGGGCGCGCACTGTGGACCATGCTGACCAAGGGTGAGTTGTTGGTCGCGGTCATCGCCCCGCTCATCTTCACCGTCGGCTTCTATCTGCCCCTCAAGTTCGTCATGGGTCTGCAGGGAATCGACTACGCCCAGTTCCTGATGCCGATCATCGTGCTGCAGGCCATGGCGTTCACCGCGATCTCGGCGGCACAGCGTGCCTCGGCCGAGGCCATGAGTGGCCTGAACTCGCGGTTGAAGACCATGCCCGTCGTGCGCGGTGTGCCTCTGGTCGCGAGAATCTCGAGCGGTGTCGTCCGCTCGTTGGTCTCGCTCGTATCCGCCCTCGGTTTCGGCTATGTGATCGGTTTTCGCTTCACCGCGGGATTCGGCCAGGCCGTGTTGTTCTGCGCACTCGCCATGCTGATCAGCACCACGTTGTCGATCGGTGCCGATGCGATCGGAACGCTGTCGAAAAGTCCCGAGGCGACCAGCCAGGTACTGACCCTCCCCCAGCTGATTCTGGGTATGGCCTCGTGCGGGTTCGTTCCGGAAAGTGGTTTCCCGGAACTGATCCGACCGTTCGTACGCAACCAGCCGATCTCGCAGTTCTCCTTCGCGATGCGGGACATGGCCGAAGGCGGAGTCAGCTTCCAGGTGTTGTGGCCGTCGCTCGCGTGGGTGGCCGGCTTGATCCTGTTCTTCGTACCGCTCGCCATCTGGGCGAGCTCCAGGCCAGAGTGACGAGTCGGAGATGACGATGTCCGAAGCGTCGGTGAGTACAACCCGCGTGTCCAGCTTGACCTTTCCCGAACCCAACATGGTCCTGGGCGAAGGGTCCGTCCGTGCTCTCTGGACCCACAGCCTGATCCAGGCCAAGCGACTGTTGATGCGATGGATGCGCGATCCGTCGACGATGATTCAGGCGTTGCTGTACCCCGCCTTGATGCTGGTCATGTTCCGTGTCGTACTCGGCAACTCGATTTCCGCGGCGACCGGATCACCCGCGATCTACGGCCAGGTGCCGATGATCGCCCTCGTCGGGGCCATGTTCGGATCCATCGTCAGCGCGGTCGGACTCAAGGGCGAACGCAAATCGGGTTTGCTGTCACGGTTCTGGACGACACCCACGCACCGGGCCGCCGGCCTGCTGGGCAGAATGATTGCCGAAGCAGTTCGGGTGCTCGTCACTACCCTCGTCATCACCAGTGCCGGAGTGGCGATGGGATTCCGCTTCACTCAGGGAGTTCCGGCCGGCATCTTGTTGATCTTGGTGCCGATCGTATTCGGTATCGGGTTCGCGGTCATGGTGACATTCCTGGCCACCGTCGCCGGCGACGCACCTCTGGTCGAAGTCGTGTCGATCTTCGCAACGCTTCTCATGTTCTTCAATGCCGGCTTCGTACCCGTGCTGGCCTACCCGCCGTGGCTCCAACCGGTCGTCGCGGCGCAGCCGATGTCGGTCGCGGTCGATGCAATGCGAAACCTGGCAATGGGTGGTCCGGTCCTGACGCCGGTGTTGCAAACTCTGGCGTGGTCACTCGGAATGGCAGCTGTGTTTCTGATCCCCGCAATCCGCGGCTACAAGAAGGCATCCGCGACCGGCTGATCGAGCAGGCTCCGGCCACCCGTGGCCCCGATAGGAGGTGACGTCGTGGACCGTGCGCGCGCGGCACATCCGTCGATCTCGGTGATCATTCCTGTGAGCTCGCTCGATCCCCTGCTCGACGCGCAGTTGCAGGCATTGGCGGAGCAGGATGCCGACTGTCCGTTCGATGTGCTGATCTCGGACAACGCCGGTGACGGACGAGTCAGCGATCACGTCTCCTCGCACCCTCTACGGGATCGACTGCGACTGACCTGTGTCGACGCCTCTGCGCAGGTCGGCGCGGCGCATGCCCGCAATCGCGGTGCCGAGAATGCCTCCGGCGACCTGTTGATGTTCTGCGACGCAGACGACGTGGTGCATCCGTCGTGGCTACGAACCCTCGCCGAACTGGCCAGGTCTTTCGACGTGGCGGGTACCGCGGTGGAGACACAGACGTTGAACAGTGCACAGGCGTTGTCCTGGACTCCGACCACACCGCCGGAGGATCAGGGCCGTACGGATTTCCTGCCGTTCGCCATCGGGGCCAGCATGGCCTGCTGGGCGTCGGTCTACCGCGATCTCGGTGGCATGGACAACCGGTTCAGGGCCAGCCAGGACGTGGAATTCTGCTGGCGCGCGCAGTTGGCCGGCTACACCCTCGGCTTCAGTACCGAGGCTGTCGTCGCCTATCGACTCCGCGCCGAGCTCCGACCCATGCTGCGCCAATCGTTCCGGCTCGGATTCGGCTTCGCCAAGCTGCGGGGAATCTATCGGACCCAGGGTTGCCCGGCCATGAGTATCCGTACGGTCGCGTCGTGGTGGACGGCCCTGCTGGTTCGCAATCCGCTTCTACCGACGGCGTGGACCGGGTTGGCCCGTGGTCATTGGTCGAGGGCCCTGTTCATCCGGGTGGGCGAAGTTCGCGGGGGCATCGCCTATCGCGCCTTCTGCTGGTGACGTCCGACACACCCACTGGCTCGCCGGACCACCCGGCCTGCAGTCTTGACCGGCGCGCCTGTAACGGATGGATGACCGATGTTACGGTCGACAACACAGACCTGCCGAAACCGGCGGCGCATCCACGCCTTCACACGAGATCGAGGCCATGTCGAACACGCTTTCCCGAGTGCTGCCCACGGCGGTTGCTGCCGCCGTTGCCGGCGCCCTGTGCCTGACCGGGGCGGGAACGGCGACCGCGGCACCCGCCTCCCCCACGGGCACCTCTGTTTCGGCCACCCCCGTCCTGGAGGGCGCGAACGACTTCGGCTGTGTGCCCAGTGCAGCGCATCCACGTCCGGTGGTTCTCGTGCACGGAACGAAGATGGATGCGTCGACGTGGAAGACGCTCGCACCGCAGTTGAAGAGCGAGGGGTACTGCGTCTTCGCCCCCAACTACGGCGGCGTCTCGCTCCTGCTCGATCCCAGCACGACCATCTGGGGTTCGGGCGATATCGCCGAGTCGGGACGGCAGATCGGCCGCTTCGTCGACGAGGTACTTGCCGCCACCGGTGCCGAACAGGTCGATCTCGTCGGCCATTCACAGGGCGGCACTTCCTCGCGCCAGTACATGAAGTTCGACGGCGGCACCGATCCGCAGGACCCGGCCCGCAACAAGGTGCACACATTGGTCACCCTCGGTGCCACCAACCACGGCACCACGTTCGGAGGTTTGCAGCAGCTCTCCGAACTGCTCACCTCGCTCGGTCTCCCCGGTGACGCGCTCACCCCGCTCACGTACAACATGGCCGGTGCACAGCAGTTGGTCGGTTCGACGACGTTGACGAGCCTGAACGACGGCGGAGACGTCCAAACGGGAGTCGAGTACACCGTCATCGCCACCCGCAACGACACGGTGTCGACACCCCCGGGGAACACCTTCCTCCGGTCGGGTGATCCGTCGACGGTGCACAACGTATGGGTCCAGGACGTGTGCCCGTCCGCCACGACATCGCACATCGGCCTCGTCACCGATCCCGCGCCGCTGTACATGGTCAAGTCGGCACTCGATCCCGATTACGCAGCGACCACACCGGCACCCTGCTGACAGTGCACGTTCCGTAGCCACCGGGGCCTCACGACATCATGTCGGGAGGCCCCGGTGGCTTTCGAAGGACTACCGGTCCAACTCGATCTGCAACACGGGTCCGATCTCGGCGAGCGCAGACTGCGACGCCATCTGCCAGTGCGTCGAATGCACGGGAACCACGGTGACGCTCCCGTCGACCGCGTCCTTCCACGTCGACGCCGCAACGGTTCCGGTCGGATCGTCGACGACCGACGCGAAGAGAATCGACCGTCCGACGAATGTCCGGGGCACGTACGAGTCGATCAGCTCGGCCGAGCGGGCGATCCCGTCCAGTATCCTGGCGATCCGTTCGCGAGAAATCGCATCGAACGGAGCAGGCATCGATGCCAACAGCTCGGCCACGGAATCGACTGTGAGCTCGCCGATCTCGATATCGGAGTCTCCTCCCAGGCCCAGGCCGCCGAGCATCTCTCCGGCCGACACGGGACGGTCGACGAGGTGGTCGGTCCTGCCCGCGACGAACGAATCCATCATGGCCAGTGTGTCCACCGATTCGCCTTCACGCTGCAGTTGCACAGCCATGGCGTGAGCGATCGACCCACCCATCGACCAACCGAGCAGGTGGTACGGGCCGGACGGCTGCACGGTGCGAATCCTGTCCACGAACAGGGCGGCCCACTGCTCGATCGATTCCGGCAGGGGTTCGGCACCGGAGAGGGCAGGTGACTGCAACCCGTAGATCGGACGGTCGTCGCCGAGGTACGCCGACAGTCCACCGAAGGCCCAGGACAGCCCCACGATGGGATGGATGCAGAACAGTGCTGCGGAGGAACCACCGATCCGAAGAGGAATCAAAGTCTCCAGCCCGGTGGATTCGACCCCCTCGACCGGCGACGTCGTCGCTGCCGTGATCCGTGCGGCGAGCGAGTCCACGGACGCGTCGACGAACAACCAGTTCAGCGGTATCGGCCCGCCGCCCACGGCTGCTCTGAGCTTGGAGACCAATTTGACTGCAAGCAACGAGTTGCCACCCACCGCGAAGAAGTCGTCGTCCAGCCCGACGCGCTCGACTCCCAAGACTTCCGCGAACACCGCGGCGACCGATTCCTCGACCGGAGTCTGCGGAGCCCTGAACTCACGGATCTCGAATTCCGGGGCAGGCAACGCCCGACGGTCCAGCTTCCCCGCCGCATTGAGCGGCAGCGCATCCAGCACTACGAACGCCGACGGCACCATGTACGACGGCACCGCCGACCCCAACTCCGACCGCACCGCCTCGACATCGACCGCGGTGCCGACGGCAGGCACCACGTACGCAGCCAACGACTCCCCCACCGACAACTGCGCGACCACCACAACGGCCTGACTCACCGACGACAACGCCGTCAACGCCGTCTCGATCTCCCCCAACTCGATGCGCTGCCCACGGAACTTGACCTGAAAATCGGTACGACCGATGTACTCGAGCCGTCCGGCATCCATCGACCACCGCACCAGATCACCGGTGCGATACATCCGCGCCCCCTCAGCACCGAACGGATCGGCAACGAAACGCTCCGAGGACAGATCCGCCCGCGCAACGTAACCCCGAGCCAACTGCACCCCGGCGAGGTAGAGCTCACCCGGCACACCCGCGGGTACCGGATGCAACCGCGAATCCAGAACGTGAACAGAGGTATTCCACTCCGGCACTCCGATGGACACCGAACCATCCACCGCGACGTCATCGGAGACGTCCCGATACGTGACACTCACCGCAGCCTCGGTCGGACCGTACAAATTGTGCACCCGAGCATCCGACACGGCCCGGCACGCACCCACGGTCCGCGCGGGCAACGCCTCACCGATCACGAAAATATGCCGAAGCGAAGAAATGGACTGCGCAGCAACCGATTCGGCAAACACCGTGAGCATCGACGGCACGAAATCCGTCACCGTCACACCATGACGGGCGATATCGGCCGCAACGGCCTCCACATCACGCTGCGCCCCCGGGGCCGCCACGATCAACCGACCCCCGGTACGCAACGGCAGGAAGAACCCCCACAACGACACATCGAACGTCGTAGCAGTCTTCTGCAAGTAGACATCCGACGCGTCGAGACCGTACTCCTGCGCCATCCACGCCATCTGATTGACGATCGCACGATGCTCCACGGCCACCCCCTTGGGCCGACCGGTCGACCCCGAGGTGAACAGCACGTACGCCAGATCGCCACCCACAGCACGAGGGAACGCCACCGACACACCCGGCACGGGCGGATCCGTGATATCGACAACCGGAATCGCAGTTCCCGTGACGAAGTCGTCCCGCGCCGTCGACAGAACGACAACCGGCGACGCCGTGTCGAGAATGTAGTCGTTACGCTCCGCCGGCTGATCCGGATCCACCGGAACATACGCCGCACCGGATCGCAGCACCGCGTACATCCCGACCACCAGCTCGACCGATCGACGCATCGCCAACCCCACCAGCGCACCCGGCCCGACACCGCGCTCCTGCAACAACCACGCGGTCGCATCCACCCGATCCGAGAACTCCCGATAGGTCAACGACCGCTCACCGAACACCAACGCCACCGCATCCGGCGAATCGACCACCACGCGATCGAAACCATCCAACAAGACCTCACCCGCAGCAGCCGCCGAAACCCGAGTGTCGTTGACAACCGACACAATCCGATCTCGCTCACCGGCGTCGAGCACATCGATGTCACCGACCGGGAGCTCGGGTCGAGCGGTCACCGCGTCGAGAACGGTCACCAACCGGTGTCCGAAGGACGTCACGGTCGACTCGTCGAACAGATCAGTCGCGTACATCAGCTCGACGGCGAGTCCTTCGCCGTCGCCCCGCTCGGTGAAGGTCACCTGGAGGTCGAACTTCGCCGATGCCACGCCGGAACCGAACGCCTCGACACCGAGATCGGGCAGCTCGAACGAACCCTGTGAGAAGTTCTGAAAGAACAGTGCAACCTGCACCAGTGGGTGTCGTCCCTGCGAACGCACCGGATCGAGTACCTCGACCAGACGCTCGAAGGGCACGTCGACATTGTCGAACGCCTCGAGATCGGCCGTACGTACCGTGTCGAGAACCTGGGCGAACGAGGCATCCGGCGCAACTGGTGTTCTCAGCACCACCGTGTTGACGAACATGCCGACCAGATCGTCCAGCCGGGCGTCGCCACGGCCACCCACCGGCGCTCCCACGGCGATATCCGCCGTACCCGAGAGTCTCGCCAGCAGCACGGCCAGCGCGGCGTGCACCACCATGAACGGGGTCGACTCGCTCGTGCGGGCGCACTCGAGCACTCGGGCGTGCAGCTCGGCGTCGATATCGAACGACACCACCGCCCCTCGTCCCGATGCGACCCGCGGGCGCGGCCGGTCGGCGGGTAGCTCCAACTGTTCCGGTAGACCGTCGAGCGCGTGCTGCCAGTACCGAATCTGTTTGTTGGCCAGAGAGTTCGGGTCCGATTCGGAACCGAGCATGTCCAGTTGCCACAGCGTGTAGTCGACGTACTGAACCGCCAGCGGCGTCCACTGCGGTGCCGATCCGCTGCGTCGCGCGAGGTATGCCGTCATGACGTCCCGAGACAGCGGAGCCATCGACAGACCGTCGGCCGAGATGTGATGTGCCACGAAGGCCAGTACGTACTCCGGTACCGGACCGGCGGGATCGGTGATCTCGAACAGTCGAACACGGAACGGAATTTCGGTGGTGACGTCGAATCCACGCGTGAAGAACTGCGTGACGTCGGCCAGGGCGCTCTCGCGGGTGACAGGCACCACGGCCGTGTCGACCTGCGTGTCGGCCTCGTCGAGCACATGCTGATATCCGCTGCCGTCGATGTCGGGGTAGACGGTGCGCAGCGACTCGTGGCGACCCACCACATCGATCACGGCGGCCTGCAGCGCATCGATGTCGAGTGAACCGCGCAGCAGCAAGGCAACCGGCACGTTGTTGATTGCCGACGAGGTGTCGAGTCGGTTCAGGAACCACATGCGCTGCTGAGCGGACGAGAGCGGAATGTGTTGCGGCCGAGCCCTCGAGGCGTCGAGCCGGGCCCGGACCGGAGCGTCGACCGAGTCGGCTGCGTTCGCGAGTGCTTCGACGGTGGACGACTCGAACACCGAACGCGCAGGCACGTGTACGCCGAGTGCCGACCCCAGCCGTGCAGCGAGTTTGGTGGCGATCAGCGAATTGCCGCCGAGCGCGAAGAAGTCGTCGTCGAGACCGACTCGTTCGACGCCGAGCAACTCGACGAAGATGTCGGCTACCGCCTGCTCGGTGGGTGTCGCCGGAGCGCGGAACTCGGCGACCTCGAACACCGGCTCCGGCAACGCATCTCGGTCGAGTTTGCCGGTGGGAGTCAGCGGAATCGACTCGATCACGGTGACCACGGACGGCACCATGTGCGCAGGCAGACTGCGCCCGGCCGCGTCGAGCACGTGGTCGACGTCGAGTTCGGCCCCTGTCGTCGGCAGCACGTAGGCCGCGAGAACCGTTTCTCCCGTTGGCCCCTGGTAGCCGAGGGTTGCTGCGAACTCGACACCGTCGAGTGCGGTCAGAACCGCGTCGATCTCGCCGAGCTCGATCCGAAACCCCCGAACCTGGACCTGGAAGTCGTTGCGGCCCAGGTATTCGATGACGGGTCCTGAGGGCCCTTCGCGCCATCGCACCATGTCACCGGTTCGGTACAGCCGCGCCTGATTGGAATCACCCTCGACCGCATAGGGGTTGGCGACGAAGCGGGCTGCCGTCAGCCCGAACCGGCGATGGTAGCCGCGAGCAAGGCCCGCCCCGGTGAGGTACAACTCGCCCGGAACTCCTGCAGGGACCTGGCGAAGCCGGTCGTCGAGAACGTGATGACCCATCTCCCTGGTCGACTGCCCGAGCAGCACCGCCTCGCCCGCGGTCAGCGGTGGCGAGATGTTGCACACCATGGAGGCTTCGGTAGGTCCGTAGACGTTGTGGAACCGTCGGTCGGTGGCCCACTTCGACATCAGTTCCGACGAGAAGGCCTCACCGCCGACAGCGAGCACTCGCAGATCGGGCACATCTGCCGGGTCGAGCGACGCGAGCGCCGCCGGGGTGATGAACGCATGCGTGACCCGGTGGCGGCGCAACACTTCGCTCAGATCGGTACCACCGTAGACGCCCGGTTCGATGATGACCATCGTCGAACCGGCCCCGACTGCCATGAGCAGTTCGAGGACGGACGCGTCGAAACTGGGGGACGCGAAATGCAGTGTGCGCGAATCGGAGTCAAGGCCGTACGTTTCGACCTGTGTGGCGGCCAGTGGTGCCAGGCCCGCCTGGGAGACCGCGACGCCCTTCGGTAGGCCCGTCGAGCCGGAGGTGTAGATGACGTATGCGAGGTCGGACGCGCGAATCGGTGCGCGTCGATCGTCCGCGACCACCGGACCGTCCGACAGCCCACTCAGTTCTTCCTCGACGTCGGATGCGTCGAGCGCGATCCACGACACCGCATTCGGCATCGCGGCCTCGAACTGCGTTGCCGTGACGCCCATTCGGACACCCGAATCAGCGGCCATGTGCTCGATGCGAGCAACCGGGTAGTTGGGGTCGATCGGCACGAACGCTGCCCGGTCTTGGCCACCGCCCACACCGCCATGACCGATTCGGGCGACCGGGTCAGCGCCAGCGCCACGAAATCCCCCGGCCCTACCCCACGTGCGAGCAACAGGCGGGCCAGCCTGGACGATCGGGAATCGATCTCTCGATAGGTCAGAGACCGGTCCCCGAATTCGGCAGCAATGCCGTCCGGGTTCTTCTCCACCGCCGCCGAGAGCAGAGTCGGCAGCGCAACGATACGGGCGGGTCGAGTACGCGTCGGCCGAGACCGGGTGGGCCTGGGACGGGCCGTTCGGCCCCCCACTCGGCCGTCGGACTCGGACGGTGTACCGGTCGATCCATCCGCACTCATCTTAAGCAATGACTCCTCACCAGTTCTTCGCCGCACCGTCGACCGTGGAGGTGACCGGCGGTCACCTCCACGGTTGATCGTTCACGCGGTGGTCGGCGTTGCAGTTCGCCTCAGCCTATCGGTCGGCCGGTCCCGATCGGTTCAGGCAGACGGTGCACCGGGGTGCCGTCCGGCATCGCCTCGTGGCGGTCACCGTCGGCCGACACGATGGCGACGAGATCCTCCAGATCGCCGGGTGCCAACTCTTCGACAGCGGTGATCGAATCCTCGGTGAGGAATGCGTGCGTCGCCCATTCCGCGGACACGATCTCGGCGGCGTCCTCGGCCGACTCCGCCTGATCCAGGATCAGGGCCGCGCCTGCCGTCACCGCGACGACACCGGCCAGCACCGCCGCAGCGGTGTCGAAACGCGCGGGAACCGCGAGCCGCGAATCGTATTCGACCGCCCAGTCGGTGACTGCTCTCGCCGCCACTGCCGCGAGGGTTCCGTGGTCGACGACAGTTCCGTCGTTCCCGACCAGTGCCGGACTGTCGGGCCCGAGGACCGCGGTCCGATCGGTGTACGTCACCGGCCGCGAGGAATGGGCCGAGATCGCATCGACGATGTCGGTCCGACCGAGTTGAACCACCGTCATCGACCCGGCCCACGCCGGTACGTCGTCTTCGTCGAGAACCGCAACCGACGCGCCCGTCCGCTCGACCCACGCAGGCGCGGCGTCCGAATCTGCCGGATCGACGGGAGCGAGAGCTGCTCCCGCCTTTGCGACCGCCCAACGCGTCACGACGGCCTGGACCCCGTCCGAGACTGCGACAGCGACGACGACGCCGGGCCCGACACCCTTGTCGATCAACAGGCGGGCCAGACGCGACGAGCGCTCGTCGAGCTCACGATAGGTCGTCTCGGCACCGCCCGAGGACAGTGCGGGCGCATCGGGATCGGTGTCGACCGCGGTGGTGAGCACCTGGGGCAGAGTCAGATCCGATCGAACCGGCGCCGCAACGGGATCCGCAGTCTCTCGGGCGTCGGACAGCACCGCTCGCTCGGCGGCATCGAGTACATCGATGTCTCCGACGATCACAGACGGTGTTGCCGCCACGGCCTCGGCGATACGAGTGAATCGTGCTGCCAGCGATGCCACGGTGGACTCGTCGAAGATGTCGGCGGCGTACACCCACTCCACGATCAGAGTTCCGGTTCCCGACTCCCCTTCGGCGTGCTGTGTCTCCACCGTCACCTGCAGGTCGAACTTCGCCGTCGGTTCGAAGCCGCTCACGGGTTCGACCACCAGGTTCGGCAGTTCGAAGCGCGCATCGCCGTGTGGTTCGACCGACAGGACGGTCTGGAACAGCGGGGTGTACCCGGTATGTCGGTCCGGGGCGATGGCGTCGACCACTCGCTCGAACGGTACGTCGGAGTTGGCGAAGGCACGAAGATCGTTCTCGCGCAGCGTCTTCAGCAGCTCGCCGAACGTGGCGTCCGGGTCCACGTTCGTCCGCAACGCCAGTGTGTTGACGAACATGCCGACAAGCCCGTCGAGCTGTTCGTGCCCGCGCCCGGCGATGGGTGTGCCGACCGCGAAGTCGCGGGAACCACTCATTCTCGACAACAACACACCGAGTACCGCGTGCAACACCATGAACAGGGTGGCGTTGTTCTCGCGCGCGATGGCGACCAGTCCGGAGTGGGTCGATTCGTCGAGCCGAGTACTCAGACCGGCCCCGCGCAGTGTCGCGGTGGCAGGCCGAGGTCGGTCCCACGGCAGCGAAACGACCGGGGTGATACCGGCCAGTTCGTCCGCCCAGAATGCCAACTGCTCGGACAGTATCGAGCTGGGATCGCTGTCCGAGCCCAGCACCTGCCGCTGCCATACGGCGAAGTCGGCGTACTGCACCGTCAGCGGTTCGGGACTGTAGGCATTTCCCGAGGCTGCCGCTAGGTAGGCGGTCATGACGTCGCGGGCCAGGGGCGTCATGGAAGCGCCGTCGCCACTGATGTGGTGCATGACGATGACGAACACGTGGTCGTCCGGGCCGGCGCGGAACAGGGCTCCGCGGATCGGTGGTGCCACGGTGACGTCGAAGCCGCCGTGGATCATCGCGCGAATACGATCGGCGGTGTCGGCATCGCTCGGAGCGTCGATGGGGGTCAGGTCGGGAACGGCACCCTCGACGTCCAGGATCTCCTGGTAGGGCGAACCGTCGGTGCTCTCCGGATACCGGGTACGAAGCGACTCGTGGCGTTCCACTGTCGACGTCACCGCGGCCTGCAGCGCAGCGACATCCAGTTCACCTCGAAGACGCAGGGCCAACGGCATGTTGTACGCCCCGGAATCGGGGTCGAGTCGGTTGAGCACCCACATGCGCTGCTGGGCGAGCGAGAGCGGAACCTGTCCGCCTGGTGCCCGTCGCCGCAACGGCACGTCGTTGGCGTCGTCGATACGCGACTCGGCCCGAGCTGCGAGCGCGGCAACGGTCGAGGCCTCGAACAAATCTCGAACACCGACCTTCTTGCCGAGCGCCGACGCGACGCGTGCGGCAACTCGGGTCGCGATGAGCGAGTTGCCGCCCAGATCGAAGAAATCGTCGTCCGATCCGACGCGCTGCACGCCGAGCAGTTCGGCGAAGATCTGCGCGACCGTCTCCTCGATCGGAGTTGCAGGAGCACGGAACGCCTTGACCTCGAACACCGGTTCCGGCAATGCTTTTCGGTCCAGCTTGCCGCTCGTGTTGAGCGGGAACTCCGAGAGCACCATCACCGTGGACGGCACCATGTACGCCGGTAGAGCGCCGCCGACGAACGTGCGCACCTCGGCCGGGTCCAGCGTTCGGCCCGGCCCCGGAACGACGTAGCCCACGAGCTGATCTCCGGCACTTGTCGTCGCGACCACCGCGGTGGCCTGATTCACGTCGGGATGAGTCAACAGCGCGGTCTCGATCTCGCCGAGTTCTATGCGCTGGCCACGGAACTTGACCTGGAAGTCGGTGCGTCCGATGTACTCGAGCACCCCGACCGTTTCCTGGCCCGGACGCCATCTGACCAGGTCACCGGTGCGATACATCCGGTCACCGTTCGTCGCGAACGGGTTGGCCACGAATCGATCCATCGTCAGGTCGACGCGGCCGAGGTAGCCGTCGGCGAGCTGGGTGCCCGCCAGATACAGCTCACCCGCGGTTCCTGCTGCCACGGGGTGCAGTCGCCCGTCGAGGACGTAGGCCTGGGTGTTCCACTCCGGCGCACCGATCGGAACCGTCGAGACATCCCCCGGCTCGGTTTCCCAGAACGTCACTGTCACAGCGGCTTCCGTCGGCCCGTACAGATTGTGGATGCCGGCCGAGCTGATCGCTCGGAAATCGACCACCGTTTCCGGCGGGAACGCTTCGCCGACCACGAACACGTGCCGAAGCGAACGGCACTGATCCGCTGTGGCGTACGCGGCGAACACCGTGAGCATCGACGGTACGAAATCGGTGACGGTCACGCCGTGCCGAGCGATCCGATCGGCGACGTACGCGGGATCGCGGTGGCCGTCCGGTGTGGCCAGAACAACCGTCGCACCGACCCAGAGCGGGAGGAAGAATCCCCACAGCGACACGTCGAAAGTCGTGGCGGTCTTCTGCAAGTAGACATCGTTCGCATCGAGCGAGTACTGCTGCACCATCCAAGCCATCTCGTTGACGACGGCACGGTGCGAGACCGCGACGCCCTTGGGTCGTCCGGTCGAGCCCGAGGTGAAGATGACGTAGGCGGTGTTTCCCGGGCGCACCGGTGCCAGTCGATCGGCGTCGGTCACGGCACCGGTCGAGTGGACGGTGAGGTCGACAGTGTCGAGCTCGAGAATCGGGAAACGTTCCGGTAGACCCGTCCGATCACGACCGGTGGAGAGCACCACTACCGGCTTCGCGGTGTCGAGGATGTACTCGATCCGATCCGAGGGGTGGTCCGGATCGATGGGCACGTAGGCACCACCGGCTTCGAGGACGGCGTAGATGCCGACCATGAGGTCGATTCCGCGCCGCATCCCGAGCGCGACGAGCGACTGCGGACCCACACCGAGAGACACCAGGTGTCGCGCGAGGCAATTCACTCGATCCGAGAACTCCGCATACGTGACGGTCGTGTCCTCGAACACCACTGCCGGCGCATCGGGGTTCGCGGCCACTCGGGCCCGGAACTGCTCGGTCAGCATGACGCCTGCGTCGACCTCGTGCGCGGTGTCGTTCCAGGTCTCGATCACTCGGGTTCGTTCTGCTGCCCCGAGTAGATCGATGTCGCCGACCGCGGCTGTCGTGTCGGATACGAAGGTCTCGAGTATGCCGATGAGGCGTGCCAGCACGGAGTCGATGTACGCGGGATCGAACAGATCGCTGATGTACTTGAGCGTGAACGAGATTCGGTCCTCGGCCACGACGAGCAACGTCAACGGATAGTGGGTGTTGTCGTTGGAGCTCACGCCCTCGACGGTCATACCGTCGATGGCCGCGGCCTGTTGCGTCAGTTGCGCTTCGTCCACCGGGTAGGACTCGAAAATGGTCAGGGTGTCGAACAGATTTCCGACGCCGATCGCCCGCTGGATGTCGACCAGCCCCATGTGGTGATGGTCGAGAAGATCGGCTTGCTCACCCTGGATCCGGCCGAGGTACGTCTCCACCGTCTCCGCCGGGTCGAATCGCACTCGGACCGGAATGGTGTTGATGAACAGCCCGATCATCGACTCCACGCCCGGCAGACCTGCGGGGCGACCGGATACCGTTGCACCGAACACGACGTCGGTTCGCCCGGTGATGTGAGCGACCAGCAGACCGTACGCCGCCTGCACCAGAGTGTTGACGGTGACGCCGAGCCGGCCACCGAGCGCCACGAGCGCCGCCGTCGTCTCGACATCGGTCGACTTCTCCGCCTCGGCCGATCTCGACGAGATCTCTCGACCGACGCTCGGCGGAGCGACGAAGGTCGGTTCCTCGACACCGTCCAGTGCCCGGGTCCACGCGCTCAGAGACGCGGCCGGGTCCTGTTGATCGAGCCACGCCAGGTACGAGCGATACGACCGCACCCGAGGCAGCGCCGTCGTGGAGCTCTGCGCGGCGTACAGGTACAGCAATTCCTTCATCACCAGCGGCAACGACCAGCCGTCGAGCAACACGTGATGATTGGTCATCGCGAGCTTGTACGTGGTCGGCGTGATCCTGACGAGCAGGAATCGCAGCAGGGGTGCGGTGGAGACGTCGAAGTGTCGACGCTGATCCGCGGCCAGTGCATCGGCGACGGCGGCGTCGAGTTCGGGCCCGTCGAGATGAGACAGATCGATCGTGTTCCAGGGCAGACGAACGTTCTGCTGGACGATCTGCACCGTCTCGCCGTCCGCGGTCGCGGTGAAGGACGTCCGTAGATTGTCGTACCGGTCCAGGAGTGTCTGCGCCGCGCGGTGCAGTCGATCGTCGTCGACGTCGCCTGCGAGGTCGAGCACCACCTGCATCGTGTAGACGTCGATCGACGCGTCTGCGAACAGTGCGTGGAAGAGCAGTCCCTGCTGCAGCGGCGACAGCGACCAGATGTCCGTCAGCTCCGGGTACCGCGTCTCGAAGGACGAGATGTCGGGTTGTGAGAGCCGCACCAGCGGCACGTCGGACGGCGTCAAACCACCCGAGCCGGGGGCGTCGGCATGCGCCGCGAGCGCGGTCAACGCGTCCGACCACAGCTGCGCGAGCCGCTCGACGGTCGCCTCGGTCACCGCCCCGGTCGGGAATGCGAACGAGGCGCTCAGTACGCCGCCGTCGTCGGTGTCGAGGACGATGGCGTTGATGTCGACGGTCTTGTTGGCCGCCATGTCGGCGTCACCGGCCGCCGACAGCTCGTTGTCCGCTGCGGGTAGCCATCCGAGCGACTTCATCTCGTCCGACACCTCGCCGGTGTTGACGCGTCCGAGGTAGTTGAAGCTGATCTGGCCGGTGCCGAGTTCCGCCAGTTCCGCAGCGGTCTCGGAGTTCAGGTAGCGGAGCAGTCCCCAGCCCATGCCTCGCTCGGGCAGCGCCAGCATCTGCTCCTTGACGGCCTTGACGGCATCGCCGAGCTGCGGCCCACCGGTGAATGCGGCATCGACGTCGATACCGGTCAGATCGAGGCGCACCGGGAACAAGCTGGTCAGCCATCCGACTGTGCGTCCCAGATCGGCTCCCGGCACCACCGCTTCCTCGCGGCCGTGCCCTTCGAGCTGCACCAGCGTGGCCGGTGCCGAGATTCCTTGCCCCGCACGCAGTTTCGTGACCGCGAGCGCCAAACCGGCGAGCAACCCGTCGGCGACGCCACCGCGGAAGATCTCCGGCACTGTCGTCAACAGGCTGCGCGTGACCTCGGGTGTCAGCTCGACATCGACCCTGCCGAGGGTGGCAACGACGTCGCGTGCAGGATCGAAGGGGCGGTCGCCGAGAACGGGGTCCTCGGTGTCGGCGATCCGCCGCCACATCGGCAGTTCCTCCAGGCGCGCCTGGCTCGACGCGGCATCGACCAACGCATGCGTCCACCGCCGCATCGACGTTCCCACCTCGGGAAGAGTCGCGGCCGCTCCCGCGGACAACTGCGCCCACGCGGAGACGAAGTCGGGGATCAGGATTCGCCAGGACACTCCATCGATCACGAGGTGGTGGGCGATGACGGAGAGCGTGCCTGCTTCGGTTGGACCGCGATCGACCCAGACGAAGGCCAGCATGCGCCCGGCCGTGGGGTCGAGGGTTCCGACAGCGGAATCGAATGCCGTTGCAGCGGAATCCGTGTCGGCCTCGGTCAGCATCGACCCCGCATCGACACTCCCTGGTGCCGCCGCGTCGAGCCCCCACCCGCGGTCGTCGTGGACCAGGGTGGAGCGCACCACGTCGTGCCGATCGATCACGGCGTTCAGCGTCGCGAGAATTCCGGCTCGGTCTATGCCGATGGGCAGTTCGAGCGTGACGGCCTGGTGGAAGCGCGACCAGCCTCCACCGCGCTCGATCAGTGCAACACCGAACGGCGGCAACGGCATCCAGCCGACTCCCCCGCCGTCGAGTTCCTCGAGCACAACGGCGTCGCTGCCTTCACCGACGGTCACCGCGATTTCGGCGAGACCTGCGACGGTCTTGCGCTCGAACACATCTCGTGGTCCGAACTGGATTCCCCGTGCCTTGGCACGCGAGACCAGCTGGATGGAGACGATACTGTCGCCCCCGAGCGCGAAGAACGAATCATCGACGCCGACGGTGTCGAGCCCGAGCACGTCCGCGAAGACCTCCGCGATGATGCGTTCGGTATCGGTACTGGCCGTGCGATACTCGGCGTCGCTGCCGAATTCGGGTTCGGGTAGCGCTCGTCGGTCGAGCTTGCCGTTCGGGCCGAGCGGCAAGCCATCGAGAACCACGAGACCGGCGGGAACCATGTACTCGGGCACCGATGCGGCGACGGCGGCGGTGACCGTGTCGGTATCGATCGTCGCCCCGGCGGCGGGCACGAGGTAGCCCACGAGAATTTCACCGGACGACGGGGTCTGCCGAACCAGCACCACGGCCTGATCCACGGACGGGTGTGCCGTCAGGGCGGCCTCGATCTCACCCAGTTCTATGCGAAGTCCGCGCAGCTTGACCTGGAAGTCGGTGCGGCCGAGGTATTCCAGCTCACCGTCGGCGTTCCACCGAACGAGGTCTCCGGTGCGGTACATCCTCGAGCCTGCAGTGCCGTGCGGGTCGGCGACGAATCGGTCGGCGGTGAGATCCGCTCGCCCCAGATATCCACGGGCGAGTTGAACTCCGGCGAGATACAGCTCCCCGGGTACCCCGACCGGGACCGGGTGCAGGCGTGCATCGAGCACGGTGACTCGGGTGTTCCAGACCGGAGCACCGATGGGGACCGACGCGATGTCGGCCGGCACCACGCGGTGGTAGGTGACGTCGACTGCGGCCTCGGTCGGGCCGTACAGGTTGTGCAGTTCGGTGGTCGGCAGTGCAGCGCGCAGGGCCGAGGCAACCGAGGCAGGCAGCGCCTCGCCGGAGGCGAAGACCGCACGCAGTCCCGTGCAGTTCGAGACGCCCTCGGCGGTCGCGAACACCGCGAGCAGCGACGGCACGAAGTGGGCAACGGTGATGCCTCGTTCGGCGAC
The DNA here is from genome assembly GCF_003688915.1 of Rhodococcus sp. SBT000017. NCBI lineage: Bacteria > Bacillati > Actinomycetota > Actinomycetes > Mycobacteriales > Nocardiaceae > Rhodococcus > Rhodococcus sp. SBT000017. The sequence continues at coordinate 1,825,228 of NZ_REFU01000001.1, forward strand.
GGTGCTCACCAGATAGATCGGATCCCGATGGCCGTCGGGTTCGGCGATGACGAGTTCGGCACCGATCTGCAACGGCCAGAACAGCTCCCACACCGACACGTCGAACGTGACCGGTGTCTTCTGCAGCACCTTGTCGCTCTCGGTGAGTGAGTACTCCGCCTGCATCCACAGCAATCGGTTGACGATCGACTCGTGGCTCACCGCGACACCCTTGGGTCGACCGGTCGACCCGGACGTGAAGATGACGTAGGCGATGTCGGCGGGCCGCAGCGGTGCGATCCGCTCGGCGTCGGTCATCGGTGCGGCGGACACACCTGTGGTGTCGACGGCGTCGACCAGGATTCGGTTGACGTTCGATCGGAGTGCGGTGCCGTCCCGCTCGGTCGTGAGCAGGACCACCGGTGCCGCGGTGTCGAGGATGTACCCGATGCGCTCGGCGGGCAGATCCGGATCGACCGGCACGTAGGCACCACCTGCGGTCAGCACCGCGTAGACACCCACCAGCATGTCGACCGATCGCCGCATGGCGGTCGCCACGACGGTTTCCGGGCCAACGCCTTCCGAGACGAGAACTCGCGCCAATGCGTTCACGCGGTCCGAGAACTCGCGATAGCTCACCCGTTCGTCGCCGAAGCTCGTCGCGATGTTCTCCGGGCTCGCCGCAACCCGCGATTCGAAGAGAGACACCAGCGTCGCCCCAGCATCCACCTCGTGCCCGGTGGCGTTCCACTCCTCCAGGACGCGGGAGCGCTCACCGTCCTCGAGAATGTCGACGTCACCGACGATGCGATCCGGGTCGTCGACGAGAGTGCCGAGAACGCGCACCAGGCGACGCGCGAGCGCGCTCATGGTCGACTCGTCGAAGAGATCTGTGGCGTAATCGAATTGGACGTCGATACCGGCAGGAGCGCCGGATTCGTCGACGTTCTCCCACAGCGTGACCTGCAGATCGAACTTGGCGAACGCGCTGCCCAGATCGATGCCCTCGACACCGAGCTCGGGCAGCGTCAACGTCTGCCGTTCGAGGTTCTGGAAGGTCAGCATGACCTGGAAGATCGGATGCCTGGCCTGAGACCTGTCCGGTGCCAGCTCGTCGACGAGCCGCTCGAACGGCACGTCGGCGTGCCCGAAGGCACCGAGATCGGCGTCTCGGACGAGCGCCAGCTGCTCGCGCAACGACGCCGCCGGGTTCACCCCGGTACGCAGTGCGAGCGTGTTGACGAACATGCCTACGAGTCCGTCCAGATCGGCGTCTCCTCGGCCTGCCACCGGGGTCCCGATCGTGACGTCGTCGGTTCCCGCCATCGCCGACAGCAAGACGGCCAGGGCGGTGTGCACCACCATGAAGTTGGTGGCATTGGTCGATCGCGCGACGCGGGCGATGTTCGACTGCAGGGCCGCATCGATCGAGAAGTTGTATGCCGCACCGCGATAGGACGCCACGGCGGGCCGGGGACGGTCGGTGGCGAGATCGAGCTGCGCAGGCGCTCCCGCGAGGGCCGAGGTCCAGTACGCCAATTGCGCTGCCAGCGGCGACTCGGGATCGTCCGCCGAGCCGAGGACGTCCCGCTGCCACAACGTGTAGTCCGCGTACTGCACGGCAAGCGGTGCCCACTGCGGGCTCTCCCCCGCTGCGCGGGCCGTGTAGGCGATCATCACGTCCCGGGTCAGCGGCCCCATCGAGAAACCGTCTGCGGCGATGTGGTGCGCCACGAATGCCAGCACGTACTCGGACTCGCTCACTCGCAGAATCCGAACCCGAACCGGAACGGCTCGGGTCACGTCGAATCCGGCCGAGACGAACGTTCGCAGGACCTGCTCCACGGAGTCGGCATCGACGTCGTCGACGGTTACCGTCACCCCCGCCTCGGCAGTACCGAGGACCACCTGACTGCCTCGTCCGTCGACCTCGGGGTACACGGTGCGCAGAATCTCGTGCCGTGCGAGGACATCGCGGACCGCGCTCGACAGAGCATCGACATCGACGTTGCCGGACAACCGAATTGCCACCGGAATGTTGTTCACGGCAGAGGTCGGATCGAACTGGCTCAGGAACCACATGCGCTGCTGCGCCATCGACAGCGGCACCACATCGGGCCGCGGGCGGGCCGTGAGCGCCCGTCGTGCACCGGTGCCCACCTTGGATTCGACGGCACGGGCGAGCGAGAGAACCGTCGGCGATTCGAAGATCGATCGCACCGGCACCTGAGTGTCGAGTGCGGCTCCCAGTCGGGAGACCACCTGAGTCGCGATCAGCGAGTTGCCGCCGAGTGCGAAGAAGTCGTCGTCCAAACCGACCCGTTCCACCGAGAGCACCTCGGCGAACACCGCCGCCACCGCTTCTTCGACCGGGTTGGTCGGTGCGCGGAACTGTGCCGCCTCGAACTGCGGCTCCGGCAACGCTTGTCGGTCCAGCTTCCCGTTGGCGTTGCGGGGCAACGCATCGAGGATCACGAAAGCCGACGGAACCATGTACGAGGGCAACCGGCCGGACAGAGCTGTGCGCAACCTGTCGGAGTCCACCGTGGCACCGACAGCGGGCACGACGTAGGCCACGAGGCGTGCACCGAGTCCGGTGTCGTCGAGCGCAAGCACCGCAACGTCGCCGACCTCGTTCAGCGACCCCAGGGCGGCATCGATATCGCCGAGTTCGATGCGGAATCCACGAATCTTCACCTGGAAGTCGGTCCGGCCGACGTACTCGAGTTCGCCGTCCTTGCGCCAGGTGACCAGGTCGCCGGTGCGGTACAGCCGTCCGCCCGGAGTGAACGGGTCGGCCACGAATCGCTCCGCGGTCAGGTCCGGCCGCGCGACGTAGCCTTCGGCCAGCTGCGCGCCCGCGAGATAGAGCTCGCCTGCTACACCTACCGGTACCGGTGCAAGGCGCGAGTCCAGGACGTAGACCCTGGTGTTCCATTCGGGTCCACCGATGGGCACGGAGGCACCGGTCGTCCGGACGACGCGATGTGCGGTGACCGATACAGCGGCTTCCGTCGGGCCGTACAGATTGTCCAGTCGTGCTTTGGACGCACGCAGTGCGCGGTCTGCGGTCGCGACCGGAAGCGCCTCCCCGATCGCCAGGATTGTCTTCAGGCTCTTCGGAAGTGCTCCCGCCGACGCAGCGACGAGGGCGTCGAGCACGGAGGGCACGGTATGCAGCGTGGTGACCGATCGTTCGGCGATCAGGTCCACCAGATAGGCCGCATCACCCTGTGCACCGGCCTCGGCGATCACCACGGCACCGCCGGAGATCGTGGCCACCCAGAATTCCCAGACCGACAGGTCGAATGTCGCCGCGGTCTTGAGCAGCACCCGGTCGGTACTGTCGAGTCCGTAATGCTCTGACTGCCAGAGCAATTGGTTGACGATCGCGCGGTGGCTCACCGCGACGCCCTTGGGTCGACCGGTAGAACCGGACGTGAAGATGACGTACGCGGTGTTCGTTGCTCGCAGCGGCGAGGTGCGCTCGGCGTCGGTGACAGGCGCATCGGACACCACCGCACTCGAACGGTGCAGCCTGTCGTCGGTGTCGACCGACACGACCGGCACCGTTCCGGTGTCGATGTCGACTCCGGTGGTGCCGAGCACCAGCGCCGGAGCGGCGACCTCGAGGATGTAAGTGTTCCGCTCGGCAGGCTGATCGGGGTCGATCGGCACGTACGCGCCGCCTGCCTTGGTGACCGCGTACATGGCCACCAGCAACTCGACGGATCTGCGGATCGCCAGGGCCACGGTCACCTGCGGGCCGACCCCCGAGGCGATCAGGACCCGCGCCAGCCGGTTGATCCGTGCGTCGAACTCACGGTAGGTCAACGACTCTCGTGCGTCGATCAGTGCAATCGCATCCGGGTCCGCCTGCACCCGGCGGTCGAACAGTGCCGCCAGGGTCAGCTCGGAATCCACCGGGTGCGCGGTGTCGTTCCAGTCGCGCAGAATGGTGCGGCGCTCTGTCGCAGTGAGGACATCGAGGTCCCCGACGACGACCGAGGGGTCGTTCGCCACGGTCCGCAGCACCTCGACGAATCGCTCGACGAAACCGTCGACGGTCGACCGATCGAACAGGTCTGTGGCGTAACTGAATTCGGCTGCCAGCTCGGCCGCCGAACCATCCGGGGCGTACTGGTCCGATATCGACAGCTGCAGATCGGTCTTGGCCGTCGCCGTGTCGGCATCGACCGCACTGACCGTCAAACCGGGGAGCTCGAACGTCGAATCGGCGAGATTCTGGAAGCTCAGGCCGATCTGGAACAACGGGTTGCGGGCGGTCGAGCGGACCGGGTTGAGCACCTCGACGAGGCGCTCGAACGGCACGTCCGCATGCGCGAATGCGGACAGGTCGCGTTCACGCGACTGCGCGAGCAGTTCCTCGAACGTCATCGACGGCTCGACCGTAGACCGGAACACCAACGTGTTGACGAACATGCCGATCATCGGATCGAGGGCACGCTCGCCGCGCCCGGCGATGGGGGTGCCGATGGCGATGTCCTCGGAACCGGAGAGCTTGGCGAGGAACACCGCGAACGCCGAGTGCACCACCATGAACAACGTGGACTGATGTGCGCGTGCGAGTTCGGCGAGACCCTCGTGCAGTCCCGCGTCGACGGTGAAGCGCACCGTATCGCCGCGGAAGCTCTGGCTCGGCGGGCGTGGGCGGTCGGCGGGAAGCGCCAGCTGGTCCGGCAGCTCGGCCAGAGCACGCTTCCAGAACGAGACTTGCTGTGCAGCAACAGAATCAGGATCGGATTCGGAACCGAGCACGTCACGCTGCCACAACGCGAAGTCGACGTACTGCACGGGGAGGGGTTCCCAATCCGGCGCACTACCAGCCGAACGCGCGGTGTACGCAGTCATGATGTCCACTGCCAACGGGCCCATCGAGGCACCGTCCGCCGAGACGTGGTGGACGACGAATGCCAGAACGTACTCGGCATCGGCCACGCGGAACAGTCGTGCGTCGACGGGCACCTCGCTGGTGACGTCGAAGCCGCGTCCGAAGAATTCCCCGACGACCGTCACCACATCGGCCTGCCCACCGGCGGACAGGTCACGGACGGTCAAATCCAGGGCTACCTCGGAGGCCGGAAGTACCTGCTGGTAAGGACCTTCGGGTGAATCGGGGTACTGCGTCCGCAGAGATTCGTGACGTTCGAGAACGTCGAGAACGGCTGTGTGCAACGCCGCGACGTCGAGGTCACCCGACAACCGGACCGCGAACGGGATGTTGTCCACCGACGACGTGGTGTCGAACCGGTTCAGGAACCAGTAGCGCTGCTGGGCCGACGACAGGGGCGGGCGTTCCGGACGCGGCCGCGGTGCCAGTGCCGCCCTGGCACCGGATCCGACGGCCGTCTCCACGTGCGCCGCCAGGGCCGCAACGGTCGAGCTCTCGAACAATGCCCGCACCGGCACCACGGTGTCCAGAGCCGCGCCGAGACGCGACACGACCTGCGTCGCGATCAGTGAGTTACCGCCGAGCGCGAAGAAGTCGTCGTCGAGCCCCACCCGGTCGATACCGAGCACACCGGCGAACACACCGGCGACGGTCTCCTCGACCGCGGTGGTCGGCGCTCTGAACCGACCGGCCTCGAACACCGGGGCAGGTAGGGCGGCCCGGTCGAGCTTGCCCACCGGGGTCAGCGGGATCGCATCGAGAACGACGATGGATGCCGGAATCATGTACCCCGGCAGGGACTTCCCGATGAACGCGGCAAGCTCCTCGACATCGATCACGCTGCCGCGCACGGGAAGAACGTAGGACACGAGAGTGGTGACGCCGGACGGAAGCAGGTGACCTACCGTCACTGCGAAATCGACGCTGGGATCGGCGGCGAGCGCCGAGTCGATCTCGCCGAGCTCGATGCGGAATCCGCGCACCTTCACCTGGAAGTCGGTACGCCCCACGAACTGCAGCTGCAGGTCGTCCGTCCACCGCACCACGTCACCGGTGCGGTACATCCGTGCGCCGTCGATGCCGTACGGGTTGGCCACGAAGCGCTCGGAAGACAGACCGGGCCTACCGAGATAGCCGCGAGCGAGCGCACCGCCCGACAGATAGAGGTCACCCGCGACGCCGGTCGGAACCGGTTCGAGTCGGGAATCGAGGATGAGCACGGACATGCCGTGGATGGGTCGACCGATGGTGATCGGCTCGCCGGACGTCAACTCGGCGAAGCTGGAGATGATCGTCGTCTCGGTCGGTCCGTATCCGTTGAAGTACTTGCGGCCCGGTGCCCATCGGGCGAGCAGTTCGGGAGTGGTCACATCGCCGCCGACCGAGAGCACTTCGAGCGAATCGATCCCGTGCGGGTCCATCGTGCCCAGCACGGCCGGGGTGATGATGGCGTGAGTGACCTTCTCCGCCTTCAGCAGTTCGGCCAACTCGGTGCCGCCGAGAATCGACGCCGGCACGATCACCAATGTTGCGCCGACCGAGAATGCCGCCATCCACTCCAGAACCGACGGATCGAAGTTCGGCGAGCAGACGTGCAGAAAGCGTGAAGGTGGCGAGAGGTGGTACAGATCGGTTGCTGCGTCGAGGACGCCGCCGAGACCGGCGTGCGTGACGACAACGCCCTTCGGCTTGCCGGTCGAGCCCGAGGTGTAGATGAGGTAGGCCGGGTTCTGGAAGGTGACGGGTCGCAGGCGGTCGGCGTCGGTGACCGGCTCGGCAGACCGAGTGCGGACCTCGGCAACGAACTGGTCGTCGTCGACGCTCACCCAGGGCAGATCCTGCTGTCCGGCGGCGAGCTGATCCAAGTGCTCCCGGGTGGTCAGGCCCAGTACGGCCTCGGAGTCCGAGACCATGTGGGCGATGCGATCCTGCGGATACGTGGGATCGACGGGCAGGTGGGCCGCACCGGACTTCGCCACTGCCCATACTGCCAGCACCATGAGGTAGGAGCGTTGAAATCCGACTGCCACAACGGATTCCGGTCCCGCGCCACGTTCGATGAGAACGCGCGCGAGCTGCGAGGAGGTCGCGTCGAGTTCGGCGTAGGAAATCGACCGGCCCTCGTACCTGATGGCGACGGCCGACGGATCGAGGGCGGCTCCGGCCGTGAGGATCTCGGCCAGGGTGCCGCCGGCCAACACGTCGTCACCGTGCACGTGAGTGAGGCGTTCGTACTCGTCGTCGTAGAGGATCGACAGGTCGCCGACCGGAATATCCGGTGTGGCGGCGACCGCGTCGAGCAACCAACGGAATCGGCGCGAGAACACTTCGATCGTGTTCTCGTCGAACAGATCTCTCGCATAGACGAAGCTGGCCGCAAGGCCGGTTCCGTCGGGCTTCTCGTGCAGGGTCAACGACAGGTCGAACTTTGCGGTGTCGACCTCGACGTCCACGGCCGAGACCGTCAGTCCCGGAAGCTCGAAGTGGCTCGGCGGGAGATTCTCGAAGGCGATCGCCACCTGGAACAGCGGATGACGGGCCGTCGACCGTTCGGGCTCGAGCAGATCGACGAGCCGCTCGAACGGAATGTCCGCGTGCGCGAACGCCTCCAGGTCGACGTCACGAACCTGTGCCAGCAGCTCGGTGAATCCTCGGCTTCGGTCGACTTTCGTTCGCAGCACCAAGGTGTTGACGAACATGCCGATCACATCGTCGAGTACTGCCTCGCCTCGGCCGGCTACGGCGGTACCCACAGCGACGTCGTCGGAGGTCGACATTCGCGCCAGGAACAGGGCGAGGGCGCTGTGGACGACCATGAACAACGTGGTTCCGGTCGACTTGGCGAGCCCGACCAGCGCCGCGTGCACATCGGTATCGATGTCGAACTGGAATCGCCCGCCCTCGTAGGACTGCACGGCCGGACGCGGCCGGTCGTACGGCAACGTCAGCTCACTCGGCAGGTCCGCCAGTGCAGTGCGCCAGTAGTCGGCCTGCGTTGCCATCAGGCTGCCCGGTTCGGTGTCGTCCCCCAGAACTTCGCGCTGCCACACGGCGAAGTCGGCGTATTGAACCGCCAGCGGTGTCCACGCGGGAGAGTCTCCGGCCAATCGGGCCACATACGCAGTCATGACGTCGCGGGTCAACGGCCCCATCGACCAACCGTCGGCACTGATGTGGTGTACCACGAACACGAGCACGTACTCGTCGTCCGAGATTCGAAACAGCTTGGCGCGCAACGGAGCCGACTCCGTCACGTCGAAGCCCTCGGATGCGAACACGATGAGGTCGCCGATCACCTGTTCCGCCGAGGAGGCGGTCGGGGTCAGGTCCGGTGCGACCGACGCGGCGGGCAGCACCACCTGATGCCCGGTGCCGTCCACGCTCGGGTACACGGTGCGCAGCGCTTCGTGTCGGTCGAGGACATCGGTGACGGCGGACTGCAGCGCCGACACGTTCAGCGCACCGGAGAGCCGAATAGCCACCGGGATGTTGTTCACGGCAGATTCGGGCTCGAATCGGTTCAGGAACCACATCCGCTGCTGCGCGAGCGACAGCGGGATCTGATCGGGGCGCTCCTGTGGCACCAACGGTGCCGAGGCACCTGTTCCGACATGGCTTTCCAATGCTGCCGCCAGGGCCGCAACGGTACTGGCCTCGAACATCACCCGGACGGGCACGGTCGTCCGCAATTCGGTACCCAGCCGCGAGGCGACCCGAGTTGCGACGAGCGAGTTTCCGCCGAGGGCGAAGAAGTCGTCGTCGACGCCGATGCGGTCGATGCCGAGAACGGCAGCGAACACCTCTCCGACGATCTCCTCCAGAGGATTCGACGGAGCTCTGTACTCGGTTGCCTCGAAGTGCGGATCCGGCAGCGATTTTCGATCGAGCTTGCCACTCGCACCGAGCGGGAACTCGGCCAGTTCGACAAGTGCGGCCGGAATCATGTACTCGGCCAACCGTTCACGCAGCGCCCCGAGGACCTGGCTGTGGTCGACCGATCCGTCGGCGGGAACGACGTAGCCCACCAACTGGTCTCGGCGGACCACCACCACCGCTTGCGCGATGCCGGACAGTTCCAGCAATGCCGATTCGATCTCGCCTAGTTCGATGCGCAGTCCGCGCAGCTTCACCTGGAAATCCGACCGACCCACGTATTCCAACTCACCACCGGGAAGCCACCGCACCACATCACCGGTCCGGTACATCCGGGAACCGTCGGGCCCGAACGGGTCTGCGACGAAGCGGTCCGCGGTCAGATCCGGGCGGCTCACGTAGCCGCGGGCCAGCTGCGTACCAGCGAGATAGAGCTCGCCGGTCACCCCTGCAGGTACCGGAACCAGGTGCGAGTCGAGCACGTACACCGAGGTGTTCCACACCGGCGCACCGATGGGCATCACGGCCGAATCCTCGTCCGTGACAGCGTGATAGGTCACGTCGACGGCAGCCTCGGTGGGGCCGTACAGGTTGTGAAGCGACAACTGCGACAGGGCGGTACGCAACGCATGCGCCGTCGTGGGGGGAAGTGCTTCGCCCGAGGCGAAGACCAGGCGAAGCGATTCGGCAGCGTGCGGTGCGCGCCGAGCTTCCGGTACGAACACCGACATCATCGACGGCACGAAATGCACCACCGACACATGCTCACGAGCAATGACATCGAGCAGATACATCGCATCCCGATGACCATCCGGAACAGCGACAGCCACCGACGCACCGTTCTGCAACGCCCAGAAGAACTCCCACACCGACACATCGAACGTCGACGGAGTCTTCTGCAACACCACATCCCCGGCGCTCAACCCGTACTCGTGCTGCATCCACAACAACCGATTGACGATCGCCTCGTGCGAGACCCCCACACCCTTGGGACGACCCGTCGACCCCGACGTGAAAATCACGTACGCAACATTCGAAGACCGCAACGGCGCTGCGCGATCGGCATCGGTCAACGGCGTCGCAGACAGACCCGACACATCCAGAGTGTCGATATCGATCGTCTCGACACCCGCGAACTCCACATGATCACGCGTCGTCGACAACACCCGAACCGGCGCGGCCGTCGCCACGATGTACTCGTTCCGATCCGCCGGCTGCGTCGGATCGATCGGCACATACCCCGCACCGGCCTTCACGATCGCATACATACCCACGAACAGATCCAGACTACGTCCGATCGCAAGCCCCACCAGCGAATCAGGCCCCACACCCGTCGACACCAGATGCCGCGCAAGACGATTGGCTCGCGCCGCGAACTCCGCATACGTCAACCGCTCACCCTCGAACACCAACGCCTGCGCATCAGGAGTCTCGGCCACCTGACGATCGAACAGATCGACCAGCGTTGTACCCGAATCGATCTCGGACACCGCTCCATCACCGAGCGCGAGAACCGAAGTACGCTCGGCCGGGTCGAGCAGGTGGATGTCACCGATCACCGCCGTCGGCGAGTCGGTGACCGCAGTGAGGATCCGCTCGAACCGCCGACCGAATTCGGCCATCGTGGATTCGTCGAAGAGGTCGGCGGCATAGGTCAGTGCCACGGTCAGACCCGACGGCTCACCTTCTGCGGCAATCGAATTCCACAACGTCACCTGCAGGTCGAACTTCGCCAGATCCGCCTCGTAGTCGAGTGCGGCAACGCGAAGACCCGGGATCTCCACCGAGGTCTGATCGAGATTCTGGAACGTGAGCATCACCTGGAAGAGCGGATGCCGGGCCTGCGACCGCGCGGGAGCCAACGCGTCGACCAGCTTCTCGAACGGCACGTCGGCGTGCGAGAACGCCGCGAGGTCGACGCCCCTCACCTCACGCAGGAAGTCCTCGAACGTCGCGTCCGATTCGACGGCGGTGCGCAGAACCAGGGTGTTGACGAACATTCCGATGACGTTGTCGAGGACTGCGTCACCACGTCCGGCCACAGGTGTGCCGATCGAGATGTCCTCGCTGGAGGACAGTTTGGCGAGCAGAGTCGCCAGTGCGGCGTGCACGACCATGAAGGTCGTCGCGCCATGTGCGCGGCCGAGTTTCTCGAGCGCGAGAACCAGATCTGCATCGATCTCGAACTTGTACGTTCCACCTCGGGTCGAGGCGACGGCAGGACGTGGCCGGTCGGTGGGCAGTTCCAGTTGATCGGGCGCTCCGCCGAGGCGTCCGCGCCAGTACTCCTGCTGAGCCGAGAGCACCGACTCGGGATCGTCCTCGTTGCCGAGAACCTTTCTCTGCCATAGCGTGAAGTCGGCGTACTGCACCTCGAGCGGAGTCCACTGCGGGGCCTGCCCGTTCGAGCGGGCAACGTAGGCCGTCACCACGTCACGCGTGAGCGGACCCATGGAGAACCCGTCGGCGGCGATGTGATGGACAACGAACGCGAGCACGTGCTCGGTATCCGACAACGCGAGCAGCAAGGTCCGGAAGGGCAGCTGAACCGACAGGTCGAACGGGCGGAGAGCGAACTCGAGCAGGGTGGCGGGAAGCTCTGCTTCTTCCGCGGCCGAGATCTCCAATTCGACTGTTGCCGAATCGGATCGGAGTACATGCTGGTAGCCGACACCGTCGCGGTCCGGGAACACCGTGCGCAGCGACTCGTGCCGATCGAGAACGTCGGCGAGCGCGGCACGCAGCGCCGTGAGGTCGAGCGCCCCGGACAGGGTCAGTGCCACCGGGATGTTGTTCACTGCAGATTCGGGCTCGAATCTGTTGAGGAACCACATGCGCTGCTGAGCCAGCGACAGAGGGACGTGGTCGTGATCCGGCTGCGCCGTCAACGGAATACGGTGGCCGGTCGAATCCGACGCGTCCACGGCCGCAGCGAGTTCGGCAACGGTCGGGGCGTCGAAGAATGCACGTACGTCGACGGCCGAACCGCGTTCGGCGTTGACCCGCGCGATCACGCGGGTCGCGTTCAGAGAGTTGCCGCCGAGTGTGAAGAAGTCGTCGTCGACGCCGATGCGATCGATGCCGAGCACGGTCTCGAAGATCGAGACCAGTGCCGACTCGGTGTCCGTGCTCGGTGCGCGGTATTCCCGCGCCAGGGACGCGAAATCGGGCGCGAGCAATGCCTTTCGATCGAGCTTTCCGCTGGCACCCAGCGGAAACTCGTCCAGGACGACGAACACCGACGGCACCATGTACTCCGGCATGCGCCGTCGCACCGCGTCCGCGAGGCCGTCGTGATCGATATCGGGATCGGTGCTGACGACGTATCCGACGAGCTGTTGTTCCGACTGCTCGGACGAATGGAGCAGCACAGCCGCCTGAGTCACCTCGGGCTCGGCGAGCAGAGCCGATTCGATTTCGCCCAGTTCGATGCGCAGGCCACGTAGCTTGACCTGGAAGTCGGTGCGCCCGATGTACTCGATGAGGCCGTCGGCGCGTCGGCGCACCAGGTCGCCGGTGCGGTACATGCGGTCGCCCGGCTCACCGAACGGGTCGGCCACGAACCGGTCGGCGGTCAGGTCGGTGCGTCCGAGGTATCCGCGAGCGAGCTGCACGCCCGCCAGATAGAGCTCACCCTCGACTCCACGGGGCGATCGCCGCAGTCCTTCGTCTAGCACGTACAGATCGGTGTCGTCGACAGCAGCGCCGATGGGAACCGAGGCTTCTTCCACCTGCTGGGTTCGGTAGTACGTGACGTCGACGGCCGCTTCGGTGGGACCGTAGAGGTTGTGCAGTTCCGCGTTCGAGATCGAGTGGAACGCGTTGACGGTGCGCGCCGGGAGCGCCTCACCGGAAGCGAACACCATTCGGAGCGAATCAGCCTGGGCAGCAGTGGGTTCGGCGACGTACACCGAGAGCATGGACGGCACGAAGTGCGTCACACTCACGCTGCGCTCGCCGATGACGCGGGCGAGGTAGGCGGGGTCGCGGTGGCCCTCGGGCTCGGCGATCACGAGCGTGGCACCGATCTGCAACGGCCAGAAGAACTCCCACACCGATACGTCGAACGTGAACGGAGTCTTCTGCAACACGACGTCGGCAGCACTCATCGAGTACTCCCGCTGACGCCAGGAGATGTTGGCGACGATGGCCCGGTGGCTCACCGCCACGCCCTTCGGGCGTCCCGTCGAACCGGAGGTGAAGATGACGTAGGCGAGGTCGTCCTCGGTCAGGGCGGAGAGCCGATCCGCATCGGTGATCCGTCCTCCCGGCACATCGGTCAGGTCGAGCTCGTCGACGAGAACGGTGGCGGTGCCCTCGGGCAACTGCGGTATGTCGTTCGTGGTCGTCAAAACCAGGACAGGTGTCGCGATGTCGAGAACGTAGCCGAGTCGGTCGACCGGATGATCCGGGTCCAACGGCACGTAGGCTCCGCCTGCTGCGGAGACGGCGTACATGCCCACCAGCAGATCGAAGGATCGGCGGATCGACAGTCCCACCGCTGAATCGGGGCCGACTCCCCGTGCGATCAGCACGCGGGCTAGACGCTCCACCGAGGCGGCGAACTCGGCGTAGGTTCGCGTGTCGTCGCCGAAGACGAGGGCAGGTGCGTCCGGGGTGCGCTCGGCCTGATCGGCGAACAGCGCGTACAGCGTGGCGGCTTCGGGATGGGCGGAGCTCGACGTCGACTCGTCGTCGCCGAGAACCGACACCGCATCCGCGACGACGGTGGACACGACCGCGTCCAGACCACCCTCGGTGGCCTCGATGAGGCCTGCAAGCGTGTTGGACAACACGACCGGAACCAGCGCGTCGGGGCCGAGGACGCCCCCCATGGCCGCATCGAGGCTGGTGATCTCCTCGTCCAGGCGGGCGTAGGTCAGTTCCGTACCGAGGTGCGTGAGAGCTACGCGGTCGGGTTCGACCGCTGCGACGCTCCGAACCAAGCGCGGAAGGTCCTCGACCGTCAGAGCTGCATCGCTTCGACGTCCTACCGCCATCTACCTTTTCCTCCTGATCGATCCACGTGCACAACCGGCGAGCTCGGCATTCGTCACGACGACGCGATCACCGACTCCGCCCGTTCGATCAACGATGCCAGAGCGGTGTTCAGCCCCTCCGCACCGAGGGCGGGCAAGATCCCCGGAACCAGTGCCGACAGAGTGACCGTCACCAGAGCCTGCGGCTTCATCGCCGAGCCCATCGTTGCCGACATCTGAGCCAGTTTGGCGTGCAGAGCAGCGAAATCGACCGTCGTCGACTCGTGTTCGAGTGCCACCGCATCGGGTGCGACGGCCGCTGCGCGGGCAATCAGATCCGGCAGATCGTCCACCGTCTTGGGCTTGGTTCGCGGTGCGAACTCCGCCTTCTCCTCCTCGGAGAGGATGTCGATGGACCGCAGCACCACATCCGGATCCGAGACCACGGCGTTCAGAATCCGCAGCAGCTGATCTGCGAACGTCGCGATCGACGACTCTTCGAGGATCGCCGTCGCGTAGGTGAACGTCGCCTCGATGTCGCGCAGTGCTCCGGTGTCGTCGAATTTTTCGACGGCGGTCAGCTGCAGATCGAACTTGGCCTGGTCGTCGCCCGCGGGCAAGGCCTGTACGTGCAGACCCGGCAACTCGAACGATCCGGTCACGTGGTTCTGGAACGTCAGCATCGCCTGGAACAGCGGAGTGTAGGCACTCGACCGTGCCCGGCCCAGTGCGTCGACGAGCCGCTCGAACGGGACGTCGGCGTGGCCGAACGCTGCCAGATCCTTGTCCTTTGCCTGCTGCAGCAGGTCGACGAACGTGCCGCTCTGATCGAGTCGAGTTCGCAGCACGAGGGTGTTGACGAACATGCCGACGAGCTCGTCGAGTTGCTGTTCACCGCGACCGGCAGTCGGTGTGCCGATGCTGATGTCGGAGGAGTTGCTCAGCCTCGAGAGCAGCACGGCGAAGGCACTGTGCACCACCATGAACGTCGTCGCCGAGTGTTCGCGAGCGATCTTCTCGATCGCCGATGCGATGTCGGTGCCGAACGAGAATTCGTACGAGGCACCCTGCATCGTCGGGCGAGGCGGTCGCGGCCGATCCAGCGGAAGCGCCAACTGTTCCGGCGCTCCTGCCAACTCGGTCGTCCAATACGCCAGTTGTTTCGCGAGTGGACTCTCGGGATCGTTCTCGCTGCCGAGCACGTCACGCTGCCACAGCGCGAAGTCGGCGTACTGGACCGGCAGCGGAGTCCATGCCGGCATCTCCCCCGCAACCCGAGCGGTGTAGGCCACCATGACATCGCGGATCAGCGGACCCATCGAGAAACCGTCGGCAGCGATGTGGTGTGCCACCACGGCGAGCACATTCTCGTTGTCGGCGACCTGCAGCAACGCAGCGCGCACCGGGACCGACTTCGTGACGTCGAACCCGGCACCGAGGGTTTCGGTCAGGCGGGAGATCACTGCATCCGGTTCCACCCGCTCGGGCGTCAGATCGACCCCTACCTCGGCGACGGAAACGATCTGCTGCACCGGCCCGTCCACAGAATCCGGGTATGCCGTGCGCAGAATTTCGTGGCGCCCCAGAACGTCGTCGAATGCCCCACGCAGGGAGTCGACGTCGAGTGCGCCGGTCAGCCGGACCGCGACAGGAATGTTGTACGCCGAGGAACCGGGGTCGATCCGGTTGATCGTCCACATTCTTTCCTGAGCGATCGAGAGTGGAAGCAGATCGGGTCGCTCACGAACGGTCAGTTCTCGGCGCGCACCGCCCCCGACGAGCGGGGCGATGTGGGCGGCCAGGCCTGCGACGGTGGACGCCGCGAACACTGCTCGCACCGGAATCTGGGCGTCGAGAGCCTGGCCCAGCCGCGAAACCAATTGCGTTGCGACCAATGAGTTTCCGCCGAGCGCAAAGAAATCGTCGTCGAGTCCGGCACGGTCCAGACCGAGCAGTTCCGCCACGGTGGCCGCGACGATCTCTTCGACCGGAGTGACCGGGGCGCGGAACTCGGCAACCTCGAACTGCGGTGCCGGAAGTGCCCGTCGATCCAGTTTGCCGTTGGCGTTGAGCGGAAGGGCATCGAGGACGACGAACGCTGCCGGAACCATGTACGACGGCACGGCGCGGGCGAGTTCGGCTTCGACACTCGCCACGTCGAGTACTGCTCCGGACGTACCGACGACGTAGGCAACCAGCTGGTCCCCCATCGATTCGCCGGTGTGCACCACGACGGCGGTGTCGGCCACCGTCGCCTGTGTGCGCAGGGCTGCCTCGATCTCACCGAGCTCGATGCGGAAGCCGCGAATCTTGACCTGGAAGTCGGCGCGCTCGATGTATTCGAGGCGGGCCGCGCCCGGTGCTCCGTCGACGACCGGAACCCGCCAGCGCACGAGGTCGCCCGTGCGATACATCCGCGTTCCGTTCGCGTCGAACGGATTCGCCACGAACCGTTCGGCGGTGAGGTCCGCACGCCCGAAATATCCTCGCGCCAGCTGTGCACCGGCGAGATACAGCTCTCCCGTGACTCCGGCAGGAACCGGATGAAGGCGCGAGTCCAGCACGAACACGGCGGTGTTGGCCTCGGGCACGCCGATCGGCACGGTGACGGTGTCGGCATCGGTGACCGGATGCGAGGTCACCGACACCGCAGCCTCGGTCGGACCGTAGAGGTTGAACAGCTCGGCGGAACCGTTGTGCCGCCGGAAGTCCTGTGCCACCGCTGCGGGTAGTGCTTCACCGATGGCCAGGACACGTCGCAGATCGGGTGACAGCTCGCCCGCGGCAACGGTGCCGAGCATCGACAACATCGACGGCACCAGATGCAACGTCGTCACCGCGTGCCGACGGATCAGTGTGAGCAGGTAGTCGGGATCGCGATGACCCTCCGGGTTCGCGATGACGAGTCGCCCACCCGAGGTCAGTTGCGACCAGAACTCCCACACCGACAGGTCGAACGTCGCTGCGGTCTTGAGCAGAGACGCATCGGTCTCGTCGAGGCGGTACTCCGCGCGCAGCCAGTTCAACTGGTTCACCACTGCGCCGTGCGAGACCGCCACGCCCTTGGGCCGGCCGGTGGACCCGGACGTGAAGATGACGTAGGCCGTGGTGTCGGCGGAGAGTTCACCGCAGCGCTCGGAGGTCTCGACCGGCGCGGACGAGTAGCCCTCGAGATCGAGTTGCGCCAGATCGACGACCGTTGCTGCAGAGGAGATCTCCGGGCCGACAGCACCGGATGTCAGTACGCACAGCGGAGCTGCGGTCTCCAACACCAGCGCGTTGCGCTCGGCCGGCTGATCCGGATCGATCGGGACGTAGGCGCCTCCGGCCACGGAGACGGCGTACATGCCGACCAGCAGATCCACCGAACGCCGAATGGCAAGCCCCACCGGCACTTCGGGTCCGACACCCAGACCGATCAGATGACGGGCCAGACGCGACACCCGCTCGGAGAACTCGCCGTACGTCAGCGTGCCGTGGTCGTGCACGAGTGCAACGGCGTCACCGTTGCGCGCTGCCGAGCCCGCGAACAGATCGGCGAGCGTGGTGCCACCTTCCGAATCGAAGTCGCGGTCGGTGTCGTTCCACTCCTCGACGATGGCGGGCAGCTCACCGTCGAGGAACAGATCGAGATCGCCGATCGGGGTCGCCGGCGCCGCTGTGACAGCGTCGAGCACGGCCTCGAACCGGGCTACGAGCGAACGCGCGGTGCGCTCGTCGAACAGGTCGGTCGCGTAGGTCAACAACGCATCGGCCCCGCCCGACGCCTCGTCGCCGCTCGATGCGTCGGAGACGATCAGATGCAGGTCGAACTGCGACGTTCCGGTCTCGGTGTCCAGGGCCGAGATATCCAGTCCGTCGAGCTCGAATTCTCGGCGCGCGAAGTTCTGGAACGAGAAGCCGACCTGGAACAGCGGGTGACGCGCCGTCGACCGGGTGGGGTTGACGACCTCGACGAGCCGCTCGAACGGTATGTCGGAGTTGGCGAAAGCCTGCAGATCGGTTTCCCGAGCCGCGTCGAGGAGGTCCTCGAAGCTCGCACCGCCCGCCACGTCGAGCCGCAGCACCAACGTGTTCACGAACATCCCGACGAGGTTCTCGATCTCCGCTTCGCCGCGACCCGCGATCGGAGTTCCGACGACGATGTCCGACGATCCCGACATGCGCGAGAGCAGCACGGCGAACGCCGCGTGCACGGCCATGAACACCGTCGCGTTACGTGCGCGTGCCAGTTCGGTCAGTCGAGCGTGCGCGGCTGCGTCGATCCGGAAGTCGACGCGGCTGCCCCGGAAGGTCTGCTCGGCGGGTCGCGGGCGATCGAGCGGTAGTTCGATCTGCTCGGGCAGCTCGGCCAGAGCGCTTTCCCAGTACCGAATCTGCTGCGCAGCAATCGATTCCGAATCCTCCTCGGATCCGAGAACCTGGCGTTGCCACAGCGCGTAGTCGGCGTACTGCACCGGCAACGGTGCCCACGCCGGATCGGAACCACGGGTGCGCGCGGCGTATGCGGTCATGACGTCGGTGGACAACGGCATCACCGACAGACCGTCGGCGCTGATGTGGTGGATGACCATGCCGAGTACGAATTCGGTGTTCGAGACTCGGAAGAGTGCGGTCTTCAGCGGAACCTGGGTGGTGACGTCGAACGTCGCCGACAGGAGCTCCAGAACCCGCGCGGTCACCGACTCCGCGTCGGTGTCGATCACCTCGAGAGTGGTGGGCACCTGGGACATCGGCACGATCACCTGATGCGGGCCTTCGGGTGAATCCGGATAGACCGATCGCAGAGTCTCGTGACGTTCGATCACGTCGGAGACGGCACGCTGCAACGCGTCGACGTCGAGACGCCCGCTGAGCCGAAGCGCGAACGGGATGTTGTACGCCGTGGACTCGGAATCGAAGCGGTTGAGGAACCACATCCGCTGCTGCGCGAGCGAGAGCGGCACTCGGCTCGGTCGCGTCGATGCCACCAGCGCCGGACGCGCGCCTGCGCCCGAACCCTGCTCGACCCGCGCTGCCAGAGCCGCGACGGTCGGGGCCTCGAACAGTGCGCGGACGAGGACAGTGGTGTCCGCTGCGGCTCCCAGCCTGGACACCACCTGCGTTGCCACCAGCGAATTGCCGCCGAGCTCGAAGAAGTCGTCGTCGAGACCGACGCGCTCCACTCCGAGAACCTCGGCGAACACGTCGGCGACCATTTCCTCCACCGGAGTGGTCGGTGGCCGGAACTCACGTGTGCGCGCGGCCGGCTCGGGCAGCGCTCGCCGGTCCAGTTTTCCGTTGCCGGTCAACGGAATCGCGTCGAGAACCACGAACGCCGAGGGCACCATGTACTCGGGAAGGTGCTCCCCGATCGCTGCCCTGACGACGTCGATGTCGACGGTCGACTCGGCCGCGGGCACGACGTAGGCAACCAGGCGTGCGGCACCGGGAGTGTCCTCGCGCACGATCACCGCGGCCTGCCCGACGGCAGGAGCGGACGCGACGGCGGATTCGACCTCGCCCAGCTCGATTCGGAAACCGCGGATCTTGACCTGTTCGTCGGCGCGACCGACGAATTCGAGTTCGCCGTCGGTCGACCACCGTGCCACGTCGCCGGTGCGGTACAGGACCGATCCGTCGCCTGCGAAAGGATCGGCGACGAACCTCGTCGCGCTCAGTCCGGGCCGACCGAGATACCCGCGCGCGACCTGACCACCGGAGACGTACATCTCCCCCGGCACGCCTGCTGGCACCAGCGACAGTCGCGAATCCAGTACGTACACCGAGAGCCCCGAGATGGCGCGTCCCACCAGAGATCCCGAAGCCTGCGCTGCGGACTGCGCGTCCACGACGCGGTGCGAGACGTGGACGGTGGTTTCGGTGATGCCGTACATGTTGACCAGTTGCGGGGATTCGTCGCCGTGACGATCGAACCAACCGGCCAGTCGTCGCAGTTCCAGCGCCTCGCCACCGAACACGATGTACCGCAACGAATAGTCGCCTGTCGAGCCTGCGGTCCGATCGACCTGATCGAGCTGGTAGAACGCCGACGGAGTCTGATTGAGAACGGTGACGTGTTCACGAACGAGCAGCTCTCGCAACGCTTCCGGCGACCTGGAGGTGAAGTAGTCGACCACGACGACGCTGCCGCCGGTGGTGAGCGGGCCCCACAGTTCCCACACCGAGAAGTCGAACGCGAACGAGTGGAACAGCGTCCACACGTCGCCTCGACCGAAGTCGAAGTGCCGCTCGGTGTTCGCCAACAGCCGTGCGACGTTGCGATGTGGAACGAGCACGCCCTTGGGCTTGCCCGTCGAGCCCGAGGTGTAGATCACGTACGCCGTCGCAGCCGCGGTCGCCGGAATCGGATCGGCCACCGACACGTCGCCCGGCATCGAGGCGGTGTCGATATCGATCCGGGGAAGCGCGGCGGGTAGCTCCACGTCCACACCGGTCCACGTCAGGACGGCCACCGGACGAGAATCGGTGAGTACGAACTCGATACGGTCGGCCGGGTAGGACGGATCGATCGGAACGTAGGCACCGCCGGCTTTGAGCACCGCGAGCAGTGCCACGACGAGATCGGCGGTACGCGGCAGCACGACGGCCACCAGCGACTCCGGCCCGACTCCCTGGCCGGCGAGAATTCTCGCCAGTGCCGTCGAGGACTCGTCGATCTCTCGGTAACTCCTGGAGGCACCCTCGAACACCACTGCGGGAGCGTCCGGGTCCTCGGCCACCCGAGCGGCGAAGAGATCGACGATCGTGTCGAGCGAATCGGCAACGGCAGGCGCGTCCTGGGCGAGTGCGAGAACACGGCCGCGTTCGGCTTCGTCCATCACAGGGACGTCGCCGATTCGCTGACCAGGATTGCTTGCCACGGACTCGAGGACGCGGATCAGGCGTTCCCCGATCACACGCGCTGTGCTGTCGTCGAACAGGTCGCGAGCAAAGGTGACGTCGACGGTCATGCCGCCGTCGACGTGGTTCTCGGTGAACGTGAACTGAACGTCGAACTTGGCCGTCTCGACGTCGAGATCGACTCCGCGCACGCTCAGACCGGGGAGTTCGAGCTCGGTCTGCTCCATGTTCTGCACGGTGAGCATCACCTGGACGAGCGGGTGCCGAGCCGCCGACCGCGGTGGGTCGAGTACCTCGACGAGCCGCTCGAACGGCACCTCGGCATGGGCGAACGCCGACAGGTCGGTCTCGCGTGCCCGAGCCAGCAGCTCGGTGAAGGCGCTGCCGTGATCGATGTCGGTCCGCAGTACCAGCGTGTTGACGAACATTCCGATGACGTCGTCGAGCGCGGCCTCACCGCGTCCTGCGACCGGAGTACCGATCGCGATGTCGGTCTCACCGGACAGCCGGGCCAACAGCACGGCGAGCGAGGAGTGCAACACCATGAACAGTGAGCTCTGGTTGGCGCGGGCCACGTCGCCGAGGCGTCCGTGCGTGGCTGCGTCGAGGGCCAGCGTGATGTTGCCGCCGCGATACGACGACCTGTCCGGGCGGACGCGATCGCCGGGGAAGGTGACCTCGTCCGGCAGCGAGGCCAATGCCCTCGTCCAGTGCCGAATCTGGTTCGAGACCGGTGACGACGGATCGTCCTCGGAACCGAGAACGGCCTGCTGCCAGAGGGTGTAGTCGACGTAGCGGACGGCGAGCGGAGCCCAACCGGGCTCGGTGCCCGCGCTCCGGGCCGCGTACGCGACCATCAGATCCCGAGTCATGGGGCCGATCGAGAAGCCGTCGGCAGCGATGTGGTGGGTGACGAACGCCAGAACGTGGTGGTCCGAGCCCAGCTCGAACAACGC
This sequence comes from Rhodococcus sp. SBT000017, assembly GCF_003688915.1. Classification (NCBI taxonomy): domain Bacteria; kingdom Bacillati; phylum Actinomycetota; class Actinomycetes; order Mycobacteriales; family Nocardiaceae; genus Rhodococcus; species Rhodococcus sp. SBT000017. The sequence continues at coordinate 1,846,770 of NZ_REFU01000001.1, forward strand.
AGCGCGCAACGGCGGCTCCGCGGTGACGTCGAACCCGCCCATCGCCAGCGCCGCCAGCACCGACGGCAGTTCCGCCGTGGTGGTCGCAGCCGGTACCAGATCCGGAACCACCCGCTCCGCCGGAACGATCACCTGGGAGGCGACGCCGTCGACCTCCGGGTAGACCGTTCGCAGCGACTCGTGCCGCTCGATCACGTCGGCCACTGCTGCGCGCAGAGCGGGGATGTCGAGACCGCCACTGAGCTCGATGGCGACGGGGAGGTTCTCCGTCGCGGACTCCGGGTCGAACCGGTTGAGGAACCACATCCGGCGCTGCGCGAGCGAGAGCGGTACCAGATCCGGCAAATCGGTACGCACCAGCGGAATTCGACGGCCCGAACCCGAGAGCTCGTCGAGCCTGGCCGCCAGGGCGGACACGGTCGATGCCTCGAATATCGTCCGCACGGTCACCGTGGTGTCGAGTGCAGCGCCGATTCTCGACGCCACTCTCGTGGCGACGAGGGAGTTGCCGCCGAGCGCGAAGAACTCGTCGTCGACACCGACCACATCGATGCCGAGAACATCGCGGAAGACCTCGGCCACAACGGTTTCCGACGTGGTGGTCGGTGCACGGAACACGCGCTGCTCGATGTTCGGCTCCGGCAGAGCGCGACGATCGAGCTTGCCGTTGGGCGTCAGTGGCAGCGCGTCGAGCACGACGGTCGCGGCCGGGACCATGTAGCTCGCGAGCGAACGCGACGCGAACTCCGTCAGTTCGGCGACGTCGACGGTCCCGCCGACCGTGGGTACGACGTAGGCGACCAGCTGATCACCCGCGGCAACGGTCTGCCGAACCAATACGACGGCGGATTCCACGGACGGATGCTTGCGCAGCACGGTCTCGATCTCGCCGAGTTCGATGCGCAGTCCTCGAAGCTTGACCTGGAAGTCGGTACGGCCCAGGTACTCCAACCGTCCTGAACCGGAGGACGCCGCACGCCAGCGCACCAGGTCACCGGTGCGGTACATGCGCGAGCCCGGTTCTCCGAACGGGTCGGGAAGGAATCGATCGGCCGTCAGGTCCGTTCGTCCGAGATATCCGCGGGCCAGTTGAACTCCGGCGAGGTACAGCTCGCCGGCAACCCCAGGTGCGACCGGAGACAGTCGAGCGTCGAGGACATACGTTCTGGTGTTCCACACGGGGACACCGATCGGGACGAGGTCGACGTCCGCCTCCGTCACTGCGTGGTAGGTGACGTCGACGGCCGCCTCGGTGGGGCCGTAGAGGTTGTGCAGAGCCACGCCCGGCAGGACGCGACGGAGCCGATCGCCGACCTCGGCGGGCAGCGCCTCTCCTGATGCGAACAGCGTCCGCAGAGAGCCGGCCGCAGGAGACGGCGCAGCCGCCACGACGGACACGAAGACCTCGAGCAAAGACGGTACGAAGTGCGCCGTGGTGACCGACTGTGCCTCGATCGTCTCGAGCAGGTACTGAGGGTCGCGATGGCCGTCGGGCTTCGCGATGACCAACGTAGCGCCGATCTGCAACGGCCAGAACAGTTCCCACACCGACACGTCGAACGTGACGGGGGTCTTCTGCAGCACCACGTCGTCGGGACTCAGCTCGTACTCCGACTGCATCCACAGCAGGCGGTTGACGATCGCCTCGTGTGAGACGGCCACGCCCTTGGGCTGCCCGGTCGAACCCGAGGTGAAGATGACGTAGGCGGTGTTGGACGGTGCCAGCGCACTGATTCGGTCCGCGTCGGTGATCGGCGCATCGGAGAAGCCGGACAGATCGAGGGTGTCGATATCGAGCACCTCGTAGCCGTCGGCTTCCACCGCGTCACGTGAGGTGGTCAGCACGCAGACCGGTTCCGCGGTTCCGAGAATGTGTGCGATCCGCTCGGTCGGCTGGTCCGGATCGATCGGTACGTACGCACCGCCGGCGGCGATGATCGCGTGAATGCCGACGAGGAGTTCCACCGAGCGACGGGCAGCGATGCCCACCGCGCTCTCGGGTCCGACACCGCGGGCGATCAGGAACCGCGCCAGACGGGAGACCCGTTCCTGGAATTCGCCGTAGCCGAGCGTGTCGCCCTCGAAAACCAGTGCGGCGGAGGTCGAGTCGACCTGTCCGGCAAGTGAGGCCAACGTCTGTGCCCGGTCGAGCTCGTGCGCGGTGTCGTTCCACTCGACCAGCACCCGGCTGCGTTCGACGGGCTCGAGCAGCTCGATGTCCCCGACCACGGTCGAGAGGTTGTCGGCGACGGCTTCGAGAACCGTGATCAACCGATCGCCAAGCGTGACGACCGTGGCTTCGTCGAAGAGATCGGTGGCGTAGGTGACGTCGACGGTCATGCCCTGCGGAGCACCGCTCGGTCCGATCGACTCCACGAACGTGAACTGCAGATCGAACAGCGCGACCAGCGTCTCGAAATCGACACCCGAGACCGACAGTCCAGGCAGTTCGAGATCCTTCTGTCCCAGGTTCTGGAACGCGAGTACCACCTGCACGAGGGGATGCCGAGCCGTGGATCGGGCGGGGTTGAGAATTTCGACCAGCCGCTCGAAAGGTACGTCCACGTGGGCCAGAGCCGACAGGTCGGTCTCGCGGGTGTCGGCGAGAACCTGGTCGAATCGCCGCGACGTGTCGATCTCGGTGCGCAACACCAGCGTGTTGACGAACATGCCGATCAAGTCGTCGAGGGCGGCCTCACCGCGACCGGCGACCGGGGTGCCGATCGCGATGTCGGCCTCGCCGGACAACCGCGACAGCAGTACGGCCAACGAGGTGTGCACCACCATGAACAGCGAGGCGTTCTCTGCTCTGGCGGCATCGATCAGCGCGCGGTGCAGATCTTCGTCGATGGAGAAGCGTACGAGCGCGCCACGGTTCGACGCCACGACAGGCCTCGGTCGGTCGGACGGCACGTCGAGCTGATCCGGTAGGCCCGCCAGAGTGGCTGTCCAGTAGTCGATCTGCTGCGAGACGACCGACTGCGGGTCGTCCTCGGAACCGAGTACTTCGCGCTGCCAGAGGCTGTAATCGGCGTAGTCGACCGGCAGCGGAGACCAGAAGGGCTCCTGGTTCAGCGAGCGAGCCGCGTACGCGTTCATCACGTCTCGGGTGAGCGGGCCCAGCGAGAACCCGTCGGCCGCGATGTGGTGGACGACGAACACCAGCAGGTGCTCGGTGGGGCTGACCTCGAAGAGCCTGGTTCGGAAGGGCAGGTCCTTCGACAGGTCGAATCCGGTGGTCGCCAGTTCACGCAACGCATCCGCGACCTCGTGCGCGGCGATGTCGACGGGCGTCAGATCCGGTGTGGCCGTGGCTGCGTCGACGATCACCTGATGTGCGGTTCCGTCGGTCTCCGGGAACACCGTGCGCAGGGACTCCTGCCGAGCCACGACGTCCGCGACCGCGATCTGCATTGCGCGACGGTCCAGCAGACCGGACAGTCGCACGGCGATCGGGATGTTGTTGGCTGCGGATTCGACGTCGAACTTGTTCAGGAACCACATCCGCTGCTGCGCGAGCGACAACGGAATGTGTTGCGGCCGTTGCTGAGGCACCAGCGGCGGACGGCTTCCGGTGGCGACCAGTGTGCCCAACCGCGCGGCCAGATCGGCCACCGTGGAGGTGTCGAACAGCTCTCGAACCGCAATTCGAGTGTCCATGGCGACGCCCAGTCGTGACACCAGTTGTGTTGCGATGAGGGAGTTTCCGCCGAGCTCGAAGAAGTCGTCGTCGAGACCGACGCGCTCGACTCCGAGGACCTGGGCGAAGACCTCCGCAACGGTGCGTTCGATGTCGTTGGTCGGTTCCCGGTACTCGGTCACCTCGAAAGCGGGATCGGGCAGAGCCTTGCGGTCGAGCTTTCCGCTGGCACCGAGCGGAAACTCCTCGAGCACGATCAGCGTCGACGGCACCATGTACTCCGCGAGTCGAGAGCGCAGGGCACCGAGGACGGCTCCGGTCTCCACCGAGGCACCGGACGGTACGACGTACCCGACGAGTTGGTCGTTGCGGACCACGACGACTGCCTGAGAGATGGAGCGTTGTGCCAGCAATGCGGATTCGATCTCGCCGAGTTCGATGCGCAGGCCGCGCAGCTTCACCTGGAAATCCGAACGACCCACGTACTCCAGCTCGCCGTCACGGTTCCACCGCACCACGTCGCCGGTCCGATAGAGGCGCTGCCCGCCCGTTGCGAACGGATGTGCCACGAAGCGATCCGCGGTCAGGTCGGGGCGGCTCACGTAGCCACGAGCCAGCTGTGTACCTGCGAGGTAGAGCTCACCTGCGACACCGACGGGAGTGGGATTCAGTCGCGAGTCGAGCACGTACACGGCGGTGTTCCACACCGGCGCACCGATCGGCATCACGTCCGAATCCTCGTCCGTGACAGCGTGATAGGTGACGTCGACGGCGGCCTCCGTCGGGCCGTAGAGGTTGTGCAGCTCGACTCCCTTGACCGCTCGGCGTAGTGCACGAGCCGTGGTGGGAGCCAGTGCCTCGCCGGATGCGAACACCAGCCGCAGTGTGGCACCCGATGCTCGGCGTCGCTCCACCTCGGGGACGAAGACGGACATCATCGACGGTACGAAGTGCACCACCGAGACATGTTCGCGCGCAATTACGTCGAGCAGATACATCGCATCGCGGTGACCGTCCGGAACAGCGATGGCGACCGATGCGCCGTTCTGCAGAGCCCAGAAGAACTCCCACACCGAGACGTCGAAGGTCGACGGAGTCTTCTGCAGCACCACGTCGTCGGCGTTCAATTGATACTCGTGCTGCATCCACAGCAGGCGGTTGACGATCGCCTCGTGCGAGACTCCGACGCCCTTGGGGCGACCTGTCGATCCCGACGTGAAGATCACGTAGGCGATGTTCGAGGGCCGCAGCGGGGCTGCCCGGTCGGCGTCGGTCAACGGCGTCGAGGACAGGTCCGACACGTCGAGTGTGTCGATGTCGATCGTCGCGACCCCGGCGAACTCCACGTGATCTCGCGTGGTGGACAGCACTCGGACCGGTGCGGCCGTGGCCACGATGTATTCGTTGCGATCGGCCGGCTGCGTCGGATCGATCGGAACATACCCGGCTCCGGCCTTGACGATCGCGTACATACCCACGAACAGGTCGAGGCTGCGTCCGATGGCGAGCCCCACGAGGGTGTCGGGCCCGACACCGGTCGACACCAGATGTCGCGCAAGACGATTGGCTCTCGCCGCGAACTCCGCATACGTCAGCCGCTCCCCCTCGAACACCAGAGCCGGTGCATCGGGGGTCCGGTCGACCTGACGGTCGAACAGGTCGACCAACGTCACCTGCTTCGGCACGTCGTGTTCGGTCCGGTTCCACGCCGTGACGACGCGCTCGCGCTCGCCGTCGTCGAGAAGGTCGATGTCTCCCACCGACAGCGAGGGATCTGCGACCACGGCAGTGAGCATCCGCACGAAACGTTCGGCAAATCCTCGGACCGTCGCGGCGTCGAAAAGATCGGTCGCGTAGGTCAACTCGGCTGCCATGCCCTGTCCGCGACCGTCCACTCCGATGGACTCGGTGACGGTCAGCTGCAGGTCGAACTTCGCCACCTCGGCATCGAGGGCGACGCTGTCCACCGACAGTCCGGGTAGGTCCACGTGCGTACGGGTGAGGTTCTCGAACGAGAGCATCACCTGGAACAGCGGGTGCCGCGCCTGCGACCGGGACGGGTTCAGCACCTCGACCAAGCGCTCGAACGGCAGATCGGCGTGCCCGAACGCACCGAGCGCGACCTCGCGGGCGCGGCCGATCTGCTCCGAGAACGTGCGACCCGACTCGATATCGGTGCGCAGCACGAGGGTGTTGACGAACATGCCGACCACGTCGTCCAGGGCTGCGTCGCCGCGGCCTGCGACCGGAGTACCGATCGCGATGTCCTCGATGCCGGACAAGCGAGCGAGCAGTACCGCCAGAGCGGCGTGCACGACCATGAACAGCGATGCGTTGTGCGTGTGAGCCAGCGAGGACAGGCCTCGGTGGACCTCGGCCGGTACCTCGAATCGGATCGACGATCCCTGGTAAGACTGACGATTCGGGCGCGGCCGATCGGTCGGCAGGTCCAGCTGGTCGGGCAGACCGGCAAGCATGTCGGCCCAGTAGTCGACCTGACCGGAGATCAGCGATTGCGGATCGTCCTCGGAGCCGAGAACCGAACGCTGCCACAGGCTGTAGTCGGCGTACTGCACCTCGAGCGGCATCCACGCCGGGTTCTCCCACGCGGTGCGTGAGGCGTACGCGATCATGAGGTCGCGGGCCAGTGGACCCATCGACCAGCCGTCGGCCGAGATGTGGTGCACCACCATGGCGATGACGTGCTCGCGGGGACCGATCTCGAAGAGGCGAGCCTGAATCGGAACGTTGACCGTCACGTCGAACGTCGTCGACGCGAGCGTGAAGACCTGCCGCTGGATATCGGTCGCGGACGTCGGAACGGGCATCAGGTTCGGCACCGTCTGCGCGGCATCGAGGATGGTCTGCTGCGGGCCGGCCGCGGTGTCGGGGTAGACCGTGCGCAGCGATTCGTGACGGTCGATGACGTCCATGATCGCCACCTGCAACGCGGCGACGTCGAGTTCGCCGGTCAGTCTCAGTGCGAACGGAATGTTGTACGCGGTCGAATCGGCGTCGAATCGATTGAGGAACCACATACGCTGCTGCGCGAGCGAGAGCGGAATGCGCTCGGGCCGCACGGTTGCGACGAGCGCGACGCGGCCGCCCTCCCCTGCGGCCTGCTCCACCCGTACCGCGAGCAGCGCTACGGTCGATGCCTCGAACAGCATGCGCACCGGCACGGTCGCATCGAGAGCGACTCCCAGGCGCGAGACCACCTGCGTGGCGATCAGCGAGTTACCGCCGAGCTCGAAGAAGTCGTCGTCGAGACCCACGCGTTCCACGCCGAGAACGTCTGCGAAGACGTCCGCGACGATCTCCTCGATCGGTGTGGTCGGGGCGCGGAACTCGCGCACCTCGAACACCGGAGCCGGCAGTGCCCGGCGATCGAGCTTGCCGTTGACGGTCAGTGGGATCGCGTCGAGCACGACGAAAGCCGACGGCACCATGTACTCGGGAAGTACCTCTGCGATACCGGTTCTGATGTCTTCGATGTCGACGATCGGCCTGCCCTCGACCGCGGCGGACACCACGTAGGCGACCAGTCGAGCTGCACCGGGCGAGTCCTCGCGCACGACCACGGCGGCCTGGGTGACGGTCGGCTGCGCGGACACCGCCGCCTCGACCTCACCCAGTTCGATGCGGAATCCGCGAACCTTGACCTGGTCGTCGGAACGTCCGAGGTACTCGAGTTCGCCTGCGGCGTTCCACTGTGCGAGGTCACCGGTTCGGTACAGCAGCGATCCCTCGTCGGCTCCCGACGCGAACGGGTTCGCCACGAAGCGAACCGACGTCAGTTCCCGGCGACCGAGGTAACCGCGGGCGAGTTGTCCACCGGCGACGTACATTTCACCGGGCACCCCGACCGGAACCGGGTGCAGGCGAGTGTCCAGTACGAATACCCGCAGCCCGGCGATCGGCTTACCGACCACCGACGCACTGGTCTCGACGGACGCGGCATCGAGCGCACGGTAGGACACGTGCACGGTCGTCTCGGTGATGCCGTACATGTTGACGAGCTGGGGCGCACTGTGCCCGTGCCGTTCGAACCAGCCGGTCAGCCGTCGTTGTTCGAGGGCTTCACCGCCGAAGATCACGTACCGCAGCACCAATTCGCCGTGCGCGGTCGCCGTCGTGCGATCGGCCTCGGAGAGCTGATAGAACGCCGACGGCGTCTGGTTCAGCACCGTGACCTGCTCGTCGACGAGCAGTCGGTGGAATGCCTCCGGCGACCGTGAGGTGAAGTAGTCGACGACGACCAACGTGCCGCCGTACAGCAACGGGCCCCACAGCTCCCACACCGAGAAGTCGAACGCGTAGGAGTGGAACATCGTCCAGACGTCGTCGGCACCGAAGCCGTAGACCGAATCGGTGTTGTCGAGCAGCCGAACGACGTTGCGATGCGGAACCATCACGCCCTTGGGACGGCCCGTCGAACCCGAGGTGTAGATGACGTAGGCGACGTTGTCGGGCCGCAGCGGAGCAGTCCGATCCTCGTCGGTGACGGGATCGTCGGACACCGAGGACAGATCGACGGTGTCGATATCGAGCAGCGCTGCGCCGGTACGTGATTCGACGTCGGACGGCAGTTCGACTCGGTCCGAGCCGGACAACAGAACGGTGGTGGGGCGAGCATCGTCGAGCATGTACTCGACCCGGTCGAGTGGGTAGCTCGGGTCGACGGGGAGGTATCCACCGCCGGCCTTGATCACCGCGACGAGCGCGACGACCAGTTCCGCCGACCGAGGAAGTGCTACGGCGACCAGGCTTTCGGGGCCGACGCCGTGCGAGACGAGAACGCGCGCAAGGCGATTGGACTGCGCATCGAACTCCGCATAGGTCATCGACGAGCCACCGAATCGCACCGCGACGGCGTCCGGGTGATTCGCGGCTGCTGCATCGAGCAGATCCACCAGGGTCAGCTCTCGTGAGACGTCGTCTCCCGAGACGTTCCACTGCGACACCACGGCACGGTGCTCCGCGGCGTCGACGATCGTGACGTCACCGACCGGCACTGTCGCGTCCGTGGTGACCGCGTCCAGAATCGCCAGGAAGCGACGCGCGAAGCTCTCGACGAGATCTTCGTCGAACAGATCCGTTGCGTACTCGAACACCGCATCGATACCCGCGGGCGCTCCGTCGTCGAGGTGCTCGGTCAGCCACAGCTGTATGTCGAATTTGGCGATGGGAACATCGAATTCGGCGGCTTCCGCGCGCAGACTGCCGACGGTGAGTTCACGAGACATCGCCGATTCGAGTGAGATCGCGACCTGGAACAGCGGGTGCCGAGACGTCGAGCGGACCGGGTTCAGCACCTCGACGAGGCGCTCGAACGGCACGTCTGCATGCGCGAACGCGGACAGATCCGTGTCACGTACGCGCGAGAGCAGATCCTCGAACGTCAACGCCGGGTCGACCTCGGTGCGCAGCACGAGCGTGTTGACGAACATGCCGACCAGGTCGTCCAGCGCGGGTTCTCCCCGACCGGCCACGGGCGCACCGATAGCGATGTCGGTGGTACCACTGAGCCGGGCGAGCAGCAGCGCGTACGCCGATTGCATGACCATGAACAGCGAGGCGTTGTTCGCTCGGGCCAGGTTCGCCAGCGAGGCATGCAGATGCGCCGGAACGTCCACCCGGAGTTTGCTGCCCGCATTCGAGGACACGGCGGGCCGTGGCCTGCTCGACGGCAGCGCCAGTTGATCGGGCAGATCTTCGAGAGTCGCGCTCCAGTAGGCGATTTCGCGAGACGCCAGAGACAGCGGATCGGTCTCGGGACCGAGCACCGCTCGCTGCCACAACGCGTAGTCGGCGTACTGGACCTCGAGAGGGGTCCACTCGGGTGCGCGCCCCTTGACGCGGCTCGAGTACGCCACCAGCACGTCCCGCGCCAGTGGGCCGAACGACGCACCGTCGGCGGCGATGTGGTGGAGCACCATCGCGAGTTCGTGTTCGGTCGGTGAGATCTCGAAGAGTGCGATGCGGAACGGTGTATCGACCGTGACGTCGAATCCCTTGGCGACCAGTTCGTGCAGCCGGCCACCCAGTTCGTCGCGTTCGATGCGGACCGGCAGGATCGTCGCCGGTGTCCGTGCGGCCGTGAGTACGACCTGTTCCGGTGAGCCGTCCACTTCGGGGTAGACGGCGCGCAGCGTTTCGTGTCGATCGACAACGTCGGCGAATGCGGCAGACAGCGCCACCACGTCCAGCGGGCCGGTCAGACGAACGGAGAACGGCAGGTTGTACGCCGCGGTGGTCGGGTCGAAGCGGTTGAGGAACCACATCCGCTGTTGCGCAGGTGAGAGCGGAATACGCTCGGGGCGTTCCCGCGACTCCAGAACCGGGGTGTCCGCCCCGAGCCGGGCCGCCGATTCGGCCCTGGCCGCGAGTGCGCCGACCGTGGGAGCCTCGAACAGCTCACGGACACCGAGGCGCACACCGAGAGCGCTGCCGACTCGTGTCACCAACTGCGTGGCGATCAGAGAGTTGCCACCGAGCTCGAAGAAGTCCTCGTCCAGACCGACCTTGGAAGCTCCGAGCAGATCCTCGTAGATGCCCGCGACGACGTACTCCGCGCGGCTCTGCGGGGCCCGGTACTTCTTCGCACTGCTGAACACCGGTTCCGGCAACGCTTTTCGGTCGAGCTTGCCGCTGGTGTTCAGCGGCAGGGCGTCGAGGACGACGACTGCTGCAGGCACCATGTACGACGGTAGGGCGTGACCGGCGAACTCGATCGCCGCGGCCGACTCGATGGATCGTCCGGGAGCGGCGACCACATACGCCACCAACTGATCACCGGTGACCGTCTGGACCACCAACACCACTGCCTGCGAGATGGATTCGTTGGCGAGCAGAACCGTTTCGATCTCACCGAGCTCGATGCGTTGGCCGCGGAACTTGACCTGGAAATCGGTTCGTCCGATGTAGTCCAGCACTCCGTCGCTACGCCAGCGCACGAGGTCACCGGTGCGGTACATCCGCTCGCCGTCGGTGCCGAAGGGGTTGGCGACGAAGCGATCCGAGCTCAGATCCGGTCGGCCCACGTAGCCGCGCGCCAACTGGACTCCGGCGAGGTACAGCTCGCCCGATTCGCCGATCGGGGTGGGTCGCAGCCGACCGTCGAGAACGAAGGCCCTGGTGTTCCACTCGGGGACACCGATCGGAACGGTGCGGGTGTCCTCCGGTCCGCTGGGGTGATAGGTGACCGAGACCGCGGCCTCGGTGGGGCCGTAGAGATTGTGCAGCCCCGCCGAGCACAGCGCGCGGAACGACGCTGCCGTCTCGACCGGCAGGGCCTCACCGATGACGAACACGTGGCGCAGCGAACTGCAGGTGCCCATCGGCGCGTTGGCCACGAACACCGTCAGCATCGACGGCACGAAATCGGTGATCGTGACCCGATGTTCGGCGATCTTGTTGGCCACGTAGACCGAGTCTCGATGCCCGTCGGGGGTGGCGAGCACCATCGTCGCGCCGACGCGCAGCGGCAGGAAGAATCCCCAGAGCGAGACGTCGAAGGTGGTGGCCGTCTTCTGCAGATAGACGTCGGAGCCGTCCATCGGATACTCCGAGAGCATCCACTCCATCTGGTTGTGGATCGCCGCGTGTTCGACCGCGACGCCCTTGGGCCGTCCGGTGGAACCGGAGGTGTAGATCACGTACGCAGTATTCGAAAGTCGTAGTGGCGCAGTGCGTTCGACATCCCGAACGGGTGCCGTGGACCTCGCGGCACAGTCGACGAGATCGACCGCAACCGTCTCGGTTCCCTCGGGCAGCGCCACGTCGTCGCGGGAAGAGATCAGCACGCACCGCGGCTGTGCCGAGTCCAGAATGTAGGCCGTGCGATCCGCGGGGTGGTCGGGGTCGATCGGCACCCAGGCACCGCCTGCCGCGACGATCGCGTACATGCCGACGACGAGGTCGAAAGAACGGCGAATCGACAGTCCGACGAGCGTCTCGGGACCCACACCCATGTCGATCAGGTGGCGAGCGAGGCCGTTCACGCGCGCCGAGAGGTCACCGTAGGTCAGCGCCTCACCCTCGTACACCAGGGCTGTTGCGTTCGGATTCGCGGCCGCGGCTGCCTCGAATGCAGAGAGCAGAGTCCGTGGTTCGGTCTCGTGCTCGGTGTCGTTCCACCGGTCCACGACCTGCTCGCGTTCGAGACCGTTCGTCAGTGCCAGATCCCATACCGCGTCCTTCGGTCCCGACGCCACGAAGCGGGCGAAGAAGTCGACGAAGCGTTCGTGGTTCCGGCCGGCTTGTTCCGGTCCGTACAGATTGGGGTTGGACTCGAAGTCGATGTGCGTGGTGGACCCGGCGACGCTGGTGTAGAGATTGAGCCCGAAATCCTCGATGAGGCCGGTCGAGAGGATGTTGATGCCGCCGACCATCGAACCGAGGCGCACCTCGCCGAAGAACAGCATGATGTTGACCCAGGGGCCGAAGAACGAGGCCTGACCGCTGGCCGCTCCGGCATCGCGCCGAATGTCCTCGTGCCGGTATCGCTGGTGACGCAGGGCCCCGGAGACCTCGGCGTTGACGCGCGCGAGCAGCGTCTCGACGGTGGTGTCACCCGACACGTCCAGCCGGAGGGGAACGACGTTGGAGACCATGCCGCCGGAGCGGCGCAACACTGCAGTGGTGCGCGCGGTGACCGGGAGCGAGAGCACGACGTCCTCGCGTCCGGTCATCTGCGCGAGGTAGGCGGCGAAGCCGGCGATGACGATGGTCGCCATCGTCGTGTCGGTCTCGACACGCAGGGCTTCGAGGCTGTCCATCGTCTCGCTGGACAGAGCTGTGCTGTCGATCAGACTCGTCGCTGCGGGAGCAGCCGTGTGACCGGCGAGGGTGGTGACTCCGTCGATCCCGTCGATCCGCGATGCCCAGTACTCGCGGTCGGCCTCGAAACGGGTCGAGTCGCGGTAGGCCACGTCGATGTCGTAGACCTTGGTCAGGTCCGACGCCAGGTTCTTGCTCGGTTCGGTGCCCTCGACCGCCGCGGTGTACAGCTCCGCCGCACGGTTCATGAACGTGACGGCACCGAATCCGTCGAGCACCACGTGATGCACGCGCTCGTACCAGAACCAGACGTCGTCCTCGAGGCGCAGGACGGTCGCGGCGATCAGTCGGTCGCGGAGGATGTCGATCGGCGCGCTGTAGTCGCCGTGCATCCACGCAAGGGCCGCTGCCCGCGGATCGGCCTCGCCGCGTAGGTCCAGGTAGTTCAGAGAGTCGTCGAGGGTGGGATCGACGATCTGCCGCGGCTCGGCGTCGATCTCGACGATGCGCACGAATCCGGACTGCAGCTCGAGTGCCGCCTGTGAGGATGCGCGACGGAGGAGCTCCACGTCGAGCTCGCCGTGCAGCTCGATGTATTGGGCGATGTTCGCGGGTACCGAGGGGTCCACATGCTGCGCGAACCACATTCCCAATTGGGCCGGTGACAGTGGGAACGACGAATGCTCAGGACTGCCGACTCCGTCGTCGTGTCCAGCACCTTCCACACCTAGCGGGTCCAATCGAATCCTCTCTTTCCCACAATCACACGCGCCCCCACCGGCTGCCGAAGCGGCAGCGATCGGTGGGCACCGAACACATCGAGCAAGTTGCTTACTTCGTTCTCTATTTTCTCACCGGAAACAACTCGAAGTTACCTTTCAGTACATATCCGCATTTATGTACCGGACCGTTACATGTCGGAACCGATTCGACCGCAGCGGACGCACTCCGACTCGATTCGGCACCCGGTCAATCTACAGTGCCGACGGCGCGGAGACGGTCGGTCGTCATGCCGTCATGTCGAAAGCGGCGATCACCCTGTTCGGCGTCACCCGAACGATCAATTCGCCCGGAACACCGTTGCGAGCGCCGAACTCCTCGGCGCGATCGCGGCCCATGTACCTGGCCCCGATCTCGGTTGCGGTGCGAACCAACTCCTCAGGGTCCTCATCGACCGATGCAATGCCCTGCACCTGGACGAATCCGTACGGCGGCTCTTCGAGATCGACGGTCAACACGACGCGGGGATCGCGGCGGATCGACTTTCCCTTCGCCGTGTCGGCCCCGGTGTTGAACACGATCGCGTCGCCCTCGACGACGAACCAGACGGGTGCCACCAGTGGCCTTCCATCGGAGGCGAGGTACCCGAGCTTGCCGGTGCGGGTACCCGCGGACAGAAACTCGCGTACGCGCGGATCGGTGATCGACGTCATCGCAGTGACGCTACGCGGCCGCACCGACAACAACGGATCCGCGGCCTTCGTCCTGGTGCGCCTACACGGCAGCTGCGTGGGTCAACGCGCCGGCGCAGATCGTGGCTCTGATGTCCGTCTCGGCAAGATCGCGCACCGAGCGGTGCACAGGATGCTCGGTGAGAACGACGATATCCGCCACATCCCCGACTCGGAGCGTTCCACGGCCACCGCACGCTGCGCGAAGAGCAACATCGAGGGGTACTGCTTCCTCGAGGTGCCACGGGGGTCGCTCGTCGTCGGTGCGGAACACCGCTGCGGCGACGCCCGCCAACGGCTCCGGTGGACTGACCGGGGCATCGGACCCGAACAGCAGGGTCGCACCGCTTCGGTGCAGCGAGCCGTACCCGTAGGCCACCGAGCGCCGTCCGGCCCAGAGGTCCTCGGCGATGTCGCGATCGGACATCGCGTGCTGGGGCTGCACCGATGCCGCGACACCCAACTCGGCGAAACGCGCGATGTCCTCCGGCAGGATCTGCTGCGCATGCTCGATCCGACCACCGCAGCCGGCCTGCTCGAACGCATCGAGAGCGATGCTGTTGGCGCGGTCACCGATCGCATGGATCGCCGGAACGACGCCACTGCGCGACGCCCGCGAGACGAGCTCGAACAGGCTCTCCCGGGTCTCGAGCAGCAGCCCGTACGCGTCGTCCCCCTCGATCCCCGGGTACCGGTCGTGGCAGCACGCCGTTCGGGTGTTGAGCGAACCGTCGAGCATCACCTTGAGCGGTCCGCGCCGGATCAGTTCCGACAGAGCCGAGACGTCGCCGGTCCGCTCGCCGCGCTCGAGTGCCTCGTCGAGCCACTGCGGCCATACCGTCGTATCGACGCGTACCGCGGGAGAACCGGCCGACAGGCGCCGATCCCAGACCGTCCTGTTGTCCGCGAACTCGAAATCCACGACGCCGGTGACGCCACGGACCGCCAGTGCGGCGGTCGCGTCGAGCACGGCCCGATCGAGTTCGGCCGGGTCCTCCTGCTCTTCGAGCGCCATGACCGCTTCGAGGCCGTCGACGTCGCGCAACACACCGGTGGGGTGGTCGATACCCAGATCGTCGAGCAACGCCGGGCTCAGCCACAGCGTGTGCAGATCCATACTCGTCATCGCCACGCGGGCACCGGGCAGCGCATTCTCGAGTAGATCCTTGTGCGGCTCCTCCGGCCAGAGTGCGTCACGGAAGCCGTTGGCGCGCACGACGGATTCTCCTGCCGTGCGCGCGTAGGGGTACACCAGGGCGACCGCGTCGGCAGCCGACACAGCGGGCCCGACATCGATTCGCCGCCGCGCCGCCGCCCACTGCGTCAGGTGCACGTGAGAGTCCACGAACCCGGGCAGCGCAACCCCGCCCCCACCGTCGAGCACCTCGTCGCCCGGTGCGCGCCGGGTGCCTGCAGGGGTGATCGACGCGATGACCGAGCCTGCGAGTTCGATGTCGAAGAATACGCCGGAACGATCCAGTGCGACATTGGCGATAATCACTCCTGGGACTCTAGAGCGTCGACTTCCCGGGCGCGCATGACATCCTCTAGCCATGCAGACAGAGCCTGTTGCAATGCAGACAGAGCCGACCGAGCCCGTCGGATATCACGCGAGTGTGACCGTGCGCTGGTCCGATATGGACGCCTTCGCGCACATCAACCATGCCCGGATGGTCACCCTGCTCGAAGAAGCGCGCATCGAATGGCTGCTCAGCGAGGGCGAGGCCAACGAAGCCCTGATCAAGAGTGCGTTGATCGCCAACGTGACCATCGCGTACAAGAAGCCGCTTCGACATTCGGACGGTCCGCTCGACGTCACGCTCTGGTTCGAGAAGGTTCGCGCTGTCGATTTCACAATCGGGTACGAGGTCCGCGCCGCGGGCGCGGCACCCGATTCGCCGCCCGCCGTGGTGGCGACGACCCGGATGGCGATGGTCGACGTCGGTGCCGAGACCCTGCGCCGAATTGCGCCGGAGGAGAAGGCCTATCTCGCGCGCTGGACTCGCTGAAACTCGGCTGCCCGCTCTACGAACCACGCCAACGCAGCCGGATCGTCGACGGCACTCGCGTCGAGAGTGCCTGCAGCAGTAGCACCTTGAAAGAGTCGTTTGAGCGGTACCTCGAGCTTCTTCCCGGTTCGTGTGTGGGGAATCGCGGGCGTGGCGATGACGTCGTCGGGAACGTGTCGCGGCGACGCCTGTGTTCTGATGACGGATCCGATGCGCTCACGCAACTCGTCGGTCGCACCGCCAGGGACCACCACGAACAGGGGCATCCAGTATCCGCCGCCGGGTAGCTCGATGCCGAGGACGAGCGCCTCGGTGACCTCGTCCAGCGATTCGACGGCCTGGTAGATGTCTGCGCTCCCCATGCGAATTCCGTTGCGGTTGAGTGTCGAATCGGATCTCCCGTGCACGAGCACACTGCCGCGATCGGTCACGGTGATCCAGTCGCCGTGCCGCCAGATTCCCGGATAGGTGTCGAAGTAGGCGTCTCGGTAACGAGATCCGTCGGCGTCGTTCCAGAAGTACAGCGGCATGGACGGCATCGGCTCGGTGACGACCAGTTCACCGACGGTGCCGCGGACGGGTCCGCCGTCCTCGTCGTAGGCGTCGAGCGCCACGCCGAGGAACGGCACCGACAGCTCTCCGGCCCAGACCGGCACGGTCCGCACTCCCCCGGCGAATGCCGACACCACGTCGGTGCCGCCGGAGATGGAGAAGACCGGCACGTGAGCCCCGATGTTCTCCGACAACCAGATCGACGACGTCGCGGGCATCGCGGATCCGGTGATACCGACGGCCCGCAGCGCCGAGAGATCGTGATCCGAGCCCGGATGAGCATCGGCCTTGATGCAGGCGAGCACGTACCCGGGGCTGGTGCCGAGGTAGGTCACACCCAGACGACCGGCGATGTCCCACAGTGCATCCGGCGTCGGAAATGCCGGATTGCCGTCGGCGCACACGATCGTGGACCCGGCCAGCAGGCCGGCGACCTGGAAATTCCACATCATCCAGCTGGGGCTGGTGTACCAGAAGAACACGTCCTCGGGCCCCAGATCGGACTGCAGGACAACGGATTTGAGATGCTCGAGCACCACACCGCCGTGACCGTGCACGATCCCCTTCGGTAGACCCGTGGTACCCGAGGAGAACACGACCCACAGCGGGTGATCGAAAGGCACTGCGACCGGGTTCAATTCACGAGTCTGCGCTGTTGCGGCAGACCAGCTCACCGCATTTCCCGACGCCTCGCCGACTGTCACGACCACTCGCAGCGTGGGCAGCCCCGACGTGAGCGCGTCGACATCGGCGGCCTTGTCTCGGAACTTCCCTCCGTACAGGTACCCGTCGGCAGTGATCAGTGCCGTGGGTTCGAGCTGGCCCAGACGGTCGAGTGCCGCCGAGGCCGAGTAGTCCTGCCCGCACGCGGACCACACCGCACCCAGGCTCGCGGTCGCCAGGAATGCGATCACCGCCTCGGGAACGTTGGGCAGGTACCCGACGACGCGGTCGCCGCGGCGCACTCCCGCGTCGGCCAGCGTGCCCGCCAGCGCCCCGGCCCGGTCGATCATCTCCTCCCACGTCACGGTCCGCGTCGAACCGTCTTCACGGGCGTGCACGATCGCGGCGCGGCTCGGTCGAGCGTGCCTGATCACCTGGTCCACGTAGTTCACTTCCGTACCCGGAAACCAGTGCGCTCCCGGCATACTGCGCTCTGCGAGCACCGTCGTCGGCGTGCTGGAGGAGTGGACCTCGAAGAAGTCCCACACCGCTCGCCAGAACAGTTCCATCTCGTTCGTCGACCAGCGCCACAGAGCCGCGTAGTCCGGGAGAAGCACATCGTGACGTTGCTCGACGAACCGGGCGAACGCGGTCACCCGAGCCTCGGCGAGATCGGAATCCGTCGGCGTCCACAGCGCACTGATCATGGAAGCGAGTATGTCAGCCGAACGGCAGCTGCTCGATCAGGCCGACCGATCGCTCGCGCATCTCCACCTTGCGCACCTTGCCGGTGACCGTCATCGGGAACTCGTCGACGACATGTACGTAACGCGGGATCTTGTAGTGCGCCAGCCGTCCGTCGCAGAATGCCCGTACCGCCGTCGAATCGAGCGGCGCGGCATCGTCTTTCATCCTGATCCACACCATCAGCTCCTCGCCGTACTTCGGGTCGGGCACTCCGATCACCTGCGCGTCGACGACATCGGGATGGGTGTACAGGAACTCCTCGACTTCGCGGGGATAGATGTTCTCGCCGCCGCGAATCACCATGTCCTTGATCCGCCCGGTGATCGCCACGTAGCCATCGGAGTCCATCACCCCGATGTCGCCGGTATGCATCCATCCCTCGGAGTCGATGGCCTCGGCGGTCTTCTCCGGCTGCTCCCAATAGCCGAGCATCACCGAATAGCCGCGGGTACACAGCTCGCCGGCCTCACCGCGAGGCAATGTGCTGCCCTCGATCGAGTCGACGATCTTGACCTCGAGGTGCGGGCCGACGCGTCCGACAGTCGACACCCGCTGCTCGATCGAATCGTCACTGCGAGTCTGCAGCGACACCGGCGACGTCTCGGTCATGCCGTAGCAGATCGATACTTCCGACATCGCCATCCGGTCGATCACCTGCTTCATCACTTCGGTGGGACACGGTGATCCGGCCATGATGCCGGTACGCAGACTGCCGAGGTCGAAGTCCTCGAAGCTCTCCAGTGCCAGTTCGGCGATGAACATCGTTGGGACTCCGTAGAGCGACGTGCACTTCTCCGCGGCGACGGCCGTCAACGTCGCCACCGGATCGAACGAGGGACCGGGAATCACCATCGCTGCGCCGTGCGACGTGCACGCGAGATTGCCCATCACCATGCCGAAGCAGTGATAGAAGGGCACCGGAATGCACACGCGGTCCTCTGCGGTGTAATGGCAGAGCTCGCCGACGAAGAAGCCGTTGTTGAGGATGTTGCGATGACTGAGCGTCGCACCCTTGGGGAATCCCGTTGTCCCCGAGGTGTACTGGATGTTGATGGCATCGTCGGCACCGAGCCGCTCGGACACATCGGTGATCATGCGCGGAGTCTTCGCCAACGCTCGATGCCCGCGATCGGTCACCGCCTCCCACTGGATGCTCCCGATGAACAGCACCTCACGCAGGGATTTCACCTCGGGGCGCACGTCGTCGATCATCGCCGCATAGTTCGACCCCTTGAACTCCGTGGCCGACAACAACACCGACACCCCGGCCTGCTTCAGCACGAACTGCAACTCGTGCGAGCGATACGCGGGATTGATGTTGACCAACACGGCACCGATCTTGGCCGTCGCGTACTGCGCCAGAACCCATTCCGGGCAGTTCGGAGCCCACATTCCGACGCGGTCCCCCACCTCGACTCCGGCCACGAGCAATCCGGCAGCCAACAGATCGACGTCGGCGACGAACTCCGAGTAGGTCCACCGCCGCCCGGACGCGACATCGATCAACGCATCACGATCCGGGTACCGCACCGCAGTTCGATCCAGATTCGCGCCGATGGTGTCGTCCAGCACCGCTGTGTCCGACGCCCCGGAAGAGTAACTGTCCATGAACCCCACGGTAGTGACCTCGATCACGCACAGCCACCCCCGAATGGGGGCCTCACTCCAGGGTCAGGACCTCGGCCGACTCGAGCGCATCGGCGCGCGAGGTGTCCTTCAGCGCCACCCCCGACCGCCCGAGCTTGCGCGCACCGGCCAACAGACCGGCCACGATGCGGGCCGACTGCGCATACCCCTGCCCCTCCGGCGGGTGGATGTTGGAGATGCAGTTGCGATCGGCGTCGGTGCACCCGGGTTTCGGCAGATGCGTCAGATAGATACCGAGACTGTCGGCGACGGACAACCCCGGACGCTCCCCGATCAGCACCAGCACCGTCCGCACACCCATCGCCGCGGCGATGTGATCACCCAGCGCCACCCGCGCCTCGGTCGCGATTACCGGGACCGCTATCGAATAACGATCGGACAGCTCTGCTTTCAGCGCCTCCAGCATCGCCACACCGTGATCGGCAAGCGCACGCGGAGACAACCCGTCGCCCAACACGATGCCGATCTCGTCCTCGGAATGCGGAACCGCCGACAGATCTTTCGGCTGCCGACCCAGATCGGGCCGTCGCAGATACTCCGCACGACTCGTCGCCAACGAGGTCACCACCGACGGTGCACCGAGACCGACCTGCTCGACCCGGCCCACGAACTCCTCGACCTCGAGCGGCATGTGCACCGCATCCCGCGCCGCAGCATGCGCCGAGCGAAACTCCAGCACCCGGGTCGTCGGCAACGAATCACCGATGCGCCCCAGGCCTATCCGCGCCTGGGTCATCGCCCGCAATTCGCCCCAGAACTCTGTTTCCGGTCGTTCCGCGGGCTCCACTCCTGCCACTTCCGATTCACCGGTCATCGCGCACTCATCAACGCGCGCAACGGGCTTCCCGCCGCGTCCACGTCCAGTACTCGACCATCGGCGTCGACCATTCCCAGTCGGGAGAGCCACGACTCGAATTCCGGTGCGGGTCGCAGCCCGAGAACCTGCCGAACGTAGAGCACGTCGTGGAAGCTCAACGACTGGTATCCGAGCATGACGTCGTCGGCACCGGGCACCGCGATGACGAACGCGACCCCGGCGGTGCCGAGGAGTGTCAGCAGGGTGTCCATGTCGTCCTGGTCGGCCTCGGCATGGTTGGTGTAGCAGACGTCCACTCCCATCGGCAGTCCCAGCAGCTTGCCGCAGAAGTGATCTTCCAGGCCGGCCCTGATGATCTGCTTGCCGTCGTACAGGTACTCGGGCCCGATGAATCCGACGACGGTGTTGATCAGCAGCGGCTCGAGATCGCGGGCCACCGCGTACGCACGCGTTTCGAGGGTCTGCTGATCGACGGGCCGGTCGCCGGTACCGATGTGCGCGCCCGCCGACAACGCCGAACCCTGACCGGTTTCGAGATACATGACGTTGTTCCCGACGGTCCCGCGGTGCAGCGATCGGCCGGCCTCGTTGGCCTCGCGAAGCAGCGGAATGTTCACTCCGAAGCTCGAATTGGCCCCTTCGGTGCCCGCGATCGACTGGAACACCAGATCGACCGGAACGCCCTTGTCGATCAGTTCCATCGTCGTCGTCACGTGCGAGAGAACGCACGATTGAGTGGGAATCTCGAAGCGCTGCCGAATCTCGTCCAGCAGATGCAGCAGTTCGGCAGTCGCCTGAGGTGAGTCGGTCGCCGGGTTGATCCCGATCACCGCATCGCCCGATCCGAGCAGCAGCCCGTCGAGGGTGGCCGCGGCGATTCCGCGGGGATCGTCCGTCGGATGATTGGGCTGGAGCCGAGTGGTGAGTGTTCCGGGAAGTCCCACCGTCGTACGGAACGCCGACGTCACCTGCGCGGCCCGTGACACCGCGATCAGATCCTGGTTTCGCATGATCTTGCTGACCGCTGCCACCATCTCCGGAGTCAGTCCGGCGGCCACCGACCGCAACGCCGCCGCCGCGTCCGGCCTCGCGGTGACCTGGAGCAGCCAGTCCCGCAGGCCGCCGACGGTCAGGTGCGAGACGGCCCCGAATGCGATGCGGTCGTGTGAATCGATGATGAGCCGGGTGACCTCGTCGCTCTCGTACGGAACGAGCAGATCGTGCAGGAAGACATCGAGCGAGACCTCCGACAGCGCCCATTGCGCTGCGGCGCGCTCGGCATCCGATTCGGCTGCGCAGCCGGCCAATTCGTCACCCGATCGAAGCGGTGTCGCCTTGGCCATCAAGTCCACCAGCCCGTCGAACGTGTAGGTGGTCCCCGAGACCTGCTGGGTGTAGATCGTCATTCCAGCTCGGCCTCGGCGCGGGCCAGTGCAGCGAACTCCTCGTCCGGCGAGTTCGCAACCAGATGATGCCTGCTGTAGATGCCGAAGTAGGCCATGAACGCGACGAACACGGCCAGGCACCACAGTGCCGCTGTGGAATCGACGACGAACGTGGCGACGACGGCGAGCGCCGCGATGATCAATGCGAATCCGGTGGTCACGACGCCGCCGGGGGTTCGATAGGGGCGTTCCATGTTCGGCTCGTTGCGACGGAGCACGATGTGGCTGACCATCATCAGAACGTAGCTCAGTGCCGCGCCGAACACGGCCATGTTGAGCAACATTCCGCCCTGACCGGTCAGTGAGAGCAGGAAGCCGATGACGCCTGGGACGATCAATGCGAGCGTCGGAGCCTTGCGAGAGTTGGTGATGGACAGTGTCTTCGGCAGGTATCCGGCACGGGAGAGTGCGAAGAGCTGGCGCGAGTACGCGTACATGATCGAGAAGAAGGACGCGACCAGTCCGGCCAGGCCGATATAGTTGACGATCTTGCTCGCGGTTCCGTCACCGAGAGCTTCCACCAACGGGTTTCCCGATTCCTTGACGGCGTCGGCACCGCCTGCGCCGGTCACCAGGAACAGCACGACGGCACCGGTGACCAGCAGCACGCCCATGGCGGCGATGATGCCGCGCGGGACGTTCTTGGTCGGATCCTTGGCCTCTTCTGCGGCCAGCGGAACGCCTTCGATCGCGAGAAAGAACCAGATGGCGAACGGGACGGCAGCCCAGATGCCGAGGTAACCGAACGGCAGGAATCCCGAAGCTCCGGCTGCGTCGGTCGGCGCGATGTCGGTCAGGTTGCTCGCGTCGAACTGTCCGATGGCGGCGATGGCGAACACGACGAGTCCGACCAAGGCGATCGCGGTGATGACGAACATGATCTTGAGGGCTTCGCCTGCGCCGGAGAGATGGATTCCGATGAACACCGCATAGACCACCAGGTAGACCCACCAGCCGTCGGTGATACCGAACAGCCCGAGGGATTCGACGTAGGCACCGATGAACGTGGCGATCGCCGCAGGAGCGATGGCGTACTCGATGAGAATCGCTGTGCCGGTGGCGAATCCGCCCCAGGGTCCGAGAGCGCGGCGGGCGAAGGTGTAGCCACCGCCTGCAGCGGGCAGCGCCGACGACATCTCGGCCATACCGAGGACCATGGCCAGGTACATGCCCGCGATGACGATCGCCGCGATGAGCAGACCACCGAAGCCACCCTCGGCGAGGCCGAGATTCCAGCCGGAGTAGTCGCCGGAGATGACGTAGCTGACTCCGAGGCCCGCCAGCAGGACCCAGCCCGCCGTCCCCTTCTTCAGGGTTCGCTTGGCCAGGTAGTCACCGCCCTCGACGTGCGACTGAGTGCTCTCGTGAGAGCCGGATTTCGGATGAGACGACTGGGGGTCTACTACGGACATTGCAAGCCTCTCGTAACCATTTCGCTCGGAGCGGGGTCACGCCCGAGGGGACGATTCACAACACGTGTGGCGCGCGAATCGGTTCAAGATAGGCCCGTGATGTAAGCGGCGCGTCATCGATGAATGACGGGCGAATTACGGCTCGTACCCGGCGGCGTCGACGTCGCCGATGTCTCCCTCGTCCGGTTCGGCGACTGTCAGTACTGCGTCCACCACAGCTCTGTTGGCTTTCAACTCACGCTCCAGCCGCCGGAGCGTGTGCGCGATGCGTGATCGAAGCGAAATCACCGACGAGATCGACACTCGCCACCACGTAGAGCTGTTCGGGACCGACGAACTCGATGCGAACGAACCGAACCGACGCTTCGTCGGGAAGTTCTTCGATCCGCTGCACCACCGCGTTCCATAATGCTCTCGATCCCGGTTCGCCGGTGAGGAATCGGCGGTTTCGATCGATCAACGGGACGGCGAGGTTCGAGCGGAGCGCCCGCAGAACGAGACCTCACCGTCCCGAGGCGATGATCTCCTCGATGTTCCGTTCTGCGAGAGCGGCGATGGTCAGTGACGGATTGACCGCACCGGTGCTTCCGGGGATCAGAGCGCCGTCGACGACGTAGAGGCCGTCGTATCCCACCACTCGTCCGTAGCCGTCCGTCGCCTTGCCCAGCACCGCGCCACCGAGAGGATGCGCGGTGAACGAGGCATTGACGTCGGGGACCCGCAGGAGCGGAAAGCCGGTTCCGACTCCGGAGGTGTGGGCGATGCGATCGTGCACCGCGCGCAGTGCCTCTTCGACATACCGGTTGCCCTGCTCGGGCCAGCGCAGCTGGGTCTTTCCTGCCGCGCGATCGTAGACGAACTCACCGCGGGTCGAATCCAGCACCATTCCGAGCGAGCCGATCAGGGACATGTCGATGGGAGAGCCGGGGACGTACCAGTTCTCGAGGGTGAGCGGGCTTCCCGACTCGTCGAAGATGCGCGACGCCGACGGCGACGCCTGCACGATGCCGTTGCCCTCCGGGGTCATACCGCGTACGAGAGCGGCGTCGCCGTTGGTACCCCATCCCTGCCCGACGTGTTCGTTGAGATCGGGCAGCGCGCCGGTGTCCCGGGCCGCGACCAGCAGCTCGGATGTGCCCATCGATCCCGCCCCGAGGAACAGGCGGTCGCACGTCAACGTTCGGGATTCGACGACGGATGCACCGGGGTCGAGGATGTCGACCTCGAGTACGTACCGGCCGTCGGCGGCCCGTGAGACCGCGGTGACTTCGTGCCGCGCATGGATCCTCGCGCGAGAGGTGCGTTGCGCGTCGGCCAGGTAGTTCTGGGTCAGGTCGAACTTCGCACCGTTGGAGTTTCCGAGATTCGACTCGCCGATCGTCGCGGAAGGTCGTGCAGCGCCGGACAATTCCGCGCGCACCACATCCCAGTTCCAGATGCCGTCGATGCGCCTGGGCGAGTATCCCGCTCGGCGCGCCTGCGCGTCCCAGATGCGGGAGTGGGTGAAAGGCATGGAGGCATAGACGTCGTCGGGCATCGACGAGAGTCGTAACGCCGAACGCACTCGCGGGAAATAGATCGAATCCATCTCGTCGTACGAGACGGTGGAGCCGAAGAGCGAATCGAAGAATCGACGCTCGGGGGCGATCATGACCCCGGTGAACACCAGCGAGCCGCCACCGACGGCCGCCGCGCGCCACACGTCGATGGACCCGTGCTCGGTGACGTCGAATATCCCACCGAACCGATCGGTCGGCACCATCGGCAGACCGGTCAACGGAGTCAGGCCACCGCGCCGCCAGAAGGCACGACCGTCCGGCGCGAAATCGTTGGCGAATATCTGCCGTCGCGCATCGAGCGGCCACTGCGATCCGCGTTCGAGGACGGTGACCGAGGACCCGGATTCGGTCAGTCGACGCGCGGCGATCGCGGCACCGAACCCAGAGCCGACGATGATCGATTCGGAGTGCTCGGGTGCGCGTAGCGGCTCGTTCCACAGCTCTGGCACGAAGGCTCGGTAGACGGGGTCGAGGATGGGTGCTGCGGCGGCGGGGCGTGCACCGGAAAGGAATGCCGACGCTCCGCTCACACCCAGTAGTGCTGCGGCCTGCAGTGCACGTCTGCGGCTGATGTCCATGGTGTCCCCCTCGCTGATCGCCTCGTGGAGGCGGTACAAGAATCAACGAGAGGGCCCTTGGTGTCTACGTGGCGTAACAGTAAGAAGGATTTGTCACACCGATTGCATCATGTGGCGTGCGCCGCATTCAGCCCTGGAGCATCCCCGGGACGGGACACGCGTCGACGGCCTCGGCCACTACCAAGGGGTCTGCGGGAACCTCCGGTCGTCGACCTGCTTCCCAGTCGACACCGACCAGTGGTGGATGCTCCGCGAGGATCTCGTTCTCCTCGGCGGAGTACGCGCGTCCACGACTGAGGAAGCGCACTCCCTCGGGTGATTCGAGAGAGAATCCACCGCCGCGGCCGGGAACCACGTCGAGCACGAGTTGAGTGTGCTTCCACGCCTGGAACTGAGATCCCGAGATCCACACCGGCACACCGTCGCTCCCGTTCGGCAGGTCCTGTGGGACCTCGCCGACCCCGAGCCGAAGGTCGATGTACCCCAGGAGAACGTCCCGGTCGCCGACGATGAATTCGCCTGCGGGATAACACATCGGCGACGACCCGTCACAGCATCCCCCGGACTGATGCATCATCAGTTCCCCGTGGATACCGCCGAGGCGACGGAGCAGGTCCATCGCCTCGACGGTGGTCTTCAGCCGCGCGGGCTGCGCAGCGTCGTTCATCAGAAGAAGCCCTGGGCCTTCTGGGCGTAGCTGACGAGCAGGTTCTTGGTCTGCTGGTAGTGATCGAGCATCATCTTGTGGTTCTCGCGGCCGATACCGGACTGCTTGTAGCCACCGAACGCGGCGTGCGCGGGGTACTGGTGGTACGTGTTGGTCCACACGCGACCGGCCTGAATATCGCGACCGGCACGGTAGGCGATACCGCCGTCGCGAGACCAGACGCCTGCGCCGAGCCCGTACAGGGTGTCGTTGGCGATCTCGATGGCGTTGTCGTAGTCGGTGAACGACGTGACCGAGACGACCGGCCCGAAGATCTCCTCCTGGAAGATGCGCATGTTGTTCTTGCCGGTGAAGATGGTGGGCTGCATGTAGTAGCCGCCGTTGAGGTCGCCGCCGAGCTGCGCGCGCTCGCCGCCGGTGACGACCTGTGCGCCTTCGCCCTTGCCGATCTCGATGTACGAGAGGATCTTCTCGAGCTGATCGTTCGATGCCTGCGCGCCGATCATGGTGTCGGTGTCGAGCGGATCTCCCTGTCGCACAGCCTTGGTGCGGATGGCAGCGAGGGCGAGGAACTCGTCGAAGATGTCCGCCTGGATCAGCGAGCGCGACGGGCAGGTGCACACTTCGCCCTGGTTGAGGGCGAACATCGTGAAGCCTTCGAGGGCCTTGTCCTGGTAGTCGTCGTTGGCCTGCAGCACGTCGGAGAAGAAGACGTTGGGGCTCTTGCCGCCGAGTTCCAGCGTCACCGGAATCAGGTTCTGCGAGGCGTACTGCATGATGAGGCGGCCGGTGGTGGTCTCGCCGGTGAACGCGATCTTGGAGATACGCGGGCTCGACGCCAGCGGCTTGCCTGCCTCGACGCCGAATCCGTTGACGATGTTGAGCACGCCTGCGGGCAGCAGGTCGCCGATGATCGAGATCAGGTGCAGGATCGACGCGGGAGTCTGCTCGGCGGGCTTGAGCACCACGGCGTTACCGGCCGCGAGAGCGGGTGCGAGCTTCCAGACGGCCATGAGGATCGGGAAGTTCCACGGGATGATCTGCCCGACGACTCCGAGCGGCTCGTGGAAGTGGTAAGCCACTGTGTCGCTGTCGATTTCGGAGAGCGAGCCCTCCTGCGCGCGGATGCAGCCGGCGAAGTACCGGAAGTGATCGATAGCCAGGGGGATATCGGCGTTGAGTGTTTCGCGGATCGGCTTGCCGTTGTCCCAGGACTCCGCCAGTGCGATGGACTCGAGGTTGTCGGCGATGCGGTCGGCGATCTTGTTGAGGATCACCGCGCGCTCGGCGGCGGAGGTCTTGCCCCACGCGGGAGCGGCGGCGTGCGCGGCGTCGAGCGCGAGCTCGATATCCTCGGACGTGGAGCGGGCGACCTCGCAGAAGTTCTCACCGGTGACGGGCGTCGGGTTCTCGAAGTACTGACCCTTGACCGGCGGTACCCACTCGCCGCCGATCCAGTTGTCGTAGCGCGACTGGAACGACATGACGGAATCGGCGGTACCTGGACGGGCGTAGACGGACATTGAAAATCCTCCTGATCGACACGTGCTTCACAGTTGATGCGGTGTGTGATTCAGGACACTAGGGTTTGCAACGTTGCAACTACGTTGCTTCGCGTTATGCACGAGGACCGGTGGGGCCTGCGGTCAGATTCCGAGTTCGCGGTCGAGCAGATCGATGCGTGCGCTGACTTGCCCGTAGAGCGCGGAATCACTGCTCAGGGTGGCCCGGTACGCCTCCCACGCGATCACGTCCGAGCGACCGTGAATGGACGATGTCCACTGCGCCAGCAGCACCGGATCTCCGAGTCGGAGCAGTGCGGCCTGCATCCGGGATCGCAGTTCCTCGCGGATCTCCTCGATGCCGGGCGCGGACGACCCGGGAAGCACCGGGCCGGAGTAGATGCGGAGAGCAGCGTCGACGTCACCGCGGTCGAGGGCGCGCCGAATGTCGCCGACGTCCGAGGTCAGCTCGCCGACCAGACGGTAGGGCCGCGACGCCAGGCCTGCGGTCCCGAATGTCTTACGCAGTCTCGACATCTCGGCGCGGATCGTCACCGAGTCCAGCTCCTGCTCGTCGAGCAGCACGGCGAGGTGATCGGAGCTCAGTCCTTCGGGATGCTCACCGAGCAGAAGCAGGATCTCCGCGTGTCGCTGAGAGAGCGGTATCCGGCCGGAGCCGCGCACCACTCCCGGCCGTCCCGATCCGAGAACCTCGAGCCGAGGAGCTGTGTCGCCCAGAGATTTCGGAGAATTCATCAGATGCAGGCGTAGCTCGGATTCAGCGGCGGCGACGGTGGCACGCACCAGCGAGAGCACCTCGGGCACCGCAACGCGCGGGCCACCGGTGATATCGATGGCTCCCAGAATATGGCCACTGGTGGGGTGATGAACCGGTGCCGCCGAGCAACTCCACTCGTGCACCGACCGGGAAAAGTGCTCGGACGCGAAGATCTGCACACTGTGGTCGACCGCCAGAGCGGTACCGGGAGCGTTGGTGCCCTTGCTCTCCTCGCTCCAATCGACCCCCTCGGCGAAGTCCATAGTCGACGCTCGGTC
Organism: Rhodococcus sp. SBT000017; assembly: GCF_003688915.1. Taxonomy (NCBI): domain Bacteria; kingdom Bacillati; phylum Actinomycetota; class Actinomycetes; order Mycobacteriales; family Nocardiaceae; genus Rhodococcus; species Rhodococcus sp. SBT000017. Next base: position 1,875,296 of record NZ_REFU01000001.1, read on the forward strand.
CTTGGCCGCAGAATCACCCTCGACCCACAGCAGCCGTCCCTCGGCATCGGAGATGGCGACGAGCAAGCCGGTGTCCGACGCGTCCTCGACCAGCAGCTTGCGGATGACCGGACGGATGATGGCCATCGGATGCCCGTTGCGGTAGCGCTCGAGATCCGGCCCGGTCAAGGCAGGAGTGTCGTTGCCGCCGTCGGGATCGACGCCCTTCGTCCGACTGCGCATCCAGGAATCGAGCACGACGGACCTGACCGTCGAGCCGTGCGTACGAATATCGTCGACGAAAGATTGATGGGCACTGGACATCTGGCGCGCGAGCACAGCGATGTCCTCGCCGGGTCGCACTGCGACCCAGGGGTTGCCACCACTGTCCGATCGGCTTGCCATTCGACGCTTCCTCCGTGACCTGTCCACATCGTTGTAACCCAGCTCACAAGCAAGGATACAGCCGTGGCCGACGCGTGCGGCCGTGGCCGGTCGCGCCGACCCCGAGTGCCTACTTCTTCTTGACGGCCGAGGTGATGATGTCGTTGCTGGTGTCACCACTCGACTTGGCCCGCTTGTCCGCGCGCTTGTCCTTGAGAGATTTGCCGGATTTCTTGGTCATCGTGTTGCGGGGCGATTTGTCCGACATGGCAGTAACCCATCTATCGGGGAACCTGAACGGTCCCCAGACCACGAACGCTACGCCTCGACACCCCTACCGTGGTCCGCAACCATCACAGCGGCACGCTCGGCGAACATGATCGCCGTCGCATGCGGGCCCCGGCTGGGCACCACCGGAAACGCCGAGGTGTCGACGACGAAGACACCGTCCACTCCGCGTACCCGGCAGTGTTCGTCGAGCACCGACCCCGGATCCGACTCCGGTCCCATCCGGGCGCTTCCGGACAGGTGCAGCGACGTACCGAGTGCCGCGAGGGGGTCGTCGATAGCGGGGACTTCGACACTGCTGGCCATGGACGACGATGCGAGCAGTTCTCGCGCCAGCTCGACGCCACCTCGCATCGCCCGCCGGTCGCTCTCCGATTCGAGATAGCGGTATCTCACGTCCGGGGCCTCGAACGGATCCGTGCTGCGCAGCGCGATGCTCCCACGTGCCGTCGAGCGCATGAGGCCGACACCGAACACGTGCGGCCCACGCGGCAGACCGGAGATCAGTCGATCGAATCTCCTCGTGTACGGCCTGATCTCCACGTCGCCCGCATGCAGCACGGCTTCCAGCGCCGGAGATGCCGTCGAGAATTCCTTCGTCGTGACGACGGGAACAGCAACCTCGGGATGGTCACTGAAACCGTGGCCGACTCCCGGACTGTCGACAACCACCGAAATACCCAGCGCAGCAGAGCCTTCGGAGGGCCCGATGCCGGATCGAAGCAGCAACGCAGGGGTGTGTACCGCGCCGGCCGAGACGACAACGGTGTCGGACTCGACGACAGTGCGTACCCCGTCGACGATGATCTCGACCCCGATCACCCTGTTTCCCTTGAACATCAACGACGCCACCGTCGTATTGCCTTGTACCCGTACATTTTTTCGGCCGATGACCGGCAAAAGATATGCCAGAGCGGCACTTACGCGGACCCCACCGCGAATATTCGACGGGACGGCACCCACTCCCCCCACGGCCGCGTCGGGAGCGTTCAGGTCCTCGTGGAATCGAAAACCCGCGCTCTGCGCGGCCTGCACGAACGATGCCGTCAGAGGATGTCGGTCCTGCTCGGGGGTGCGCGAGACCGGCATCGGCCCGCGGGAACCGTGCCACCGATCGATCGCTCCGGCATCGAGATCGGTTTCGGAGCCGATGTAGAACGGCAGCACCTGATCGAACGACCACAACGACTGCGGCCAGGCGTCGAAGTCACCCGGCGTCGCCCGGACGAAGTAGCCGCCGTTCACTGCGCCGGAGCCTCCCAGCACCCGGCCTCGCGCGATCGTCCGAGAGACACCCGCTGCGAGTTCGGCCGCATAGGTTCCCACCCATTCGCTGCCGGGGCCGATGGGAAGCGTCGACGCGTCGAGCAAGACCGCCGGAACATCGGCGACGCCGGAGAACGCCGGTCCGGCTTCGAGCAACAGCACCGACCGATCGGGATTCTCGCTGAGCCGCGACGCGAGAACACATCCGCAAGAGCCACCTCCGACGACGATGACGTCGGCGAACTCGACCGGGTTCACACCGTCGACGGAGCCGACCGGGCTCGCACCACGTCAGCCGTCGAGGCGGGGCTTGAGGGCCTCGACGCTGCGAGCGGACAGTGCGCCGCGCCACAGCCCCGCTCCGTACGCGACGTCGTCGGCTCGCTTGTAGAAGGCATAACGCACAGGATCGAGGCCGCCGAGCTCACGATGCTTGTACCAATCCGAGAATGCCTCTGCCACAGCCAATCCCAACGCAATTCGACGAATTCGACTCGACAGCAGCACGGCGAGCAGGGTGATCGGCCAATAATGTCGACACAGGGCCGACGCCAATTGCCACAACCCCGCCACGAAACCCTCCGCGGCGAGAATGGCCGCGATCCGCGTGGGCTGATCCAGACCGACGAACATCTTGCGCAGACGAACGATCGTCACGCCGAGTGTGGCGGCGGCTCCGACAAGTCCGATCCGCGTCAGACTCGCGGCGAGCAGACACGCGACCAACGTCCACGGAGACATCGCGATCGGCGGCACCATTCCCGGATGACGTGCCGACAACGGTGTGGCACCGGTCCCGTAGAACAGCTTGCGGGAGAACCACTCGACAAAGGTGACGCGATGCTCGTGCGCGACGTGGGCGACGGGTTCGTAGCGCAGCCGCCACCCCGCTTCCTGCAATCGCCAGCACAGGTCCACGTCCTCGGCCACGTGCATCGACTCGTCGAATCCGTCGCAGTCCATCGCCACCGACCGGCGCATCAACATCGCAGCGCTGGGGACGTACGACACCGAGCTGCCTGCCCGTACTGCCGCTTCCTTGCGGCCCAGGTCGAGCGACGAGCGGGCGTGTTCGTACCTGGCCAGCGCGCTGCCTTCGGGCTCGAGCGCGACGATGCGGGGGGCCACCAGGGCGACCGCCGGATCCGAGAAGTGACCGAGCATCACCTCCAGCCACCCCTTGCGTGGGACGACGTCCGAATCCAGGAATGCTACGAAATCTGTTGTGGCACATCGCAAGCCAGTGTTCCGCGCCGCAGCAGGTCCGCGCGAGCGCTCGTGCCGCAGCACCGTCACGCTGCCCACACTCCACGAGATCCGCGGTACTGCGACCGGGACGTCCGACCCGTCGTCGACGATGATGACGTGCAGACCGTGGAGTGCCGCGATCAAGCGCTCCAACCCCGCCTCGTTGTTCTTGAGCGGTACGACGACGGTGACATCGCACGGCGACGGGATCGACATCGGGCGCGGGTTCCCGACTCCCGAGTCGAGCAATTTGCGAGCAACGAGAGCGGACTGGGAGTCGGTCACTTCGATGAATCCGTCGCCGATCATCGCCGCAGCGGTCGGCGCGAGCTTGAGCATGCGGGTCGGTGAACCACCGATCAGGACGCGCCCTTCGGAGAATGTGCGTACGCGTGGATCGACTCGCACCCCGAAGCCATCAGGCAACCGACCTTCACCCATCAGGAGATCGTAAGCTGACAAGCCGCCGGAGTGTCGGCCACCCGGGAAATAGGACGGAACATACCTGCGCCCCGTTTCACGGGACTCGTCGTCAGGTCCCCCAGCAGGCGTTTCAGAGTGTTCGGTCATGCGATCACACCGTGCTCGGAGGGACTCCATCTGCGTACCGCATCGTCGGCGCGGGCGCGCAAGGCCTCGAACAGAGCCCTGCCCTCCTCCGAATCGGCCCCGGTGGGATCGCCGAGCACGCCGTTGGCAGTGATCGGTGCCAATCCACCGTTCCGAAGTGCCGGCAGCAGGGCGGCGATGTCGGTCACATTTCCCACCTGCGCCTTGGTCATGTCCACCACCTCGGGCGAAAGGTGCAGTAGCAACGACGTTTCGGTCCGTCCGGCGTGAGCATCTGCTCCGGGTATCGCGCACGGGAACCACACGACATCGCGTCCCTCGTACCGAAGCAGCAGCACTGCGGACCGCACCGTGGGCCCGTTGCCGCCGTGCCCGTTGACGAACACCACCCGCTCGGCCCACCGGCAGGCGGAGCGTCCGTACTCCACCAGGAGCGTTTCGAGCGCAGCGGCACCGATCGAGACGGTGCCGGGAAAGCCCTCGTGCTCGCCACTGGCACCGTACGCGATCGCGGGGGCCACGACTGCGTCCGGAATGGTTCGCGCCACGGCGTCGGCGATACGGGTGTCGGTGTCGAGGGGAAGGTGCGGTCCGTGCTGCTCTATCGAACCGACCGGCACGACGAGGGTCCTCGACCCGTCGACGTCCGGCCAGTACTGCACACCGAGGGGGTCCGTGGCCATGGATGCAGATGCTATCGGATGGAACGAAGCCGTCACGCCGCCGAAACACATGGGCGTTAATCTTCGATTCGTGCCACCCCGTCGTCGGTCCATATTGCTCTCGCAATTGTCGATATCGGCACCCGGCGGCCCACAGCCTTCGATTCTGCGCGAATTGCGTCGGGTAATTCTCGCCGGCGACGCTCCACCGAATACCCCTATTCCACTCAACGAAGTGGCGGAACTGTTCGGGGTGAGCCGAATACCGGTGCGCGAGTCGCTCAAGACGCTGATCGGCGAGGGATTGGTCGATCATCGGCCGAATCTGGGCTACACGGTCGCCCAATTGACAGCGGCCGAACTACGCGAAATGTACATCGTCCGAGAGGTTCTGGAGACGGCAGCGCTTCCGATCGCCGTCGAACTCGCCACCGATGCCGACCGCGAGCACATCATCGAGATCAATCGGCAACTCGAAGCGTCACTGGCTCGGGACGACTCGCGGGAGTATCACCGACTCTCACGTGAATTCCACCTGTCCCTGACGCGACCGTCTCGGATGCACCGGTTGCTGCACATGCTCGAATCTGCCTGGAACATAACCGAACCCGTGCAACCCATGGTGCATGTCGCCGGGTCCGACAGAGCGTCGCTGCACAGCGACCATGCCGACATGCTCACGGCATTCCTGGACGGTGATTCCGCCGGACTGCTCAGCGCAGCACAGCATCACCACACGCGTCTCAATTCGGTCATTTCGACACTGTCGAACGACCGCGGATTGTTTGCCGATCCGTCGCCGGAATAGCCGGGGGAACGACCCGAAAGATACGGGAGTGGAGCCTGCAGGAACGACCCGAAAGATACGGGAGTGGAGCCTGCAGCAATGACCCGAAAGATATATCGCTCTCGTCACGAGTGCGCAACACTTCACCGCTAACTTTTCCTCATTCACTCGTTCACCTCCTTCGTTCGTCTCATACGCCATGCCGTCAGGAGCATCGATGACAGATACAGCGCACGGTCCCGCTCGAGCGGGAGATCTCGTGGAAGCCGCGGGCCACCCCGTCGGTGGTGGACTGATCAAGGACAGTTACGACCCTCGACTGACCAACGAGGACCTCGCTCCGCTGAAGAAGCAGACGTGGACCTCGTACAACCTGTTCGCCTTCTGGATGTCCGACGTGCACTCGGCGGCGGTTACGTGACCGCGGGCAGCCTGTTCGCGCTCGGGTTGGCCAGTTGGCAGGTGCTGATCGCGTTGCTCGTCGGCATCACGATCGTCTACTTCTTCTGCAACCTCGTCGCCAAGCCGAGCCAGGTGTCGGGTGTTCCGTATCCGGTCATCTGCCGCAGTGTCTTCGGCGTCCTCGGTGCCAATATTCCGGCCATCATCCGCGGTTTGATCGCGGTGGCCTGGTACGGCATTCAGACGTTCTTGGCTTCGGCTGCCCTCGACATCGTGCTGATCAAATTGTTCCCGTCGCTCGGTCAGTACGCCGTCACCGCCGACTACGGTTTCGCCGGATTGTCGCTGCTGGGCTGGGCGAGCTTCCTGTTCCTCTGGGTCGTCCAGGCTGCGGTGTTCTGGCGCGGGATGGAATCGATCCGCAAGTTCATCGACTTCTGCGGCCCGGCCGTCTACGTCGTCATGTTCATGCTGTGTGGCTACCTGATCTGGAAAGCCGGATGGGGCGCAATCGATCTCACCCTCGGCGAGGTCGAGTACACCGGCTTCAGCGCGGTACCCGTCATGCTGGGAGCCATTGCGCTCGTCGTCTCGTACTTCTCCGGTCCTATGCTCAACTTCGGTGACTTCTCTCGCTACGGAAAGTCGTACGCTGCCGTCAAGAAGGGCAACTTCCTCGGTCTGCCGATCAACTTCCTGGTGTTCTCCATCCTCGTCGTCGTCACGGCATCACTGACTCTTCCGGTGTTCGGCGAGCTGATCACCGACCCCGTCGAGACGGTCGCCCGCATCGACAGCACCTTCGCCATCGTCCTCGGTGCCCTCACCTTCGCCATCGCGACGGTCGGCATCAACATCGTCGCCAACTTCATCGCTCCGGCATTCGACTTCTCGAACGTCAGCCCGCAACGCATCAGCTGGCGTGCCGGTGGCATGATCGCCGCAGTCGGTTCGGTACTGATCACCCCGTGGAACCTGTACAACAACCCTGACGTCATCCACCTGACGCTCGAGACACTGGGCGCGTTCATCGGGCCTCTGTTCGGAATCTTGATCGCCGACTACTACCTGATCCGCAAGCAGCATGTGGCGGTCGACGAACTCTTCTCGATGTCCAAGACCGGCCTGTACTGGTACTCGAAGGGCTACAACCCGGCGGCGGTGTATGCGACCGTCGCGGGCGCAGCGGTGGCGATGTTCACCGTGCTGTTCAACGGAGCCGTCGACGGGCTGGAGATCGCCGGTATGTCCACCGCATCCAAGTACAGCTGGTTCATCGGCTGCGGCATCGGATTCGTCTCGTACTACTTCCTCGCGACGCGAACCAAGCTGGCCGTCACCAACTTCGACGTTCCAGCGAAGGCATAGGATTTCTTCGTGCTCATCAAGGTCATCAATCCGAACACCACCAGTTCGATGACCGCAACGATCGGTGACTGTGCCCGGGCCGTGGTCGGCCCGGGCACCGTCGTCGACGCGGTCAGCCCTGCGATGGGGCCCGTTTCGATCGAGAGCCACGTCGACGAAGCACTCAGCGTCCCAGGCATTCTCGCCGAGATTGCCCGTGGCGAGGCCGCGGGGGTCGACGGTTACGTCATCGCCTGCTTCGGAGATCCCGGCATCGACGCAGCCCGCGAGCTGGCGACCGGGCCGGTCATCGGCATCGCCGAGGCGGCCATGCACGCCGCGAGCTTCCTGGGTCGAGGGTTCAGCGTCGTCACCACACTCGGCCGCACCATCGGTCGTGCCCAGGATCTGGCGAACCACTACGGCTTCGGACGCCACTGCCTCGGCATCCATGCGTGCGAGCTGCCGGTCCTCGATCTCGAGACCGACCCCGATGCCCGCAAGATCGTCACCGAGGCATGTCGCGTCGCCGTCGAGACGGACGGCAGCGATGCCGTCGTACTCGGTTGCGCGGGCATGGCGGATCTGTGCCAACACATTTCGGCCGAGATCGGAGTACCGGTGGTCGACGGTGTGGCCGCGGGAACCCTGTTCGTGCAGTCCCTGGTCTCGCTGGGACTGGCGACCGGAAAGCGGGGCGAATTCGCTACGCCACCGGCCAAGCTCTACACGGGGATGCTCGAAGGTTTCAGCAGGCCTCCCGCTGACCCGATCCGGTAAGCGCTTCCACCCATCAGTTCTCGCACAACTGCCGGTAAGGAACGCCGGGTAGGTACTGGGCCCATTCGGCTTCCGTCACCACCGACCCCCCGGATTCGCACAGATGGGTACGAACCTCGTCGGGGTCGGTCCGCCAGATGCGGACGTCGCGGGCCGTGCCACCGCCGAACAGCACTCGCCCGTCCGCGGCGAACACCACTGTGTAGACACGCTGGCCGTACGCGGTGAGGGCGGCGTACTGCTCGGGCGCGGCACGATCACCGACATTCCACAGCCAGGCCGTCGAACCGCCGTCGCCTGCGGCCAATTGCATACCGGACCGATCGAAGGCGAGCGACCAGATCGGATTGGACGGCCCCACCAGGCGAGCCAAATGCTGCGGTGCGGCAGAATTTGCCATGTCCCACAGTCGAATCGAGCGATCCGCGCTACCCGCGGCGAGAGTTCGCCCATCCGCCGAGATGGCCAAGGCCTGGACGGCGCTTCCGAAACCGCCGAGCGTGGTCGTTCGACGCGGATCGGTGGGGTCGCGGATATCCCACAACTCGACCACGCCACCGACACTGGCGACGGCAAGGACCGAACCGTTGGAAGACACCGCCATTGCCGAGGGATAGTTTCCCGCCACCAGGGTCGACAACGCACGCGGGGCCGCAGGATCCGCCAGCGACCACAACGACACGTCGCTCGAGTTCTGGCCCGACACGAGGAGCATACGGCCGGAGCGATCGAACGCCACCACCGCAGTCAGACTGCTCGTTGCCGTCCGGATGGCGCCGAGCGCTGTCGGTTGGTCGAGATCGGTTGTGTCCCATAGCTGAAATCCACCGGTAGAGGTGCCCGCCGCAGCACGGGTGCCGTCGGCGGTCAAGGCCACGGCACCTGTCTGCTCCAGACCGTCACTCATCACCAACGGCGGCGACGCCACCGGATGCTCCACGTCCGCGACGTCCCACAGGACCGTGCCCGCGGCATTGCGACCGGCACCGACCAGCAGTCGGGTGCCCGACGCGTCGGTGGCGTTCTGAAACACGGTGTCACCGGCATCGGGGAGGACCGGTCCGGGAATCGGCCAAATCCGGGTGATTCCATCACCGCTCGCAGTCACGATCGACGACCGATCCGGCGAGAACGCGAGTGAACCGACTGCGATCGGCCCGGGAAGCGTCAGCTGCAGCGTTCCCGACGCCGCATTCCACACCTTCGTGGAGTTGTCCGAACTCACCGCAGCGATCAATGCCCCGTCCCGACTGAACGCCACATCGTTGACGTAGCTGGTGAACCCCGTCAGCGGCGGCAATGAAGTAAGCCCGCCGGTGGCATCGACGGCCCACCGCAGAACCTCACGACCGGTGGTACCCGCGATCAACGTCGTACCGTCGGGCGAAAATGCCAACTGCCGCCAGGTGTAGGTCGATCCGTCGGAAGGAATGTCGATGAGTGGAACGGCCTGTGCTACCGAGATGCCGGCGAGCCGCGTCGCGTCCCACAATCGCATCGCGCGGCCTGCACCGGCCGTCACCAGGAACCGACCATCCGGGCTGAACTCCGTTGCCGAGGGCGAACCGGGTTGGGAGAGTTCACCGATCGTGCGCGGCAGGGTCGGCTCTGCAACGTCGAGGAGGGGCAAGCCCTCGCCCTCGGTGCCGACCAGCAGGAACCGGCCGTCGGGCGAGAAGGACAGGCTCTGCACGCCGGTGACGTCCATGTCCGACAACATCACCGGTGTCGCCGGATCCGACACGTCCCACAGCTCGACGCCGAAATAGCCGCCCACTGCGAGAAATCGACCGCGCGGATCGAACGTCAGAACGAGTGAATCCCGCGAGACGATCTCACCGAGCCGGGTGTGGCCATCGGCGAGAGACCAGATTCGGACGCGCCCGTCGGAACCGCCTGTCGCCACGATGCTTCCGAGCGGATCGACCGCGGTCACGGACTCCCCCTCGACGCCGAGCAGCCGCACCGGCGCATGGATCGCCGACGAATCGAGCAGCGCCGATCGCGCCTCCGACGTTCGGTCCACCTCGTACGATGCCAACGCGAGGTACGCGGCCAGACCTGGGTCCTGCGTTCGCAATTGCTTTGCAACACCGGCAATCTGACGGGAGACGGCCTCCGCCTCTGCGTGCTCGGCGTCGTCGCGCCTCGTGTTCGCGTCCGATCTGGCGACGAATGCCGTCACCGCCAGTGTCACTGCCAGTACGGTCAGAAGTGCGAGTGCGGTAACGAGCGTTTCGAGGGTTCGTCGCCGACGTCGGTCGTTTCGGTTCTGTTCCTCGACTCGATGCGCGCTTGCTTCGAGGTAGAGCTTCTCGACGGAATTGAGATCTCGCCGCCGCACCGGACCGACGGCTTCCTGTACCGACGTCAGCCTCGACTCCGGCAACAGCGAGCCTTCATCGCGGTCGTTGTTCTCCCACAGTTCGGCCGCCTGAGTGAGCCGACGGTGTTCGACCAGCCACTGACGATCGTCGTCGAGCCACTCGTGCAGCCGCTTCCATGCCGTGAGCAACGCCTCGTGTGTCATTTGGACCGTCTCTTCTTCTACGGTCAGCAGTCTGCGCGCGGCAAAGCGTTCGATGACGACATCGACGTCGGTGACCACGTCTTCGTCTTCGTCTCCGTTGAACAACTCGACACGATCGACTCGGCGACGAGTGACCACATCGTCGTCGAGATTGACCAGACGCATGAAGATGCGGCGAGCTTCGCGCTGCTGTTCGGAAGTCAAGGCGGAGAACACTTCCTCGGCACTCTGGCCCACCGCTCCGCCGATGCCGCCAGTTGCGAGATAGTCCGCGACGGTCAGCGTTCTCCCGCTGGAGACCTGCCACGTGCTCAGCAGTGCGTGAGAGAGCAGGGGCAGGGCACCGGAGTCGTGGGCGAACTGCGATCCACGCGGACCCAACTCACCGACCAGAACCAGCACGAGGGCATCGTCGACGGCCACACCCGCCTTCGCAGCAGGCGAGATGATGACTTCCCGCAACTGCGATTCGGTGAGCCGGCCGACGACAATCGGGTTGTCGGACAGCCCGGACAGCAGAGCGTCCTCCGATACGGCGTTCTGATAGAAGTCGGCCCGTAGGCCGACAACGAGGACCGATCCGGAATTGGGCAGTGCCGTCGCTGCACCGAGAAAGCTCTCGCGTTCCTGCACAGTAGCCAGGGTCCACAACTCTTCGGCCTGATCCAGAACAACGACGGAACCCGGCTCGAGCGACGCTGTTCGCGCCGGGAAGGCGCGAATATCGCCGATGCCCGCACAGATGTCCGAACCGGCGAACCTCGGTGCCAGGCCGGCCCGCAGCAGCGAGGACTTACCCGAACCCGACGCACCGACGACGAAAACGATGCCTCCACCGGAGTCGAGGGCTTCGCGGACGCGCGCGCTCAGGCGCTCGATCACATCCTCGCGTCCGAAGAACCATTCGGCGTCGGCGAACTCGAACGCTTCCAGTCCCTTGTAGGGAGGGTCGCCCTTCACCGGGTCGACGGTGCGCCTGCCCGAAACGGACCGCACTCTGGACACCGCATCCCACCACCGCGCACGCTCGTCCTCGTCGTCCACTCCGCAGGCGATGAGTACGGCCGAGAACATTTGGGCGCTGGCTTTGGTCGGAACATGGTGACCGGAGAACCAACCACTGATCGTGCCGTGCAGGCCACCGGAGCGCTGGACGACATCGCGGACCGTGGCACCTGCCTGGATCCTGATCGCACGCAGCCCCGCCGCGAATTCGGAGCGGTCCGAAATCGACGAGGGATCCGGGCGATCGGAGGTCATGGGCGAAAACTATAGAGCCGAAAAATCATGTGCAGATGCACTGAACGTCCCGCTGAGCAGCAAGAACGGCAAGTTGATTCGTTTGAATGACGCTCGGATCGAGCGCGAAACCATCCGTATTGACCTTGTATGGACTTCCTCGCAGAGCTGGAACCGCGAGGAAATTGCCCCGACGATGAGCGTGTCGGTGAAATCTCCAGGGGGTAACTTCTCGTGCGCGAACACACGTTGGCAACCGCGGTACATCATCGGTTCCGAAGGCCGGTACAGCCGGCATCCGGTGCGTTCCCGACACCTCCCGATCCTCATCGCCGCAAGCCTGCGCTGAGCGCCCGTGAGGTCGAGGTCATGATCGCCTGGTTCGCCTCCGACTCGAAAACGGTCGCGGCACGGTCCGTCTACATTTCGGTGGGGACGATCAACACGCACATCACCCGTGTCCGACAGAAGTACGCGGCAGTGGGTCGCAACGCGCCGACGAAGGCCGCTCTGTTCGCACGCGCCCTACAGGACGGTCACACTCAGCTGTCCGACTGGTGACACACCCGTGGCCGTTCCGAATCAGCTCCTCGGTTCCGTATCCCGGAATCCGATCGGCGGCGGGTATCCCAGCCCGGGGAGCTGATTCGCTCGGCTGAAGTCGGGTGGTACGACGACATCGGACGGTGACAGTTCGTGGACCGACGCGCGGCCGAGTCCGAGTACCGCGGAGTCCAGGCCACCGCGCAGAATGTCGAGCACGTTCTCCACTCCGGCCTGACCGTTCGCGGCGAGACCCCACAGATACGCCCGCCCGATCAGGACGGCCCGCGCACCGAGAGCGAGTGCTTTCGCGACATCACTGCCCCGCCGGATACCGCCGTCGAGGGTGACCTCCACCTGATCCTCCACCGCTTCGGCGATCGACGGCAACACCCGAATCGACGCCGGGGAACCGTCGAGGTTGTTGCCCCCGTGATTGGACACCGAGATCGCCGTGACACCGGCATCGACTGCCCGGAGCCCGTCGTCGACCCGCGAAACACCTTTGAGCATGAACGGTCCATCCCACTGTGCGCGTAGCCAGGCGATGTCCTCCCACGACGGCAGCGGGGTGGACATCCACTCCCGATACGCGGCGAAGAACGTCGGCGCTGATTTTCCGGGCTCGGCGAGATTGGGTGCCGTCAGATCCGGGAACGTGCCTGACCGCGCCCACTGCGCCAGCCACCCCGGACGGGCCAACACTTCGGGTGCCAGCCGCAGCATCGCCCGCGCGTCGAGGCGTTCCGGTATCACCGGACTCCCCCAATCGCGCCCCTCCGAGAACGACCAATCCATCGTCAATATCAGCCCGACCGCGCCCGCCGCACGTGCACGATCGAGCATGTTCGCCAACAACTCCCGCGAACCCACCCAATGCAGCTGAAAGAACGTCTGCGGATTCGCCGCGACGACCTCCTCGATGGGCTTGCTCGCGAACAACGACAAACCCATCGGAATCCCCCGTGCCGCTGCCGCTCTCGCGACGGCGACCTCACCATCGGGATGTACGGCCTGCACACCCGTCGGGGAGATCATCACCGGAAACGACAGCGACTGCTCCATCAGCGTTGTCGACAGATTGCGCGCGTCCGACAAACCTGCCACGTGCGGGGCGAATCCGAGTTCACCGAACGCAGCGGTGTTGTCCGAGGCGGTGATTCCCTGTTCTGATCCCGCGACCAACGCCGAATACACGGACTTAGGAAGCCGCTTCTTCGCGCGCCGCTGCGCTTCGGCGACAGTCTCGAACCAGTCGGTCACACACCCAGCCTGCGGTCGAACCCGGCCGGCATCACCACATCCGACGGTGACAGGTCGTGCACCGAGGTGTGTCCGAGTCCGAGGACGGCCGAATCGACTCCGCCGCGCAGGATGTCGAGTACGTTCTCCACACCGGCCTGGCCACCGGCCGACAGACCCCACAGGTACGCCCGCCCGATCAACACCGCACGCGCACCGAGTGCGAGTGCTTTCACCACGTCGCTGCCGCGCCGGATTCCGCCGTCGAGGGTGATCTCGATCTGATCACCGACGGCCTCCGCGATCGCGGGTAGCGCCCGGATCGGTGCCGGTGTGCCGTCGAGATTGTTGCCACCGTGATTGGACACCGAGATCGCCGTCACTCCTGCGTCGACGGCCTTCTTGGCGTCATCGACCCGCATGACACCCTTGAGCATGAACGGCCCGCCCCACTGCTCCCGCAGCCACGCCACGTCCTCCCAGGTCGGCAACGGAGTACCCATCCACTCGCCGTACGCTCCGAAGAACGTCGGCGCGGGACCGCCGGTCGGTGGCGTGAGGTTCGGGGTAGTCAGGTCGGGGATCTTGCCGGTCTTGGCGAACTCCCACAACCACTTCGGGCGGGTGATGCCCTCCGGTGCGAATTGCACCATTGCCTTGAGATCCATCTTCTCCGGGATCGACGGCGAACCCCAGTCGCGGCCATTGGAGAACGACCAGTCCAACGTCATGATCAACCCGACCGCACCTGCTGCGCGGGCCCGCTCCATCCGCTGCAGCAGGATCTCGCGCGAGCCCACCCAGTACATTTGGAAGAACGTCTGCGGATTCGCCGCAGCAACCTCCTCGACGGACTTGCTCGCGAACGACGACAGCCCGATCGGAATACCCCGCGCCGCAGCAGCTCTCGCGACAGCGACCTCACCGTCGGGGTGGACCGCCTGCACACCCGTCGGGGAGATCATGACCGGAAACGACAGCGGCTGCCCCATCACCGTCGTCGACAGATCCCGCTTGTCAGACAATCCTGCCACGTGCGGGGCGAAGCCGAGTTCGCCGAACGCGGCCATGTTGTCGTCGATCGTCAACCCACGTTCGGACCCGGCTACCAGCGCGGCATACACGGATTTCGGTAGACGTTTCTTCGCCCGCCGCTGCGCTTCGGCAACGGTCTCGAACCACGCACTCTTGGCCATTACTGTGCTTCCTGTTCCGTTCCTGCGAGCGGGTTCTCGTCGCAGATCTTCGCCGGCGGACGCATCATCAACGTGAGCGGCACCGACTTTCGAGGGGTCTTGCGCTGGCCGGTACGGGAATGATCGCCACTGGACTTGGGGATCTCGCCCGCCGCTGCCAATGCCATTTCGCCGTTACCGATGACGCATTCGGGATCCGGGCCATCCATGGGGAGACCGGTGAAGAATTTCGCTGCCATGCAGCCACCGCGGCACGAATCGAAGTGGGCACATTTGGTGCAGGCACCCGAGGTCTGCGGGGAGCGCAACTCCTGGAACAACTCCGAGGTCTGCCAGACGGATTGGAACCCTCCCATACCGTCCTTCGCGTCACGGACTATGTTGCCGGCGAGGAAGTTCTCGTGAATGGCGAACGGGCAGGCATACACGTCGCCGATGGGATCGATGAGACACACCACCCGTCCCGCGCCACAGAGGTTGAGCCCGGGCAGAGCGTCACCGAACGCAGACAGGTGGAAGAACGAATCGCCCGTCAACACACCCTCACCGTTGGCGACGAGCCAGTTGTAGAGCTCACGCTGCTGCCCGGCCGTCGGGTGCAGATCGTCCCAGACATCCGCACCGCGGCCCGACGGCCGCAACCGGGTGATTCGCAGTGTCGCAGCGTATTTGTCGGCCAACGCCTTGAAGTCGTCGAGCTGGCTCACGTTGTGTCGGGTGACGACGACGGAGATCTTCGCGTCCCGGAATCCGGCTTCTTTCAGATTCTCCAGGGCACGGCACGCCATGTCGAACGAACCTGGTCCGCGGACCGCATCGTTGACCTCCGCGGTCGCGCCATCGATGGAGATCTGCACATCGACGTAGTCCGAGGCCGCCAACCGCGCCGCCACCTTCTTGTCGATCTTGACCCCGTTGGTGGAGAACTTCACCCCCACCTGATGCGCAGTCGCGTAGTCGACGAGCTCCCAGAAATCCGACCGCACCGTCGGCTCACCGCCACCGATATTGACGTAGAACACCTGCATCTTCTGCAACTCGTCGATGATCGACTTGCACTGCTCGGTGCTCAGTTCACGCGGATCACGACGACCCGACGAGGACAGGCAATGCACGCACGACAAATTGCAGGCGTACGTCAATTCCCACGTCAGACAGATGGGTGCGTCGAGACCGAGCTCGAACTGATCGACGAGTTTTCCTACCGGAGCGGGTCTTTCGAGAGTGGAAGTCATGTGGGTCGGTCCTGTCCAGAAAGGTGTCGAGGGTCAATGGTCCTTAGCGGGGCGTGATCATCTTCGAGTCGGCCAACGTCGCGAGTGCCTTCACATACGGAGCCGATCCGGACTCGGTGATCCCTGCGGCCGCGATCGCGGTGCGCATATCGGGATGATCGGGAAGAGACTCGATGATCGCCACGATCGTGCGGTTCTTCAGGAAGGAGAGCTTGCGAGTTCCGAAGTGGTAGAGCAGCGCCCCGAACGACTCGGGACGCAGCGCCACCTGCGGATGCAATGCCCACGGCACATCCACATCGAGTGCGCCCTGCACTGCAACAGTCATGATCAGTACACGCCGCACATGCCGTCGATCGACACTTCCTCGACCAACGACTCTTCGACCAGATCGGATTCGACGACGGCGGTGCCTACCACAGGGTTCTCGTTGTTCTTCGACATCTGAAACCTCCAAAAGATGTTGGGGACCACAATCGTGATCGACAGTGGCTTGGATCACCACCATAATGGCACTGGGTGCAGAAAAACCAGTAGATCGAAGGGAAATATGGCCAGGAGCGAGAAACCGTCCACTCGGGTAGGTCGGCGCCCGTCCACGACACGGGGCGAACTGAGCGATCTCGGGATCGAACTGTTCGCCTCCCGAGGTTTCGAGGAGACCAGCATCGACGACATAGCCGACGCGGCAGGCATCGCTCGGCGCACGTTCTTCCGTTACTTCCCGTCCAAGAATGCGGTTCCTTGGGGTGACTTCGACGCTCAACTCGCAGCGCTGAGGGCACATCTGAACGGCCTACCCGCGGACATAGAACTCGCCGATGGACTACGTTCGGCCTTGTTGCAGTTCAATACTTTTCCCCAAGAAGAAACCGCGGTTCACCGACAACGGATGTCGTTGATACTGAGCAATCCTGCACTGCAGAGCTATTCGATGGTCATGTACGAGGGTTGGCGAGCCGTCATCGCCGAATACGTTGCCGCACGAACCGCTTCCGATCCGACAGACCACTTTCCGCGAACTGTTGGCTGGATGGTCCTCGGTGTGGCAATCTCGGCATACGAGCAGTGGCTGACCGATGACCGATCGAGTCTGGTCGAGCTACTCACTGCCGGAATCGCACCGTTGCAGTCCGGCTTGACCCCACCGCCTTAGTGCATACGAATACAGAAGGCTTTCGAGATGACCGAACTGGATGCGCTCGCACCGAGTCCCGACGACGTGTGGGGTCACGAGAACGTCGTGGTCCGTCATATACCCGGACTCGAGTTGGACGCAGCCCGAACAGGATCGACCGTGCAGGTGTGCCATGGCCTGACGTCGGCCGAGATCGGTGAGCGCCTGGTTCCGATCGTGACCGAACAGGCACGTCATGTGGGTCTGTCGCAGCGGGAATTCGAATTGGTGTTGGTCGGGATCGTCCGCACCACCGTCGCCGATCCGGTCGACGCCTGGGCCACCTACTACCGCAATTCGCTGGACGAACTACTCTCCGGCACCGCCGATTTCGCGCCCGTCCATGAACGCGCGGAGAGCCTGATCGTCGGATCGGTGCTCGACCTGGGGTCGTGTTTCGGCTTCTTTCCGCTACGACTGGCGAAGAAGGGTCACTCGGTGACTGCGACCGACCTCTCCGCCGGCACCATGCGTCTGCTCGCCACCGTTGCCCCGCATCTCGGGATCACGCTCGACACTGTCGTGTGTGATGCTTCCGATGTTCCAGTCGCAGACAACAGTGTCGATACCGTGACCGCACTGCATCTCCTCGAGCACGTCGACGCCGAAACAGGCACGCGCATAATGAAAGAAGCGCTACGGATCGCGCGCACCCGTGTCGTCGTTGCTGTGCCCTTCGAGACCGAGACCACCGCCTGCCACGGACACGTCCGCACGTTCGACGCGCAGACATTGGTGGCATTGGGTCGGTCGACGGGTTCGAAAATCGAGACCTCGGAGCACCACGGCGGGTGGCTCGTGATCGACAAGACCTGGGCACACCAGTTCACCTGAACAGGTTTCGCATCCTGGGAGTATTGCCCCAAGCACACCTAGAACGGCGGCTCGTCAGCGTCTTCGGCGGTTGGTTCTGTGACCGGCTCGTGGTTGTCGGGTGGGTTGGGGTAGGCGATGATGCCGGAGTTTCGGGGTGTGGTGGGGATGTGTGGTCTGAGGTCGTTGCCGAGGACGGGTACGGCTGTGCCGTTGGTGGGCAGGGTGATTCGGGTGGTGTTGGAGGTCGATGTCCAGAGGATGGCTCCGCCGGGGAGCATGACAGCTTTCCAGTAGCCGGCGGTTTTGATCGTGTGGTGGAACTCGCAAAGACATTGCAGGTTGTTGACGGTGGTCCAGCCGCCGCCGAGGGGGTTGGTGTGGTCGAACGGGTTCACGTGGTCGAGTTGGCAGCGTGCGGCGGGTCGATAGCAACCAGGAAAGCGGCAGTGTTTGTCACGGAGTCGGACGGCTGCGGTGGTGAGTGTGTCGGGCCTGTAGATCAGGGCCCGGTCGGTGAGGGGGTCGCGCGGTACCGACTTGCCGAGGGTGGGGTCGGCGGCGATGGCGGCTTCGAGTGCGGCAGCAAGGGTCGCGGTGCCGAGGTAGATGCCGGAGGGTGTGTGGCCTGATGTGTGGACGGTTCGGTTTGGCCGGATCGTCGAGCGTAGATCGAGTGCCCTCATGTTGCGATCGGGATGTCTGATGGCGTCCAGGTCGAGGGCAGAGCTGTGCCGTGTGCACCTGCCGACGGGAGTGTGGGTGCAGAACATCACTGCGGCAGACGTCAGTGACTGCGTCCGTCGTGGACTGCCTTCGCCTACCCCGGTCTCGGGTGGAGCTGGATCGGCCGCTGAATGGGCAGGGTTGTCCTCCGTCTGGCCCTCCCTCGGATCCGGTGATGTCATTGTCCTCGGGTCCGGCGCGAGAACTGTTCCTTGCGCGGGGCTTGTTGTCGGTGGCGGTTCAGTTTTCGGCGTCGGCACAGGTCCTTGTGCTGGATCCGGTGTTCGAGGTGGTTCGCCGGTCGGGTCGCGAGGTGAATCTGATGTGCCGACCGGACCTCGGGCCGATGCTGCATGCGAGGGTGCTGGACCGGTGCCAGGGTCGCGACCTGTTCCCGGGTTGGACGCAGATCCCGCCGCCGACGGTCCTGATGCGGTTGCTGTCACGGTGGTCGGTGAGGGCGAGGGCGAGGGCGAGGGCCAGGCGGTCGTGGTCGTTGCCGTCGCGCTGGTCGGAGAGGGCGCGGGGGCGGGCGATGCTGCGGTGGCGGATTCGTTCGCCGGTTCCGTATTCGGGGCAGTAGCCGCATCGGTTTCGACGTCGACGGAAGCTCCTGTGGTCGGGCAGGATTCGGTCTCTGTCTCGGGTTCCGGGTTGCTGTCGGTGCGGCTGTGAGTCTCGGTAGCGCGTGTTCCCGAAGCAGTGCTAGTCCCTGAGTCGGCGTCCGTGTCCGTGTCCGTTGTTGCCGCATCAGCATCGTCGTCAGTATCCGACCCCGAGTCCTCCTGCTTCCGGTCCTTCGGTGCTCGTTCCCATTCCCCCGTCTCCGGGTTCTGCACGGCGAGGCCCAGCTTCTCGGCGAGGGTCACTGCTTCGGTGAGCAGGATCTGCCACTGACTGCTGCGGGCCAACTCCCGCGCGAGATCGGGGTCGATGGAGCCGTGCCCGGCCAGGTAGGCGGGGTTGGCGAGTAGTCCGATGAGGGTGGCGATGTCGACGGTGATCATCGTCAACGGCACTCGCCGATCCGGCAACACCGCATCCTTCTTGGGACAATCCTCCCGTTGGCACAGGCATGCCAGTCGGGGTTCGCCGTGCATGCGGGCCATGAACGCATCGCACAGGCGTTCCTTCTTCCCGCGCGGGTCTTTCGGGCAGAGGGTGTCGGCCATCTCTTCGAGGAGTTGCCATGCGGCGGCGGCTTCGGGTGCGGTCAACTCCGCCCGAATGCGGGTGAGTTCCCCGGCCGGACTGTAGGTGACGGTGCGGAACTTCCTCGCGAACTCCCGCAGTGCCGCTGCTTCCTCGGGTGCGACCCGCACCAGGATGTCCCAGATCTCCTTCTCGAGCGGACCCGGGGACGACCTCCGCGCCGCCTCCACCACTTCTTTCTCCACCGACGTCACGATCGCGTCGGAGAGGTTGTCGAGGATCCGGCATGCGGTCCGCACGCGGGGGAGGTCGATCTCCCCGGCCTCGAACGCTGCCCGCAACAGTGGGAGTCGGGTGTGCAGGGCAACGCCGACGGACACGTACGATTCGGCGACCGTCGCCGAACAGCCCAACGCGACAGCCATTTCCGTGCGCCCGTATCGGCTGTAGTGCTTGTGCTTGGTGTCGCGGGTGATCCAGTCGCAGTGCACCCGATAGCAGGCGGTGATCTTGCGTGCCGCCTGCCGATTCTCCTCACGCGCGGCAGCGGTCAACCCCTCCAGTGACACGGTCGGTACTGCCCCCATTTTTCACCCCCCGGTGAGCAACAATTTCAGAACGTGCGTTCGAACGAGGTGAAGAGTAACCCGGCCCACCGACAGAAACGGAACCTCAGACTCGGCAGGTCGTACTCAGCACTCCGAGCAGGACAATCAGCCGAGATCGAACTCAGAATGTCGTCACCTGAGCCTCTACCGAGCATGGACGACCGTCCCGAACAGGCGGGCCCTGCGCGACGTACCCATCGCCTTGTGCATCTCGTTCAGCGTCTACTCAGCGATGTCGTTCGCGTGCTCGTTCCCCCGACTCACCACCGATCTGACGCGATCTGACGTAGGCAGATCGGTGGCAACCGACTTCGGGACAATCGGTCAGGACTACCACAGTGTCCACCCGAGATCCCGGAGTCGCACACGCTCCCGAATATTCCCGAAGAGATGACCGAGAAGTAAAGGCTCAGTCAGCCTTTCGCCGGTGATCGTGGTGTATCGACCCGGATCCGAGCGAGGGGGCGTTTGTGGTGTCAGGATCGATCGGATCCTGACACCACAATCGTCATTGGCCTAAGCGTGTTCGGGTACCGACAGTCGATTCTCTGCTGCGGCAAGTGAATCGAAGCCTTCTGCCTTGAGCAGGTTGTGGACGTTGCGTCGCCGGACGCCCATGTTGCCGCCGTCGTACACCGGGAAGCACAGCACGTCCTCCATGATCGCGGCGATCGGCGTCAGGTTCGTGTACGCGTCGACCCCGACCAGTCGCATCGCATCGTAGACCACCTGCACTGCCGTCTCGGACGCGAATATCTTTGCCTCGTTGGCCAATTCGCGGTCGCGCCCGCCGGTGCGGTCGAAGTGGTCGGCTGCTTTCCAGGCGAAGTAGCGAACGGCCTCGATACGAGTCTTGATGTCGGTCAACATGTATCCGACGTTCTGGTAATCGATGACGGGCACCGGGCCGGACCGATGGTCGGTCTTGGCGAACTCCAGTGAGTAGTCGAAGGCAGCCCGCATCCGCCCCACACAGGCGGCAGCGATGGACGAGCACGTCCACGAGAAAGCAGTAGCGACGATGTCCAACCCGTCACCGGGCCTGCCGATAAGGTTGTCGACGGGCACGCGTACGTCGCGGAATTCCACCCTCGGCGAATTGGTGGCGCGATGTCCGATGGTGTCGATCATGTCGGTGATCTCGACCCCGGGTGTTCCCCGTTCGACGACGATGACCGCAAGCGACTCCGACGGCGGCAGGGCCGGATCGGTGCGGCACACGACGCTGATGAGGTCGGCTCCCTGCCCGTCCCAGCCCGACGCATTGGTGGTGTAGTGCTTGGCGCCGTTGATCACCCACTCGTCGCCCTCGCGGCGAGCGAAGGTCCGAATGCCGACGGTCGGGTCCTCCGAATCGTAGTTCGCCCCGCCGGTCACCTCGGTGTAGGCGATCGCAGCCAATCGGGGTTCGCCGTCGCAGAACGTCGGAAGCCAACGATTCTTCTGCTCCTCGGTACCGAAATTGATGATCGGGTTCAGTCCCAATCCCGTGCCCAGCAATGCAGTCGGAGTGTTGATGTCGACCCGAGCGAGCTCCTCGGCCGCGAGCGCGAAGGTGAGATTGTCGAAGTACGCGCCGCCGTATTCGTCGGGCACGAGTCCTTTGACGAATCCGAGACCGGCCAGCTGCTTGTAGACCGGCTGCAGTGCGTAGAAGCGATCCTCGGGGCGCTGTATGGAGGAAATAGCGGCCGCTACTCCGCTCAGAATGTCGTCCGCCACTTGCCGCGCCTGAATGCGCACGGCCATCTGCTCGGGGCTGAGCTCGAAACTCAGGGTCATGTGAGACTCCTCGATGTCTGTCCTGGTGGGGTGAAGAACGGAATCGGGCGACGCTGCCCTGCACACCATGTTTCACGGCCCGATGCATCCCGGTCTTGTACCTAACTGCACGATCGTCGGTACCGTTCTGCACACTCGGACAGAGCGTTTCGCTAATGCTGCGGCAGTGCCCTGGTCTTCATCGACGCCCGGTATTCGACCGGACTGCATCCGAAGTGCGATCGAAACGACTTGGCCAGGTGCGCCGAATCCGAAAATCCCCACGCTGCAGCGATCGTTCCGATCGATCGATCGTCACGCGAATCGGCAAGCTCACGACGACACGCCTCGACGCGATGCTTACGTACCACAGCACCGAAAGTGGTTCCCGTCCTCTCGAAGAGGGCATGGAGCGTGCGTACCGAGACCCCGACATGGCGGGCCGCATCGGTGGCGGGAACTCGGCCGAAGGGAAGCCGGGACTCGACGTACCGAACGGCGGCGACCCGAAGTGCTTCGTCGGTCTGCAACGAGCATCCGGTGTCCCGTTCAGCCGTCGCTCCCAGCACTGCGCGGAGCAGGTCGACATGGGCAGCACCGATCATCTGTCGTTCAGCGGGATGCAGCGAGGAATCGGTCCGCCAGGTCTCCACCATCAACGAGCTCAGTAGGCGAGCCGAGCCCGATGAGCTCGAAAAGCGCAGAGCCGTGGTCCCCGCCGACGGTCCGACCACGTCTGCCAGCAGTGGTCGTGGCAGCCGAAACGACAGGACCCGCCAGAGTTCGTCGTTGCCGGGCTCGACGAACTCGAGCCGGTACGGGCGTGTCGAGTCGACGATGGCGAACTCACCTCGGGAGACCGTGCACTGCCGCCCGTCCTGAGTGGTCGTACAGTGGCCGTCGAGCTGCAGATTCACGAAGACGACGTCCTCGTCTGCGCGGGCGACCTCGCGCTTTCCGTGATCGATTCGCTGTGTGCAGGAGGCGATCTCCGCTGCGTTGCCACCCCCGATCGCTGCGGAGCGCACCCATCCGGGAAGTCCGGAACGCGACGAGCTGTGTTCGACATGGTCTCTGGATCGCCACGGTGCCAGAGGGGTGAATGCCTGGCAGAGAACATCGGCCCAATAGCTCATCTGATCGGCCGGGCCGAGTCCCCGGGTTGTCCAATATGACGTCATGATGCACTCCGCGCTAGGTTCGAGTGCACACACGGTAAGCCTTGGGCGTAAGCCATCCGAGGCATTTGCGTTACGAAATGCGTGCACTCTCCTCACACCGGCGTGCGGGGCGCGGAGAGGTTCTCCGCGCCCTCAGATGCACGTACCTCGCCGCGTCGACGCGACCGAGTCGAGCAGCAACGCGGGGTACTCGCCCAGCGGACCCAGGCCGCCGTCGGAGGGCGGAATCACGATCAAACAGTTCGCGCGAGCGAGCGCACCGACCGAGTGCGATCGAATGATCGTGGCGTCGTCACCGTCGACGACGCCCAGCATCACCCGGGGTATCGCCGAGGCAGGAGGCGTCTCCCCCTCAGCCCTGACCGTTCTCATCGTTCTTTCCGCCTGCGGGTTTCGCAGTGCCGCAACGACCACCGGTCGGACGAACAATTCGTAGGAGATCAATGCGCTGACCGGATTTCCCGGCAGGCATACGATCGGAGTTTCCTCGAATCGCCCGCACGCCTGCGGCTTTCCCGGTCTCACTGCGACAGAGACGAACTCGACCTCCTGACCCGCGAGTGCGAGCCGAACCACCTCCTCGGTACCGGCGCTGATGCCACCGGTGGTGACGATGACGTCCGCAGCGTCGGCGCACCGGGTCAGTGCCGCCCGACATGCGTCCACGTCGTCGGCCACAGCCGGTTCGAGGTGCACGTCGGCACCGCACCGGGTGAGATCGGCAACGATCATCGCCGCGTTGGAGTCGTGACACTCACCGTTCACGAGTTCGGTCCCGACACCGCGGATCTCCGATCCCGTCGAGAGCAAAGCGACGGTCAGAGAAGATTCGACCCGAACGTGGGTGCGGCCGAGGGCGGCGAGCACGCCGACCTGAGCGGGGGTGACCACCGTTCCCGCCCGGACCGCAACGTCACCGACCTCGAAATCCGACGCCCGGGTGCGAATGTTGCTCTTGGAATCGAGCGAGAAGATGGTGACCTCGTCCGAACCGAAGGACTCGACGAACCCGCTGGTTCGCTCGACCGGGATCACCAGGTCTGCGCCGCACGGCACCACCGACCCGGTCATGATCTGGACGCACTGCCCCGGCAGAACCTCGATCGTTGAGAGCTGCCGACCCGCGACACTGCGCGCGGACACCCTCGACCGGACAGGAAGCAGACCGGGGTCGGCCACATCTGCAGCGCGAATTGCGAATCCATCGACCGCGGAATTGTCGAACGCCGGTAGTGCACGATCGGCAACGATGTCCTCGGCCAACACTCGTCCCACGGCACTGTCGATCGACACCGAGCGAACGCTTGGCGATACACCCAGTCGTTGCACGGCACAACGATATTCGTCGACCGTCCGATACGTAGTCGGACGGATATCGACCTGCGCAGACTTCATCCGCCGGAAATCGGAGGCAGCACGGCGATCTCGTCGATGTCCGAGCAAGGCGAATCCTCGGTGCGCCCCAACGAACGACCGTTGATCCAGATCCGAGACACGGCAAGCACATCCGCGAACGGCGCGCCATACTGCTCGACCGCGGAATCGAGCACCCCTCGGACCGTCGACCCCGGAATGTCTCGCGCCGCCTCACCCGCAATCTGACGGGCCGCTGCGAACATCAGAACTTCGGCCATGGACTTCCCACTCTCCGATCATCCACCGATATAGGACATTTCGATGCGGTCACGCACTGCACCGTCCTTCGTTCCTGCTCGCAGCTCCGAGTAGCGATCGTCTCGACGCAGCCACAGCGCCGACAATTGCGCAACGAGGTCGTCCTGCGAGGCTCCCGATCGCAGCAGAGCCCGGAGATCGGTTCCCGTCGAGGAGAACAAGCAAGTGAACACCTTGCCGTCAGCGGACAACCGCGCACGAGTGCACGCTCCGCAGAACGGTTCCGATACCGAACCGATCACACCGATTTCGCCGCTGCCGTCGAGGTAGCGATACCGCATCGCCACCTCACCGTCGTACTCCGCGTCGACTCTCTCCAGCGGGTGGATCCTTCCGATCGTGTCGACGATCGATTCGACGTCGACGACCTGGGCCAGCTCCCACCTGTTGGTCGCTCCCACATCCATGTATTCGATGAAACGCACCACGATGTCCGTGCCTCGGAACCGTTCGGCAACGGCCAGGATCGACCCGTCGTTCACTCCTCGGCGCACCACGACGTTGACTTTGACCGGCGACATTCCGGCCCGCACGGCCGCGTCGATGCCGTCGAGCACGGTCTGCACAGGGACGCGCGTGTCGCTCATCCGAGCGAAAGTGTCCGGATCCGTGGAATCGAGGCTGACGGTGACGCGGCGCAACCCGGCCGCGACCAGTTCTTCGGCATGCGCAGCAAGCAGCGAACCGTTGGTCGTCATCGCCAGATCGATGTCCTCGATCAAACTCAATCGCTCTATCAACGTGGTGATTCCGGCGCGCAGCAGCGGTTCGCCGCCGGTCAGACGTATCTTGCGAATTCCGATGGTGGCCGCCGCTCGAGCGACTCTGTCGATCTCCTCGAAGGAGAGCAGCCTGCTCGCGTTCAGGAACGAATGATCGGGGCCGAATTCGGCCCGGGGCATGCAGTACACGCAGCGAAAGTTGCACCGATCGGTGACCGAGATCCGTAGATCGCGAAGGGCTCGTCCACGAGTATCGCGAATGCCCGCATCGAGACCGCTCACGAGGAACGTCCGTAGGTGGCGGGCAGCCAGTGCGAGGCCGCTCGCTCGACGCCCTCGATCTGGACGCCGGTCTCGACCCAGGCGCTGATTCCGGCCCGCTGTTCGAGCTTCCACACCGGCACGCACGCTTTGAGGACGTCGATGCAGAACTGCGCGGCCAGGAAGGCCTCGACTCGATGGCCCGAGGACACACAGACCAGCACACTGGCTTCACCGAGCCGAACCGATCCGACCCTGTGCAGCAACGCAATACGTCCGATTCCTGCCCATCGCTCTCGCGCCGCGTCGGCGATCTCGATCAGTCGCACTCGGGCCACCGACTCGTAGGCCTGGTAGTCGATCGACACGACACCCCCTGCGGGACGACCCGATCTTCCCGTCGAATACTCGCGAACCACTCCGGTGAAGGTCACGGCGGCCCCGCACTGCGGCAGTGTCGCCCAGTCGATCGTCGCCTCGACCGACAGAACATCGGCCACCACGGCGACGTACGTCTCGGTCGCGCGCAGTTTCGGTCCGGTCGGTCTTGCGGCCATCGTTCGGACAGTGTCGACTTCGCCCACGGCACACCCCTTTCACCTCATGTGCACCAAGAATTGCCGAACCGGGTGATTCGCAGTTGACCGTCCGTGACGGCTAGTTGATCCGCAGAGACCACGCTGCGTCGGCGTCGCCGAACTTTCCGGCAATGTTACGAACTGCCAATCGAGCCGAAACATTGCGCGTTAACCTCGAACGAAGCCCCTGTATCGCACTGATCGACACGATCACGACGGGCTCCGACGACAAGGGGTTCTCATGCTCTCCAGATCCGGATTCTCCATCCCGGCCAGGACGACCAGCCGCGGAGACTGGTGCGACATGTTGAACGAGCACTTCGTGGCACTCGATGTCGCCGACGTGGCCGATAGCCGATTCACCGGCGCGGTTCGTTCGATGTCGCTTGCGCACCTGCAGGTTTCGAGCGTTCGGTCCACGACACAACGCATCGCTCGTACCGACTCGCTCATCGAGAAGGACCACACCGAGTACGTGCAGATCGGGATGATTCGTCGAGGCCGCGCGATCGTGGTGCAGGACGGCCGCGAATGCGCGCTCTCACGCGGCGACTTCGCCATCTACGACACCTCGCGGCCGTTCGACTGGATCATCGACGGCCATCCCGACGACGACCAGTGGGAGCTCGAAGTCTTCACCTGGCCCCGCCACATGCTTCGACTCGACGACCGCGAATCCAGCGACATGACAGCCATGGCTTTCGACGGGTCGGCCGGCTTCAGCGGCCTCCTCGGACGGTTTCTGCACGACCTGGGGTCGACCCGCTCGACTCTGGGAGCCTCCGGGGCCCAGGCGATAGCCGACGAGGTCGGAGACCTGGTCAGCGTGATCGCCCGCAACACCACCACCAACCCGACGATCGACTCACCCAGTGCAGCACTCGTACGGTCGGCGCAGCGATACATCGACGAACATCTCGCAGACCCCGAGCTCTCGCCCGGCGCAGTCGCTGCGGCGATGCTCGTCTCGACCCGCCAACTCCACCGTGTCTTCGCCGCCAGCGGTACGACGGTTGCCCGCAGCATCCGCGTCAAGCGGCTCGAGCGGTGCCGTCGTGAAATCATCGCCAGCGTGTCGGCCGACCGTTCTCTCGGACAGATCAGTCGACGGTGGGGCTTTGCGGACCTCGCCGTGTTCAGCCGCGCATTCCGTGAGCAATACGGCATGAGCCCCCGCCAGTACCGCACTGCTGCCTGCGCACACTCGGACGACCCACGAGCAGTCACCCGCTCGTGGGCCGAACCGAACCGTACGACCCAATCGGGTCAGTGAATCGAGTCGCTCGAGTGGCCCGGCACGATTGCTGCCGAGCCGTCCACCAGTGGAGCGATGTGATTGACCGCGGTGGCCGCCTCCGCGAAGCCGACCGCGATCAACTTGACCTTGTCTTCGTGTCCGGCAACGTCACCCACCGCGAACACTCGCCTCCGGTTGGTACGCATCGTACGGTCGACGGCGATGTCGCGCTGGTACTTGTCCAACCCCCACGTTGCGATGGGGCCGAGTGCTGCCTTGAATCCCAGTGCGGCAACAACACTCGACACCGCCAGCTGTCGCCGCTCGATTCCGGCACCGTCGACGATCGTCACCGATTCGACGCTGTCCTCGCCCGCGATCTCCTCGACCTCGAACGGAGTGAGGACATCGACGCTCGACCGCTCGAGCAGACCCAGACTGCGGGCGTGAGCTCGAAAATCGTTGCGCCGGTGCACCAGTACGACCGACTTCGCGATCGGTTCCAGACTCAGCGCCCAGTCGACCGCCGAATCACCGCCGCCCACGATCATCACATGCTCGCCGGCCAGATCGTTCAGCCTGGGCACGAAATACCGTAATCCACGGTCGTGGAACTCGGAACCGGTAGGCAGCGGCCTCGGTGTGAACTTCCCGATGCCCGCCGCGACGAGAACGGCCTTTCCGACGACGGTGACGCCCTTGTCGGTCGTGATGCGCACGGAGTCGTCGAACTCCTCGAGTTCGGTGGCCACGTGGCCCATCAGATATTCCGGCTTCGCCTGATCCGCCTGTTCGACCAGTGAATCGACCAGATGTTGCGCCTTGATCGCCGGGAAGCCCGCGACGTCGAATATCTTCTTCTCCGGGTACAGCGCGGCCAGTTGACCACCGGGGTGTGGCAGGGCATCGATGACGGTCACCGTCAAACCTCGAAAGCCCGCGTAGTAGGCACCGTAGAGGCCGGCCGGGCCCGCGCCGACGATGATCAGGTCACATTCGAAAACGGTTGCACCACTCACTTCTTCGCCACTTCGTCGATCGCCGGATGGTCGTGCCCGATCGGACCGAGGTCCTCCGCGCCGCCGGAAGCATCTGCGTCCTCACAGAATTCGACGGCAATGTCGACGAACCTCGTCTGCTCGTCGGGAATCTTGTGTTCCCAGAAGATGGCGTCGTTCGGACAGGCGGGCATGCACTTTCCGCAGTCGACGCACTCGTCGGGATTGATGTACATCATGCGAGCGCCCTCGTAGATGCAATCGACTGGGCATTCTTCGGTGCATGCCTTGTCGAGTAGGTCGATGCACGCTTCGGTGACGACGTAGGCCATGGCGAATCCTCGTTTTCGTAGTGGTGATGATGGTCAGGCGTCGAGTGGTCGAACTTCGACGAGGGTGTCGGAGAACGTCGGGGCGTTGCCGAGGTCTGCGAACACGGTCGGGTTCAGCGAGGCCGGCGTGGACAGCGACAGCATGTTCTTGCGCCACGCGCCCATCGCACAGACCGTGACGCCCTCCATGACCGTCCTGTCCGGCTTGGCAACGACGGTGAACTCTCCACGATCGTTGAAGACCCGCACCACATCTCCCGAGGCGATTCCCCGACGCTCGGCGTCGACGGGATTGATCAGCAACGTCGGCTCCTTCTGCACCTTGCGATGCATGTCGAGATTTCCGAAGCTCGAATTCAGGTAGGCGTGCGACTTGGGCGTCAGCAGGTTGAGCGGATACTTCTGCGCCAGTTCGGGGTTGGTACGCAGCGATTCTCGGGGTGCAATGTAGTGCGGCAGCGGATCCACCGGTTGACCCGGTTGGTGATCGTTCGAGCCTTGCCGGAACAGGGGCAGAACGAAGTTGCCGCCCGCCGCTGCCGAGGACAGGAACTCGGTCTTGCCGGAGGGGGTCCGAAAATTGCCCTCGGCGTGCGGTGCGTACTCGTCGGGGCCGGGCAGATTGAGCCGCTGCCACCCGAGCCGCTTGAGGGACTCGATCGAGATGCCCTCCATGGCCGGGACATTCCAATCGTAGGCGAGGCCGATCAGTTCCTCGTCGGTTCGGGAGAACACCGGTTCGGTGAACCCCATGGCCTTGGCCAATCGCCGAAACAGCTCGGTGTTGGGGACGGCTTCACCCATCGGCTCGATCGAACGGTTGTTGTAGGTGACGAACAGGTGGCCCCACGAGAAATTGATGTCGTCCTGCTCGAGCTGAGTGGTGGCAGGCAGGATGATGTCTGCGTAATCGGCTGTGTCGGTGATGAAATGGTCACTGACGACCGTGAACAGATCCTCGCGGCTGAGCCCGTCGATCATCCGCTTCTGATCGGGGCACACCACCACCGGATTCGAGTTGTAGACCATCAGGCCTTTGAGGGGCGTGTCCAGATTCAGCCCACCGGTCAGCGCTTCCCCGAGTTGGTACAGATTGATCACGCGCGTGCCGGGAGTCTGCAGGTCCGTCTGCAGAAATTCTGGCCAGTTCACCGGAAACGCCCACAGCGGCAGCTGCAGGATCCCGCCGCCCGGCTTACGCCACGCACCCACCAACGACGGAAGACACGAAATGGCCCGAACGCTCTGTCCGCCACCGGCACTGCGCTCGATCGCGACGCCGATACGAATCACGGTCGGCTGACTCTGCGCGTATTCCCTTGCCAGCGTGTAGATGTCTTCGACGGGAATGCCCGTCTCCTCCGATGCCCACTGCGGGGTGTATTGCTGCACGCGCTCGGCCAACTCGTCGAAGCCGATGGTGTGACGTTCGATGTAATCCGCGTCCGTCAACCCTTCGTCGATGATGACGTGCATCATCGCCAGCGCGAGTGCGCCGTCGGTGCCGGGGCGAATGGGGATGTACCAACTCGCAGCCTTCGCGGTTCTGGTCTTGACCGGATCGATCACGACGACCTTGGCACCGCGCTTCTTCGCCTCGGCCACATACGGCCACAGGTGCAGATTGGTGCTCATGATGTTCGACGCCCAGATCAGGATGAACTTGGAATGGACGAAGCTCTCGGGGTCGACGCCCGCCGTGTCGCCGACCGTCATCGCGTAGGCAGTGCACGAGCCGGCGTCGCAGTAGGTGCGCTCGGCGACCGTTGCGCCGAGTCGGTTGAAGAATGCATCCCCGACGTTGAGCCCCTGCGTGATTCCCTGGGTGCCGAGGTAGTTGCACGGCATGATCGCTTCCGGGCCGAATTCCTCGGCGATGGCGGTGAACTTCTCCGCGATGGTGGCAACGGCCTCGTCCCACGAGATTCGCTCGAAGCGGCCGGAGCCCTTCGGTCCGGATCGTTTGAGCGGGTAGAGAACTCGATCGGGGCTGTAAACCTTGTCCAGGTAGTTGTCCACCTTCACGCACAGTCCACCGTTGGTGTACGGGTTGGTCTTGCTGCCGCTGACGCTGGTCGCCACACCGTCCGCGACCGTGACCACCATCGAGCAGGAATCCGGACAGTCCTGGCCGCAGGCTCCGAGAACCGTGAGCTCCGTGGGGCGGTCGGTGGGAGCGTCGTCTGGGCGCGTGTCTTCCTGAACGGTCATGGGTGCTCCTCGGCATGGATATCACTGGTGTGTGCTATCCGAAGCCTGCACCTCGCGAACGCTCCGAACAGGACGCGGAGCGCCGTCTACTTTGCGCTCTGCGCCCGCGCGAGGGGTGCTCGCATCAACCCGACTCGGCCTCCGGGCGGGGCTTGGTGTCCGCCCATCGAGTCAGAGCGATGACGAACCCGTCGACGAGACGCTCGAAGCTTCGATCGATGTCTGCACTCATGGCAAACGCTCCTGCCGTTTCGTAGGAGACGAATCCGTGCAGGGTGGATCGGAACGCCCGGATCGCATCGATCGCATCGTCGCCTTCGAGGCGGTACGCGGTCAGTACGTCGGCGATGACACCGATGGCGGCCATCGATACCGACTCGTCCTCGCTGTCGCCCGGGGCGGGCATCAGATTCGACGCCTCGTACCGGGCCGGATGCTCGAGCGCCCAGGCGCGGTAGGCCCGCGACATGGCGGAAATGCTCTCTGCTCCCGAACGACCTACTGCCGCTCGCGCGAGCACTTCGCCGAGTTCGCGCTTGGCGTTGACGGCGATGTCGCGGTGCAGGCCTGCCATCGAGTCGATGTGTTTGTACAAGGAGGGCTGCCGCACGCCGAGTCGGTCCGCCAGTGCTGCCAAGGTGAGCTTGCCGAGACCGACGTGATCGGCCATCACCGCCGCTTCCTCTGCCACGCGTGTACGCGTCAGACCTGCCCTAGGCACGGGACACCGACCACGCGCAGGTGCTGATGCAGAAATCGAACGTCGAGCAGTAGTTTCTCACCGGGCTATGGCTACTCCAGTTTTTGGCTAGCGTCAATAGCCTGCCGTTCATCGGCCCTCGTCAGCAACCGGATTCCCTGAATCCGGTTTGGCTATTGTCAATAGCTAATTGGCATGTAATAGTAGCTTTTATGACTTCCTCAACACCGCATCCCACCCCGTCGACCCAGTACATTTCCCGCCCGGAGGGACGTATCGCCTACGACCTTCAGGGCGACGGACCCCTTCTCGTCCTCGTTCCCGGTATGGGCGACCTGCGCTCCTCCTACCGCTTCCTGACGCCCGCCCTCGTCGCAGCCGGGTACTCGGTGGCAACCACCGATCTACGTGGCCACGGCGACAGCGACACCACGTTCATCGCATACGGCGATGCCGAGACTGCGGGCGATGTGCACGCGCTGATCACCCACCTCGGCGGATCGGCGGTCATCGTCGGGAACTCGCTGGCCGCGGGAGCAGCGGTGATCGTGGCCGCTGATCATCCCCACCAGGTCGACGGGTTGGTGCTGGTCGGACCGTACGTACGTAACCCACCCTCGAATGTGTTCACGCGGGCCATGTTTCACACGATGATGGCCCCGCTGTGGGTTGCCGTGATGTGGAAGTCCTACATGCCCACCCTCTACGCGGGACGCAAGCCCGACGACTTCGACGACTACCGCACCGCCGTCGTGACCAGCCTGAAACGCAAGCCGTACGGCAAGGCGTTCTCGGAAACGACACGTCAGACCGATCACGCGGTTGCCGAGGCCCGACTCGGTGAGGTTGCCGCGCCCGTCGTGGTGATCATGGGAGAACTCGACCCGGACTTCAAGGATCCCGCGGCCGAGGCCCACTGGATCGCCGACACGCTCCATGGCGAGGCCGTCATGGTCGCCGAAGCCGGCCACTACCCGCAGGCGCAGCAACCCGATGTGACCGCCCACGCCGTGCTCGAATTTCTCACCGCCGTACACAGCGCCTGACTCCCACCCGAACCTTCACGAACGGACACATCATGGGCATCGTGCTCACTTCTCCATCGACATTGCCGCCACCCCCGAGCAAGTCTGGGACGTGCTCTCCGACTTCGATTCCTACGGCCAGTGGAGCAACTTCTCCCGCGTGAGCGGAACAGCGACGAAGGGCACCCGGCTCTCCATTCGCATGCCTGGCATGTCCTTTCGGCCGTTCGTGACCGCGGCCGTTCCGAATCAAGAGCTCGAGTGGTCGGCGACGATCGCCTCCGAACGCTTCTTCGTCGGTCGACACACCTTCACCCTGATCCCGAACGAGGACGGAACCACCCGACTGAACAACGTCGAAACCTTCTCCGGTGTCTCCGTACGGCCGTTCCGGCGACTGTTCACAAGCAAAGAGGACGACGGCTACGCCTCGTTCAATCGAGCACTGAAGCAGCGGGTCGAGACGCGACCGGCCTCGGCATGAGTCCGTCGTTCTAGATGAGCCCCTGCTTGCTCGCCGCGTACACGGCCTCGGCTCGTCTGGACACCGCGAGCTTGCGCATGATGTTGCTGACGTGGAACTTGACGGTCGTCGCCGAAATGAACAGTCTCGTTCCGATCATGTTGTTGGACAATCCCGTTGCCAGTAGCCGTAGCACTTCGAGCTCGCGCTCGGTGAGGCGCTCGATGCTGCTCGGTGTGCCGTTGAGAGAACGGACAACAGCCGAGGCGCTCCGCGAGTCGAAGGCGCTCTCGCCTCGCGAGACCGCGCGGATCGCGCGTACCAACTCGGTGGTGTCGACGTCCTTGACCACGTACCCGCGCGCTCCCGCATGCACGGCCTCCACCACGAGTCGGTCGTCGAGGAAGGTCGTGAGCACCAGCAGACCGATTCCGTTGTGCGCCTTCGCCAACTGCGCACACAGCGCAAGCCCCTCGTAGTCCGAGCTGGCCGAGAGCTTGAGGTCCATCAGCACGATGTCGGGCTCCACCCGCGCGACGACGGCCAATCCCTCCTCCCGAGTGGACGCCTCCCCCACGATGGTCAGGTCGGACTCGCGTTCGAGTACCGAACGTAGCCCGTCGCGAAGAATTGCGTGATCGTCGACGAGCACGATGCGCACCGTCGGTGCCACCACCTGCCCTGTCCCCGTGCGAACAGTTGGAACGCTCACTGTGTTTCGCCCTTCTCGGAATGTTCCTGGAGTGGAATGCGCACCGCTACACGCACTCCCCCGGTTCGGGCTCGGCGGATCTCTAACGCCCCGCCGTGTTCGCGACTGCGGGCCGCCATGTTCGCCAATCCACGGTGCCTGCCGTCGACATCGGTGGATTCGGCCATGTGCAGCATCATGCGCAGGTGGGCCGGATCGCCGTCACCGTCGTCGGCGATCGACAGCTGCACCTGATCGGGCGTATAGGTCAATCGCAGAATTGCCCGCGACGCGTGCGCGTGCACCGCTGTGTTGAACAGCGCTTCGCCGGCGATGCGGAGCAATGCGTGCTCGCATTCACTGCTCAACTCGATGGGAGTTCCCTCCACGCGCAACGACACCTGCAGCTCGTCGGGCATGTGGACCACCGAGAGCTGTTCGAGCATTTCGGGAAGCGACGTTCGGTCGGCGTCCTGCGGGTGATTGAGCGCGTAGATCGCCGACCGTAGCTGTTCCACAGCTCGACGCGTCAGATCCTTGGCCAGATCCAACCTGTCGCTGCGCTCCTCGGCCGAGATTTCGCTCCGACACACTTCGATCTGCATCCCCGCGGACAGCACGGCCTGGGTCACGCTGTCGTGCAGTTCGCGGGCGATGCGATGGCGTTCGTCGTCGAGCACCTGGTGTCGATGCGCGGCACCCAGTTGCCGCTGCGTCAGCAACAGTTCGGCATTGCGGGCGGCGAGATCGGCTGCTGTTCGATTCGCCTCGGCATATGCACTCTCGGTGCGTTCGAGCAACTGTCTCCGGCTCTGGAACAGAGCCGAATTCTGCAGCGCCACAGCCGTTTGACTCGCCAGAATGCTCAACACGGCCGCGTCGGTGGCGTCGAGCACCCGTTGATCGCCGGTCCACGCCGCGAACGCGCCGACGACGCCACCGTCGAACGCGATCGGCACGAATGCGTGATGGGCCGAGATGACCGGGTTCTGCCCGTCACCGCAGGTGGACGTCCGAATCGACTCGAGGCAGTCGATGACGTCTTCCGGCAGCGGTGGACCCTCGACGTTGTCGACCAGAAACGGCGTCGCGTCCGGTCCGAGCACCAGCCGCCGGGGACCGGCATCCGGGAGGGCACCGTCGGCGAGCGCGAACACGACCCACTGCGCGCTCAAATGGGCACGAGCTGCTTCCGCGACCGCGCACACCAGCGTCTCGGGGCCGTCGACCGTCCGCACCAGCGCCCGTGAAATCAGTTCCAGCGCATAGACGACGCGTTCGAGCCGTTCGGCCGCACCGCGATACTGGGGATAGAAAGTGTTCTTGCCCGAGCGCAGTCCCGTCAACAGCGACAGGTCGGGTCCGGACGTCACATCGGGTCCCGACGTCACAGTGCACTCCGGAACAGTTCGACCATTTCGCGGTGCGTCGCCGAGCGAGGATTGGTGGACATGCAGGCATCGTGTAAAGCGTTGGTAGCCAACACGTCGAGGTCGGACTCGCTGACGCCGATCTCGGCCAGGCCCGCAGGAACTCCCACTTGCCGAGCGAGTCGGTCGACCCTGTCGGCAACGGCCATAGCCGCCTCCTCCGGCCCGGCACGCCCCTCGTCGAGCCCGAGACTGGTCGCTATCGCCACGTACGGCAAGGGATCCTCGGCTGCGTTGAAGCGAATGACGTGGGGCAGCAGCACCCCGTTGATCACGCCGTGTGGCAGGTCGAGCAGTCCGCCCACCTGGTGGCTCATCGCGTGCGTTGCACCGAGTATCGCGTTGGTGAAGGCCAGCCCCGCTTCGAGACTGGCCTGGGCCATCGATCCGCGCGCAACCATGTCGGCGGGTTCGTCGATGGTCCGCGCCAATTGCGACATCACCATGGTGATTGCTCGCAGCGCATGGTGGTCGGTGAGCTGGTTGTGTCCGAGCGAGACGAAAGCCTCGATTCCGTGCGTCAGGGCATCCAATCCCGTTGCTGCATTGAGCCATTCAGGCATAGTCGTGAGCAACGTCGGATCGATCACGGTGATGTCGGGAACCAGAGCCCGGCCGAGAATCGTGATCTTCGTCGAGCGCGCCGTGTCGGTGACGATGCAGAACTGGGAGACGTCGGCACCGGTGCCGGAGGTCGTCGGCACCATGACCAGGGGAGGAATCGGACGCGTGGCCTGGTCGACGCCCTCGTAGTCGAGGATTCTGCCGCCGTTGCCGGCCAGGATCGCAATGCCTTTGGCTGCATCCATCACCGATCCCCCGCCGATGGCCACCAGCACATCGCAGCCTGACGCGGTGTAGACCGCATATCCGGCTTCGATCTCGACGTCCTTTGGGTTGGGCGTCAATTCGCTCCACACCTGGGGAAACAGGCCCTGTGCGGTGAGCAGATCGATCAACTGACCCGCCCAACCGCTGTCGATCAGACCGGCATCGGTGACCACCAGCGGACGCACTCCGCCCAACCGAAGCGTCGCGTGCGCCACTTCACCCAGCGAATCCTGACCGAACACGATCTCCGGGGCATGGAACTTGAGAACGCGGGGTGTCTCCGGGCGGCCGCGTCGGTCGTCGAGGTCGTGCAGCGCCTTGCCTACGTTCGCAGCAGCGGCCTGGTCCACGGTTCACACCCTCGCTGTCCATCGGCCCGAGACATCCGGGCATGTGATTCAGGTTACAACCCTACGAGGGGGGTACGTCGAATCCCACCAGCA
Source organism: Rhodococcus sp. SBT000017 (assembly GCF_003688915.1). NCBI lineage: Bacteria > Bacillati > Actinomycetota > Actinomycetes > Mycobacteriales > Nocardiaceae > Rhodococcus > Rhodococcus sp. SBT000017. The sequence continues at coordinate 1,912,008 of NZ_REFU01000001.1, forward strand.
CCGGGCCAGGTTCCGACCTACCCGATCGGGTAGGTGGTGGGCGCTCACGGTCAGGTCACGACAGCGCATGCCCCAGTTCGGCTGCCTGCGCCGTCAGCTGTTGCCCGTCCCTCGCCACCACAACCCGGTCACAGATCTGCTCGTAGTCCTCCATCGAACATGCGGCCTGCGCCCAGTAGCGGCGCGCTTCCGGGGTGATCCACGCGATTCGATGCACCTTGTTTCGAATCTTCTCCAGCGCATCGAGCCCCGACGGGCGGCCGTTGCACCGGCCGTCGCCGACGATGATCACCGCGGTGCGCTTGTTCAGCACCTCGGCATGCGAGTCCAGCAGATCGGCGAACGTGCTGCCGTAATCGCTACTGGCTTCGAGGTCCAGACGCGCATCCGCGAGCACCGCCGCCAGCGCGCCGTCCCCCGTACTGCCGAGCAGGGTGGTCGTCACGTCCACCGGTGCATCGACGAACCCCATCACCGTGCATCGATGTGCGCGCGCATGCATGGCTTGCGCCAGCCTCAAGGTGAACGCGGTGATGGGCCGTACCGACAGTGAGACGTCCGCAAGCACGAGGAGTCGGACCTTGTCCGGTACCGGTGTCTTCGTCACCAGACGAAACGGAATTCCATCGGTCCGCAGACTCGATCGCACGGTGCGCCTCATGTCCAACGGCCCTCGCGAGTGCTCACGCGGCCGCGGCCGGGGGGTGCCGCGCATGTGCCGCAGCACTTCGTGACTCGCGCGCTCGATCTCGGCGTGCCGGTCCATCGCCTGCGCCGCACCGTCGATCGGTACCGGTGAGGACATCGTGCCGGTCAGCTCACCCAGCGCCGCGACGAAAGCCTCGACGGCATCGGTGATCCGGTCCAGCATCGCGGCACTCAGTGGACCGGAATCACTCCCGTCGCCGTAGACGCTACTCGGATCGTAGGCATCGAACCACGCCAGGATGCTCGCCGGATCCTCCCATTTCAGCTGTCCCGCAACAGCTCCGCTGGTGCTCGACGCCAACTCCCCGGCCGCCGTCGACCCGGACCGCTCCAGGTCGACGGTGTAGGTGACACCCCGTCGACCCATGTCGCCGTCGGTGTCGATCGACAGATCGTGGTCCTCGGACGAGAGACTGATGTCGTCGTCGTCCTTGTGCGGGTTGAAGCCCTTGTCCGCTTCCGGGGCGTCGAGCAGATCACCGATTTCGACCGCACGCTCGTTGTATTCGGCGTATTTGGCCGCTTCCTGGTCTGCGCCGACGTCCAGGTCCGTCGGCAATCCGCCTGCTACCTGCGCTCCCAGTGGCGAACGATGCTCGTCCGTAGCGCTCTCGACGGGTGCCCTGAACATCGACTCGAAGGCCAGATCGAAACCGTGCTGTTCGTGGTCGTACTTGGCGCACGTCGCACGCAAGGCCGCGCGCAACACCGCCAGGTCACGTGC